>JALOOQ010000176.1 GCA_025454305.1 Cyanobium sp. Prado107
CGTGTGGACGGGGAGTGCCTGAAGGGGGACCTGCGGGCGCTGCTGGAGCAGCTGCCGGAGCTGCAGGGGCGGGTGCTGAAGATGCGCTACGGCATCCCCTCACCCGATCTGGCCGAAGGCGAGGAGCCGATGAGTCTCACCGGCATCGGCCGCATCCTCGGCATCAGCCGCGATCGCGTGCGCAACCTCGAGCGCGACGCCCTGGCGCGGCTGCGCCAGTTGGGCCAGGCGGTGGAGGCCTACGTGGCCAGCTGAGGCCCTTCTGGGCCGCTGAGGCTGCGCTTAGCTGATGGTCCGGCGGGCATCCCCGCCTGCCTCACCATCAGCGCCTCCCCCAGCGGATGATCTTCAGCAGCGTTTTCCATGAACTCGCCGCCATCCTGCTGCTGGCGGGGGTGATCGGGGTGCTGGCCCTGAAGCTGCGCCAGCCGCTGATCATCAGCTACATCCTCACCGGAATCATCGTGGGTCCCGCCGTGCTGGGCTGGGTGTCCGGTGGCAGCGAGCTGAAGCTGCTCTCCAGCATCGGCATCTCGGTGCTGCTGTTCGTGGTGGGCCTCAAGCTCGATGTGGGCCTGATCCGCTCGGTGGGTCCGGTGGCCCTGGCCACCGGCCTGGGCCAGATCGTGTTCACCTCGCTGTTCGGCTTCCTGCTGGCTGTGGGGCTGGGCTTTGCGCCGGTCAAGGCGATCTACATCGCCGTGTGCCTCACCTTCTCCAGCACGATCATCATCGTCAAGCTGCTCTCGGACAAGCGGGAGATCGACTCGCTGCATGGGCGCATCGCCGTGGGCTTCCTGGTGGTGCAGGACATCGCCGTGATCCTGGCGATGATCCTGCTCAGCTCCTTCACCATCCAGGCCGACGGCGGCATCGCCGCCCAGGCGGTGCGGCTGCTGCTGGTGGGCAGCGCCTTCGTGCTGGGCACCGCCGCCACGATGCGCTGGGTGATGCCGCCGCTGCTGGGGCGCCTGGCCGAGAACCAGGAGCTGCTGGTGCTGTTCGCCGTGGCCTGGGCCGTGGGCCTGGCCGCCCTGGCCGACGCGGTGGACTTCAGCAAGGAGGTGGGCGCCTTCCTGGGCGGAGTGTCGATCGCCTCCACCGCCTACCGCGAGGCGATCGCCTCCCGGCTCACCGGTCTGCGCGATTTCCTGCTGCTGTTCTTCTTCATCGATCTGGGCTCCGGCCTCAACCTCTCGGCCGCCGGGCTGCAGCTCTGGCCGGCCCTGGTGCTGTCGCTGTTCGTGCTGGTGGGCAACCCGCTGATCGTGGTGGCGATCATGGGGGCGATGGGCTACCGGCGCCGCACCGGGCTGCTGGCGGGCCTCACCGTGGCCCAGATCTCGGAGTTCTCGCTGATCCTGGCGGCCCTGGGCCTGCAGCTGGGGCAGCTGGGCGCGGCCGAAGTGAGCCTGATCACCCTGGTGGGGGTGATCACGATCGCCCTCTCCACCTACATGATCCTGGGCTCGGATCAGCTCTACCGCTGGCTGCGGGGGCCGCTGCGGCTGTTCGAGCGGCGCAACCCCTTCAGCGAGATCGCCGGGAGTTCCTCCGGGCCAGCCCGGGTGGACGTGATCCTGCTGGGTCTGGGCCGCTTCGGAGGCGCCATCCACCGCCAGCTCCGGCCCCACAACCTCTCGATCCTCGGCATCGACTTCGATCCCCAGGCCCTGCGCCTGGCCGCCGCCCAGGGACTGCCGGTGCAGTACGGGGATTCGGAGGATCCGGAGTTCACGGCCTCGCTGCCCCTCTCCTCGGCCACGGTGGTGGTGAGCACCCTGCCTTCCCTGGAGGCCAACTCGGCGATCCACCACGGCCTGCAGACGGCCGGGTTCCGGGGTCATTTCATCGCCACCGCCCACGATGAGGCGGAGGTGGCCAAGCTCGAGTTCCTCGGCGCCCAGCGCACGCTGCTGCCCTTCCTGGACGCGGCCGAGCGGGCCGCCGAGCTGATCGTGGAGGACCTGGTGGATCTGCGCGCTCAGCCCGCCGCCGGCGCTGCCTGAGCCAGGGCCCGGGCCGCCCGCACCCGCACCCCGTCGGGGTCGGGGCCCGGGCTGATCGCCAGGGGACCGAAGCGGGCGGACGCTCCGGCCTGCCCGTGTTCCAGGAGGTGGGCGAGGGTGTGGGCGGCGGCGGCCGGTGCCAGCGGTTCGGCCAGGGCGAAGAACCGCTTCAGCTGCCCCAGCGTGGTGGAGGCGGGGAACGAGAGGTCCAGGTCTGTCGGCAACGGCAGTTCCATCGCCTCCGGGCTGAACAGCCGGTCGATCAGCGGCTTCACGCGGCCGCGCAGGGCCACGAACACGTGGTCGCCGGGCTCGAGGGCGGTGGCGCCGCGCGGGATCACCACCTGGCGGCGGCGCACCACCAGCGTCACCACCATGCCGTCGGGCCGGGCCAGCTCCCGCAGCCGCAGCCCCGCCGCCGGCGCTCCGGGGCGAACCGTGTAATCGACGATCTCGCCATCGACATGGCGCAGGGCATGGATCTCCACCGACAACGGCGGCGCCGGATCGGCCGGGCGTCCGAGCCGCAGCCGGCGCGCCACCGCCGGCAGCGACCAGCCCTGGCTGACGGCCGAGATCAGCACCACGAAGAACACGGCGTTGAAGATCACATGGCTGCCGGCAACACCGGCCATCAGCGGGAAGGTGGCCAGGGTGATCGGCACCGCTCCCTTCAGCCCCACCCAGGAGAGCAAGGTGAGCTCCCGGGCGTCGTAGCGGAATGGGGTGGCCGCCACCAGCACGGCCACCGGCCGGGCCACCAGGATCAGCACCAGGGCGATCAGCAGGCCCTCCCAGGCCACCGCCGCCAGACGGCTGGGGAAGCTCAGCAGCCCCAGCATCACGAACAGCACGATCTGCCCCAGCCAGGCGGCGGCGTCGTGGAACAGGAAGATGCCCCGGCGCCACACGATCGGACTGCTGCCCAGCACGATCCCGGCGAGGTACACCGCCAGGAAGCCGCTGCCGCCCAGCACCGCCGCCAGGCCGAAGGCCAGCAGCCCGAAGGCCATCGCCAGCAGGGGGTAGAGGCCGGGGTGGTCGAGATTGATCCGGTTCACCGCCAGGGCCGCCAGCCGTCCCGCTCCCACCCCCACCAGGGCTCCCACTCCGAACTGGGTGATGAAGAGCAGCAGCAGTTCAGAACCGGAGCCGGCCTGCCCGTTGATCAGGCCGATCAGGCCGATGGTGAGGAAGATCGCCATCGGATCGTTGGAGCCGCTCTCCACCTCGAGGGTGGCCGTGAGCCGCTCCGGCAGCCGCAGGCCGCTGGTGCGCAGCACCGAGAACACCGCCGCCGCGTCGGTGGAGCCGACGATGCTGCCCAGCAGCAGGCCCTGCAGCAGGGGCATGTCCAGGATCCAGGCCGCCGCCAGGCCGGTGATCACGGAGGTGAGCAGCACCCCCACGGTGGAGAGCGCCAGGGCCTGCTTCCACACCCGCCCGACGCAGTCGAGCGAGGTGCGCAGGCCGCCGTCGAACAGGATCAGGGCAAGGGCGGCGCTGCCGACGCTGTTGGCCAGCAGGTAGTTCTCGAAGGGGATGCGGCCGATGCCCTCCGAGCCCGCCAGCATGCCCACGGCCAGGAACAGCACCAGCACGGGCATGCCCAGCCGGGCCGAGAACTTGCTGGAGGCGATGCCGATCAGCAGCAGCACCCCGGCCAGCAGCATCGCCGCGTTGATCCCGTCCATGCTCCGGCGGCTCAGGAGCCGGCGGCAGGATCGCTGGCGGCCTGATAGAGCAGCAGCGGGCGTCCGCCGGCATCGAGCAGGAACAGCTCGCCGCCCTCGATGCGCCAGCCACGCACCTGCTCCAGGGCGCGCACGACGTTCATCTCGAAGGCCATCACCGGCTCCGCGCAGGCCATCTTGGTGCTGGCCAGCGGCGAGAAGCGCAGGGTCTTGCCGTCGAGGGTGAAGCCGCCCATGAGCCGGTTGCATCCGCCGCTGCCGCTCACCCGGTCGCTGCTGTCCTTCTCGAACAGCAGCTCCACCGCCCGCCCGCCGGCCGGCGGGCGCTCCTGCCGGCCCTGCAGGGTGAGGCTGCCCAGCCGCCAGCTGGTGCCACGCAGCGGCAGCTGCTGGGGTCCGGGACAGGCGGTCCGGTCGGCGTGCAGGTTCACCAGGCGCTCCACCACCAGGGTGCGCAGCGGTGGCTGGCCGCCCTCCATCGACGGCCGGGTGGTGATCAGGCCCTCCAGATTCACCAGCCGCGGCGCCCCGGCGGCACGGGTCTGCAGGTAGGCCCGCTCCAGCTTCAGATAGTCGGCTTCCATCGCCACCGGCAGGGTTCGGCCCGTGGCGCAGAGCTCGATGCTGGGGGCGTCGGCCATGTAACGGAACAGCCCCACCAGGTGCAGGCGCGGGTCGATCGGCTGAGGCTCGCTGAGGCGTGTCAGCCGATCGTTGTGGCGGGAGCGGATGGGCTGGCCTTCCAGGTCGAGTTTGCGCAGCTGGCGGCCGTTGCGCACCGGCCTCAGGAACACCGGCGCCTCGCGGCCGCCCCGCAGCACCAGGCGCCGCCCATCGGAGTCGAGCTGCCAGCGGCCGATGTCGTCGAAGCCGC
>JALOOQ010000177.1 GCA_025454305.1 Cyanobium sp. Prado107
CCCTCGCTCTGCCGCCGGCGCTCGATGAAGTCCTGGGCCAGCAGTTCCTTGATGTGCTCGTAGGCGCCTGAGCCGCGCAGGTCCACCAGTTCCGACTGGAGCATCCGCTTGCGCAGGGCGATGGTGGCGAGGGTGCGCAGGGTGGCGGTGGAGAGATCCACCGGCAGCAGGTTCTGCACCAGCCCGGCCAGTCCGTCGCGCAGCTGCAGGCTGTAGCGGCTGCCTTCCTGACGCACCTCCAGGGCGGTATCCCGGTGGGCGTAGTCGGCCATCAGGGTGATCAGGCCGAGCTCGGCGGCATCGCGGTCGACGCCCGCCAGTTCGGCCAGCTCCCCCAGGTTCAGCGGCCGCCCCTTCAGATAGAGGATCGCCTCCAGCCGTGCCGGCAGCGAGAGGACGCACTCGGCTGGATTGTTGTGGGCTGGATGGCTGCGGGCTGGATCGCCGGCTCCAGGATTGCTGTCGCTGCTCATCGGGATGGGCCACAGCCTTGCAGGCAACGGTACGCAGACCCAGGGGAGCGCGGCAACCCGCAGGCCCACCGCGGCTCCCAGCTCACCGGCCGGCCCAGCCGCCGGCTCAGCCCAGAAACAGCCGGTAGGCGGGGTTGGCGCTCTCGTCCCAGTGCCGGTAATCCAGCTGGGCCAGAAAGGCCAGCCACTGGGGCCGCTCCGCCGGCGGCACCTGCACCCCAACGACGATCCGGCCCACGTCGGCACCGTGGTTGCGGTAGTGGAAGATGCTGATGTTCCAGCTGGCCTGCAGGGCGTTCACGAAGGCCATCAGGGCTCCCGGCTTCTCCGGGAACTCGAAGCGGTAGAGCAGCTCCTCGCCCTGGGCCAGCACCGGCCCGGCACTGGCCGGCAGGCGTCCACCCACCATGTGGCGCAGGTGCAGCTTGGCCAGTTCGTTGTCGCTGAGATCGAGGCAGGGGAAGCCGGCGCTCTCGAGGGCGGCCATCAGAGCCTCCGTGTCGGCGCGGTCGCGGATGGCCACCCCCACGAAGATGTGGGCCACCCGGGGATCCGCCAGGCGGTAGCTGAACTCGGTGAGGCTGCGCTGTCCCAGCACGCCGCAGAAGCGGCGCAGGCTGCCGGGGCGCTCGGGAATCTCCACCGCCAGCATCGCTTCGCGCTCCTCGCCGAGTTCGGCCCGTTCGGCCACGAAGCGCAGGCGGTCGAAGTTCATGTTGGCGCCGCAGGCCACCGCCACCAGGCAGCGCTCCCGCAGCTGCCGCTCCGCCACATCGGTCTTCATGCCCGCCACGGCCAGGGCGCCGGCCGGCTCGAGGATCGAGCGGGTGTCTTCGAAGACGTCCTTGATGGCCGCGCAGATCTCGTCGGTGCTCACGGTCACCATCCGGTCCACGTGGCGCTGGGCCAGGGCGAAGGTGTGTTCACCCACCTGGCGCACGGCCACGCCGTCGGCGAACAGACCCACCTGCTCCAGCCGCACCCGTTCGCCGCAGGCCAGGGAACGGGCCATGGCGTCGGCGTCCACGGGCTCGACCCCCACGATCTCCACCCTGGGCCAGAGGGCCTTCACGTAGGCGGCGATGCCGGCGATCAGGCCCCCGCCGCCCACCGCCACGTAGATCACGTCCGGCGGCGTGGAGCACTGGCGCAGGATCTCCAGGGCGATGGTGCCCTGGCCGGCGATCACGTCGGGATCGTCGAAGGGATGGATGAAGGTGAGCCCGCGCTCGGCCGCGATCCGGGTGGCCTCGGCGCAGGCGGCGTCGTAGTTGTCGCCGTGCAGCACCACCTCGGCCCCCCTGGCCGCCACCGCCCTCACCTTCATCTCCGGGGTGGTGACCGGCATCACGATCACCGCCCGGCAGCCCAGGCGCTGGGCCGCCAGCGCCACGCCCTGGGCGTGGTTGCCGGCGCTGGCGGCGATCACCCCCCGTTCCAGCTCCGCCGGGCTGAGACCGGCCATCTTGTTGTAGGCGCCCCGCAGCTTGAAGCTGAACACCGGCTGCAGGTCCTCGCGCTTGAGCAGCACGCGGTTGCCCAGGCGGCCCGAGAGGTTGGGGGCCGCATCCAGCGGCGACTCGATCGCCACGTCGTAGACCCGGGCGCGCAGGATCCGCTGCAGATAGCCGTCGCTGGCAGGACCTGGGGCGGGACCGGCGGCTGCTGCCGCCTCGGCGGCCGTGGCGAGGGTCTCACTCATGGGCCCAGTGTCGCAATCGGCACCGGCCATCTGGAACCAACCCCTAGATTGCACGTCACTAGACGGGTCGCGATGCACCTCAGCGAGCTGAGCCATCCCAACCAACTGCACGGCCTCAGCGTCAGCGAGCTCGAAGCGATCGCCCGCCAGATCCGCGACCGCCACCTGGAGGTGGTGAGCACCAGCGGCGGCCACCTGGGGCCCGGCCTCGGCGTGGTGGAACTCACCCTCGCCCTGTATCAGACCCTCGATCTCGACCACGACAAGGTGGTGTGGGACGTGGGCCACCAGGCCTATCCCCACAAGCTCATCACCGGGCGCTACCACAACTTCGACACCCTGCGCCAGCAGGGTGGTGTGGCCGGCTACCTGAAGCGCAGCGAGAGCCGCTTCGACCACTTCGGCGCCGGCCACGCCAGCACCTCGATCTCCGCTGCCCTGGGCATGGCCCTGGCCCGTGACCGCCGCGGTGACGACTTCAAGTGCGTGGCGGTGATCGGGGACGGTGCCCTCACCGGCGGCATGGCCCTCGAGGCCATCAACCATGCCGGCCATCTGCCCCACACCCGGCTGCTGGTGGTGCTCAACGACAACGACATGTCGATCAGCCCGCCGGTGGGCGCCCTCTCCACCCACCTCAACCGCATGCGGCACAGCAAGCCGCTGCAGTTCCTCCAGGACAACGCCGAGGAGGCGATCAAGCACCTGCCGTTCCTGCACGGCGAGCTGCCGCCCGAGCTCAAGAACCTCAAGGAGAGCCTGAAGCGCCTGTCGGTTCCCAAGCTCGGCGCCGTGTTCGAGGAGCTGGGCTTCACCTACATGGGTCCGGTGGACGGGCACGACATCGCCGCCATGGTGAAGCTGTTCCAGTTGGCCCACGCCCACGACGGACCGGTGCTGGTGCACGTCGCCACCACCAAGGGCAAGGGCTACCCCTATGCCGAGGCGGATCAGGTGGGCTACCACGCCCAGAGCGCCTTCGACCTCTCCACCGGCAAGGCCTTCCCCTCCAGCAAGCCCAAGCCGCCCAGCTACAGCAAGGTGTTCGGCCAGACGCTGGTGAAGCTCTGCGAGCAGGACCCCACGGTGGTGGGCATCACCGCCGCCATGGCCACCGGCACGGGCCTCGATCTGCTGGAGAAGGCCCTTCCTGACCAGTACTTCGACGTGGGCATCGCCGAGCAGCACGCCGTCACCATGGCGGCCGGCATGGCCTGCGAGGGCCTCAAGCCGGTGTGCGCGATCTACAGCACCTTCCTGCAGCGGGCCTACGACCAGCTGATCCACGACGTGGGCATTCAGAAGCTTCCGGTCACCTTCGTGATGGACCGGGCCGGCATCGTCGGTGCCGACGGTCCCACCCACCAGGGCCAGTACGACATCAGCTATCTGCGGGCCGTGCCCAACTTCACGGTGATGGCCCCCAAGGACGAGGCCGAACTGCAGCGGATGCTGATCACGGCCATCCAGCACGACGGCCCCTGCGCCCTGCGCATCCCCCGTGGCGAAGGCGAGGGCGTGCCTCTGGCCGAGGAGGGTTTTGAGCCGCTGCAGATCGGCCGGGGCGAGCTGCTCACCGATGGCGACGACCTGCTGATCGTGGCCTACGGCTCCATGGTGCATCCGGCACTGGCCACCGCCGGTCTCCTGCAGGAGCAGGGGATGCGGGCCGCCGTGATCAACGCCCGCTTCCTGCGGCCGCTCGATGAGGCCCTGATCCTGCCCATGGCCCGCCGCATCGGCAGGGTGGTGACCATGGAGGAGGGCGCCCTGCCGGGTGGCTTCGGCGCCGCGGTGGTGGAGAGCCTCAACGACCACGGCGTGCTGGTGCCCGTGTTCCGCATCGGCATCCCGGACATGCTGGTGGACCATGCCAGTCCGGAGCAGAGCAAGCAGGCCCTCGGTCTCACCCCGCCCCAGATGGCCGAGCGCATCGCCGCTCACTTCGCCCAGCCCCTGCGCTCACCCTCTGCCGTCCAGCCCGTCGGCGTATGAGTTCTGCAGGGTGAGTTCTGCTGAGTGAGTTCTGAAGAGGGCGCTCCGCACGACCCGCCGCGCTCCCCAGCAGCTCACTCAGACACAGCGCAGTGAGCGACCCAGCGCAGTGGGCAACAACCGCCTCAGACAAAACCAACCAGGCAAAAACCACCCAGGTAAAAGCCACCCCATGGCGGGCACCCGGGGGGTCAACGCTGGATTGATCGTGCCTTCAGAGGCGGATTCAGACCACGCCGCGGGAGGCGAGGCCCAGGATCGCGCCCATGCCGAGGATGTGACCCAGGCTCAGGGTGCCGAGCATGGCGCCATGGCTGAGTCCGCCGAACAGGGCGGAGTTGGGCAGCTGCAGGCCCACGTTGGGCTGTTTGATGGTGGCCTTGCCGATG
>JALOOQ010000040.1 GCA_025454305.1 Cyanobium sp. Prado107
CTCGCCGGCCTCGTAGGCCTTGATCTGGCGCTGAATCTCGAAATCGATCGCCTTCTGGATGGCGGAGAAGGAGTTCATGTTCTTGATCTCCACCTTCGTACCGAAGGGGGCATCGGGGCCGCGCCGCACGGAGATGTTCACGTCGCAGCGCAGGGAACCCTCCTGCATGTTGCCGTCGCTCACCCCCAGGTAGCGCATGATGCGGCGGATCTCGGAGGCGTATTCCGCCGCCTCCCGACCGGTGCGAAGGTCTGGCTTGCTGACGATCTCGGCCAGGGCCACGCCAGCGCGGTTGTAGTCCACCAGCGAGTGGGTGGAGCCGGCCAGACGGTCGCTGCCGGCGTGCACCAGCTTGCCGGCATCCTCCTCCATGTGCAGCCGCTCGATGCCGATCTTCTTGGAATAGGTGTCCTTGCCCTTTTCCGCAACCTCCACCTCGATCCAGCCGTCTTCGGCGATGGGCTCGTCGTACTGGGAGATCTGGTAGTTCTTGGGCAGGTCGGGATAGAAATATTGCTTGCGGTCGAACTTGCTGTGCTCGGCGATCTTCAGGTTGAGCGCCAGGGCGGCCTTCACCGCATACTCGAGCACCTTCTGATTGAGCACCGGCAGGGTGCCCGGCAGGCCGCACACCACCGGATCGATGTGGGTGTTGGGGTCGTCGCCGAAGGCGGTGGAGGCGGCGGTGAAGATCTTGCTGGCGGTGCCCAGCTGCACGTGGGTTTCCAGGCCGATCACGGCCTCCCAGTCACCTTGCTGCGCCACCTGTCCTGCCATGCCCGTTCCCGCTCGGTCCGCCCGATCCTATGGACAGGACGTGCCCGGGGTGTGCCGCTGCGGAGTGGGTAAGGGGGGAAGTCGGCCACTCAGGCCCACTCGGGATCGCCGCTGCTGGACTGCGTTGCCCTGCGCTGCATGGAATCGAGATAGGCATCGAGTTCAGCCGCGCTGGCGAACACCGAGCCCACATCCACGGCAGCCACGATGTCGAACACCTTCTGCACGGCCGGCTGGGTGTCCACGAACAGGGTGCGGCCCTGGCGCTCCTGCATTTTCTTCTGGGCAACGAAGAGGGAGCGCAGTCCCATGCTGCTGATGTAGGCCAACCGCGCGAGATTGAACACCAGCAGATCGAACGGCTCCAGCCAGAGCGGCAGCAGCTGCTGATCCAGCTGCGCCGCCGACTCGTTGTCCAGACGCCCTTCGAGGCTCACCGTGCGGACGGCCGGGTTCTGCCCGCTCTCAGGCTTTCCGATGGCGACGGAGAGAGCTATGGCAGCAGCACCGGGTGGTCCGGAGGCGCGAATTGGTCCAAGCCTAGAGGGGATCGTCAGTGGCGACCTCCGGTTGCGCCTGGCCCTGACTACAGGAGGCTGAGGGCGAGGATTTTCTGAGGGTGAGGATGTTCCTGCCGTCGCGATAGGCATAGGCCATCTCATCGGCGAGGGAGCGCATCAGATGCACGCCCAGCCCCCCACCGCAGCGCTCCTCCGGGGGCGCGCTCAGGTCCGGCGGGGCGGCGGCACAGGGGTCGAAGGGCCGGCCGCGGTCCGCCACCCGCAGTTCCACTCCATCGCCCGAGCGGAGGCCATCGATGCGGATCGCCTCGTCGCAACGGGGTGGCGATCCATGGTGGACGATGTTCGTGAGCACCTCCTCAGCCAGCAGCCGCCACTCGCCCAGATCCTCAGCGCTCAACCCCGCCGCCCCGAGCCAGCTCTCGAGCGCATCGAGCGCGCCGGGAATCTCGGCGGGGTCCCCGGTCAGCCGCAGCGAGATGACCATGCCCTCCCCTGCGGTGGAACCTCGGCGTACCGGCCGGTCGGACGGGTCACGGAGTCGCGGATGGTCGTGGTGCCGGCCTGGCAACTTACCGTCACCCGGTGGCCGAGGCCTGAGGGCAACCGCCAACGATCGGGCCCATCCCACTGCCATGGACGTGCACGACGACGGTGTTGAGGAAGCAGCAGGAGACGTGGCGGCGGAAACGGTTCTGATCCTCGGTGGCGGCCTGTTGGGCCTGGCCATCGCCCACCGACTGGCCCAGCGCGGACGCGCCGTGACCGTGCTGAGTCGAAACCGACGGGAAGCGGCTGGGTTCGTGGCCGCCGGCATGCTGGCGCCCCACGCCGAGGGTCTCAGCGGCGCGTTGCTGGCCCTGGGTGAAGCCAGCCTGGCCCGGATCCCGGCCTGGGTGGAGCAGGTGGAGGCCGACAGCGGCCTGCGCTGCGGACTGCGTCCCTGCGGCATCGTCGTTCCCTTCCGCGACGTCGCCGCAGCCGAGGCCTACCCCACCGCCGGCCATGGCGTGGTGCTGGACCGAGGGGCCCTGGAGCGCGAGGTGCCCGGCATCGGACCGGTCTGGCAGGCGGGGCTGCTGTTCGCGCAGGACGGCCAGATCGACAACCGCCGCCGGCTGATGCGGGCCCTGGAACGGGCCTGCGCGGGTCTCGGGGTGGGCTTCGAGGAAGGGAGCGAGGTGGAGGCGCTGCAGCGGGACGGCTGCGGTGCCCTGGCGGGGGTCGCCCTGCGCCGGGCCGACGGCGGCCGGATCACCTTGCCCTGCCGGCAGGCGGTGCTGGCCTGCGGGGCCTGGAGCGCCCGGCTGCTGCCCGAGCTGCCGGTGTTTCCGGTGAAGGGCCAGATGCTGTCGCTGCAGGGGCCACGCCAGGCCCTGCGGCGAGTGGTGTTCGGCCCCGGCACCTACCTGGTGGGCCGCGAGGACGGACTGCTGGTGGTGGGAGCCACCAGCGAACCGGAGGCCGGCTTCGCGGCCGGCCTCACGCCCGACGGCCAGCGGCAGCTGGAGGCGGGCATCGCCGCCCTGCTGCCCGAGGCGTCCCGCTGGCCGCCGATGGAACGCTGGTGGGGCTTCCGCCCCTGCACACCCGACGAGGGCCCCCTGCTCGGCCCGGGACCGATCCCCGGGCTGCTGCTGGCCACCGGCCATCACCGCAACGGCGTGCTGCTGGCCGCGATCACCGCCGAGCTGGTGGCGTCCCAGGCGCTCGATGAAGCGCTGCCGGCCGAAGCCGACCAGCTGCTGCGGGCGTTCCGCTGGGATCGCTTCACACCCTCGCTCAGAACAGGCGGGGGATGAACCCGGGCAGGGGCAGACCCCCGGGCAGGGAGCCGGCACCGGGGATGCTCGGGATGCGCACGCCAGGAACATTCATGCGGATGTGGCTCTCGAGGGCGCCCATCGCCGGAAGGGGCAGGCGGAATCCTTCGAACAGCGGTCCGTTGAGGATGCTGGTGTAGTCACCGGCAGCCAGTTGGAGCAGGGTGAGCACAACCCCCTCGGGCGAAAGCCGCAGGCGCTGACCTGCCTCCACCGTCACAGGGCTCGCCTGAGAGTCGGGCTCGCCGTCCTGCAGCGGCGTGACCTCCACGGTCCCCTCCAGCACCGAGAGCTCCGCCGCCCCCTGCTCATCCACCTCCAGCACGTAGTTGGTGCCACGCACACTCATCCGCGCTGAGCGGGTACATCCCGCCTGGGGGCCGGACACCAGGATCTGGCCCCGGTCGAGCTGGAAACATCCGGCGCCCAGCTGCAGGCGGGAGAGGCGATTGATGCGGCCCACCGCTCCGCTCTGAAACTGCAGCTGGCCGCGGCTGTTGCGGGTGCTGATCGCCTGGGGCGCCGCGGCGCGCTGCTTGACGCGCGCCTGCTGCTGATCGATGTAGAGCTCCTTGCCGTCGAGGATCTCCTGCACCACGGCCGTGGTGGCTGTGGCGAGGGCTGGCGCGGCCTGCAGAGGCGCGGCCCCGAGCCAGGCGGCTGAACCGAGCGCCAGAGTGAGGGGAATGGCGCCATGCCGGCAGGCCAATCTGCGACCAGGCGAGGTGCCGGGCCCATGGCTCCCAACCACGGCAGCCCTAGGACGACGCATCAGGAGCGTCAAGGCCTGGTTGAGGAAGGTCTCGTTCGGGGAGATCCCGTTGCAGACGGATGGGTCGCGCCAGCCCATGGACGGTGACTTCACCCACGCCCTTCAGCGGCCAGCTTCCCATGGATTCCAGGGGCAGCGTGTCGGCCACGAGCTCGGCGGTGGCCTGATCACAGAGCAGGGCCGCATCCGGGAGCTGGCGGGTGAGGCTCTCCAGGCGCGCCGCCAGATTCACCGTTTCGCCCATCACGGTGAATTCCATCCGCCGCGGGCTGCCGATCTGGCCCGCCACCACCGTGCCGCTGGCCAGGCCCACCCCGTTGGCGATGGGTTCCTCGCCAATGGCCCGCCAGCGATCGTTGAGGCGCTCCAGGGCCTCGCCCATCGCCAGGCCACAGCGCACAGCAGCAACCGCCTCTTCCTGCAGGCCCCGGCTCAGGGGCGAGCCGAAGACCGCCACCACACAGTCCCCCACGAATTTGTCGATCGTGCCCCCATGGGCCGTGATCACCTCCACCATCTCTGTGAGGTAGGTGTTCAGCTGGGCCACCAGGGCACCGGTCTGCCCCGCCGCCGAGCGGCGCATGGTCATGGTGGTGAACCCCTTGATGTCGGAGAAGAGCACGGTGACCGGCAGCGGCTTGCCCCGCAGGATCGTTTCCGCCTCCTCCGGTGTGGCCAGAATCTCCGACACCACGCTCGGGGCGACGTAGCGCTCGAAGGTGCGACGCAGCCGGCGGCGCTCCCTGCCCTCCACCAGGTAGGCATCCACCCCGAACACCACGGCGAGGGCCAGCAGGCCGGAGGCCGGAGACAGCAACGGCAGCCAGCGGTGGCCCCAGCGCAGGACTCCGTAGGCCGCCAGCAACTGCAAGGCCAGCAAGGCCGCCAGCAGGCCGGTCTGCCGGCCCGTCCGGCTGCTCCAGCGCATCAGCAGCAGGGCCGCGAGCGCCACCGGCGCCATCGCCAGCAGCGCTCGCCCCCCGGGAGTGCCCGGCCACGGAGCCAGGCCATCGCCGGCCAGGGAGTTGGCCGTGGCCGTGGCCAGGGTCTCCAGCCCCGAGAGAGGGCCGAACGGGGTGGGCAGACCCACGCCCCCCTCGGCCACCACCGGCCCCACCAGCACCACTGCACCAGCGACGCGCTGGCGCAGCGGATGCCCCCGCCAACGGGTGGGGTCCAGCACCTCCCAGGCGGAGAGCCGCGCGAAACGGGGCTCAGCTCCGTAGACATTGAGCTCGCGCCGGCGATCGGGCTGACGGCTGGCAAGCCCTGCCTGGGTGAGCGCGGTGGTGCTGAGGGCAGGGAACGGATCCAGCTGCTGGGCAGGCAGCAGCACCCCGCCGAAGAACTCCGGATGGCGCAGGGGTTCGCCACTGCCCGGTGGAAGGATGTTGGCCAGACCGAGTCCCGGATGGGCAACCGCAGGCCCGGGCTGGGCAAGGGCCGCCACGAAGACCTCGGGGAGCACGAGGGCCAGGCCGGCGCCGGTCTGGGCATCGTGGGGCTCGGTGACTTCAGCCGCCAGGGCGACGTGACCGCGATGGCGATGCAGGGCGGCGCTCAGGGCGGCGTCGTCGGCCGCGCCACGGCCGCTGGCACCTGCAAACACCACGTTGATCGCCACCGCCCGGGCGCCGGCGGCGCGCAGGCGCTCGATCAACTCGGCATAGCGGGCCCGGGGCCAGGGCAGAGTGCTGGTCCCCACGGCCCAGGCCGGCATCGCGGGCTCTGCGGCGAACCACGCCCCCTGCTGCAGGCTGGCGTCGTCGATGGCCACCAGCACCACGTTGGCCGGAGTGGGCCGCGGCCCCCGCAGGCGCAGGAGCTCAGCCTCCACGATCCGCTCCCAGCCCCGCCAGAGGCGGGGCGGCCAACCCGCCAGCAACCCGGCGGCGGCCACGATCAGGGCCGAGATCAGGATCAACCGCGCCTGTCGAGACAGCGGCCGTGACGGGGGGAGAGGCATCAGCGGATCCCCCGCAGGCCGTACACCGCCACCGGCTCCGGCCAGCCCTTGAGGCGGTGGTCTCCAAGCGGCTCCACATCGAGCTGGTCGGGCAGCGCCTCGAGGACGGCCCCGGTGATCAGCACGGGAAACTGCGGAAACTGACGGGTGAGTCCCTCCAGGCGGCTGGCCAGATTCACGCTGGCGCCGATCACGGTGTATTCCAGACGCTGGCTGGAGCCCAGATTGCCGGCGATCACCTCACCCAGGTGGATGCCGATGCCCTGGCGCAGGGTGGGCAGGCCATGGGCCGCCAGGTCGGTATTGAGGCGCACCAGGCTGGCCTGCATCGCCAGGGCGGCCCGCACGGCCGCCCGCGCCTCCTCCGCGTCTCCACGGCTGCGGGGAACGCCGAACTCCGCCATCAGGGCATCGCCGATGAACTTGTCCAGCAGCCCGTTCTCGGCGATCACGGCCGCGGCAATCGCCTCGAAGTAGCGGTTCAGCAGCGCGAACAGCTCCCCCGGCTCCAGCTGGGCCGTGAGCGGGGTGAACCCCACGAGATCGGTGAACAGCACGGCGCAACGGGCCCGGGAGCCTCCCAGCTGGGTGCCCAGTGGGCCAGGCTCCCGCAGGATGTCGGCCAGCAGCGGCGGCGACACACGGCACGCCAGCACCTGGTGGAGGTAGGCGCGCTCCTCGCTCTCCCGCCGCCACTGACCGAGGGCGCGGCCGCCACCACCGAGCAGGGGTGCCGCCACCAGCGCCGACACCGGCAACCACCAGCCTCCCAGCCAGGCCAGGGCCGCGGCCGCGAGAGCGGCGAGCGCCAGGAGCAGCGCCGTCGTGGCCGTGCCGGCCGCCGCCGCCGGCCGACCCAGCAGCCCCAGGCCCAGTCCGGCCCAGCCCAGCAGCAGAAACACGTGCCCCGGGCCCGGCAGGGGCCGAAATCCCCTCCCCTGCAACACCGTGGCCAGGGCCGCCGCCTGCAGCTCAACACTGCTGAGCGGTCCGAAGGGGGAGGGACGTCGGTCGGCGAGCCGCGATGGGGTACGGCCGATCACCACGATCCGGTCGCGCCAGAAGCCTGGCGGTTGCTGCTGAACCTGCCAGGCCGGCAACACCGGCACGGTGCCCGCCGGGCCGACGAAGTCCAGCCCCAGGGGGGCCAGGGGAGGCTGGCGGCCCGCCGCCGCGAAGGCCAGGGCGGGTGGATGCGGCGGGGGAAACTCCGCCAGGGCCTGCAGCTGCCAGCGGCGGCCGGGAATGGCCTCGATCGCCCCCGTGGCCCCCTCCAGCAGGGCGTCGAGGCCCAGCGCACCGAGGGAATACACGGGCCTGCGCAACCGCACCAGTTCCAACCCCGTGGCGGGATCCTGCTCCGCTCCGTAGCCGGCCACCAGGACAACCCGATGCCGCCAGGGCGTCAGGCGGCGGAGGAACGCCCTGTCGTCGGCCGTGCCGAAATGGCTGGGATGGGGGTAGAGCAGGGTGAACACCACCTGGCGGGCCCCCTGCTCGAGCACCTCGGCCGCCAGGTCGGCCTGGAGCTCCCGCGGCCAGGGCCAAGGCCCCATCCGGCGCCACAGCGGCGAGGCGGCGATTTCCTCGGGAGTGAGGCGATCCTCCAGGGCCACGGAGTCCTGGTCCACATCGAGGATCACGAGTTCAGGAGGCGGCCGACGGGGTCCCCGCAGCCGGAACAGCAACGACGAAAAGGCGGCATCGCCCGCTTCCAGCCAGGGTGCGCCCAGCAGAACGGCCACCAGCAGCACCCTCCAGCCGTGCCGCAAGACGTTCGGGCGGGCCATCAGCGTCTGAAACCCAGCTCCTTCTCGATCACCGGCAGGGTCTCCATCGGTGCCGTGAAGCCGTGGAGCAGGATGCTGCGGGCCCGGCGGCTGTCGAGTTCAGCACGGCTGAGGCGACGGGGGGCCTGCCATCCGGGCAGCTCGCCAGCGGCGCTGGGGGAGGCGACGTAGGTGAGCTGCTCGCCGCTGTTCAGGGTCACCTGCTGGCCGGCATCCGTGCTCACCTGCACGGGGCCCTCCCAGCTGAACACCCGCACCTCCGTGTCGGTGGCTTCGATGAACACCGTGGTGCCCACGATCGAAGCCGTGGCAACCCGGGTCTTCACCCGCAGAGGGGTGCCGCCCTTCCTGCCCGGATTCACCCAGGCGATGATCTGGCCGCGCTGGAGCTCCAGGGTGTTGCCCGCCAGGCGCAGCAGGGCATCACCGCCGAGCCGAAAACTGCGCCCATCCGGGAGCTGCACCTGCAGGCGGCCCGGCGTTGCGGTGCGCAGCACGGTCTGCGCCACCAGCCCCTGCCCGGACCGGGCAGGGGCCTCAACGCGGCCGGGAAGCTTCACGAACGCCGGGCGGCTGGGCACATCCACCACCCTGGGTGGCCGCACCAGGGGGGATGCTCCCGCTCCAGCGGCAACCGCCAGGGTGACCCAGACCAGGCTGCCGGCAAACAGGCTGCCGGCAGACAGTGGGGCGGCGGCGCTGCGCAGGGACAACAAGGCTGATGACGCCGGACAACGGCACCAGCCTGGCGAGTCAGCCCTCGGTGCGCCAGATCTGATCGGCAGGGGTCCAGTCGCTCAGTTCGGAGGGCTGGAACCACAGGCCGATCTCGAAGACGGCCGTCTCGGGGGCGTCGGAGCCGTGGATCACGTTGCGGCCGATGTTGACCGCCAGGTCGCCGCGGATCGTGCCGGGCTCGGCCTCCAGGGGCTTGGTGGCGCCGATGAGCTTGCGGGCGCTGCCAATCACGCCGTCTCCCTCCCACACCATCGCCACCACCGGTCCGGAGGTGATGAACTCCACCAGACCGGCGAAGAAGGGACGCTCGCGGTGCACGCCGTAGTGCTCCTCGGCAAGCTCACGGCTGGGGGTGAGCTGCTTGAGGCCCACCAGCTTGAACCCCTTGCGCTCGAAGCGCCCCAGGATCTCGCCCACCAGGCCCCGCTGCACGCCGTCCGGCTTGATGGCGATGAAGGTGCGTTCGGCGGCCATGGATGCGCGGATGGAGATCCAGCCCATGGTCTGCGTCAGCAGGCCCCCTTGGCAAGCAAGGTCCCTCAGGCCCGCTCAACCCGGATGGCCCTGTCCTCGGGCAGCGGATCCGCCGAGGGGGAGGAGCGCTCAGGTCCATGCTCGCTGCCTACCGGTTGGTGCTGCGGCCCATCACCGTGCTCCTGGGTGCCGTGCTGCCTAGATTCCGGCGGCCGGTTCCTCCTCCCGCCCGCGGCCGATGGTGCTCGCCGATCCGCGCCGCTCCGAGACCGGCGTCCGCCTCAGTGACTCCGCCTGGACCGCCGCCGACGGCGCCAGCCTCTACGGCCTGGATCGCTGGGGAGACCCCTACTTCTCCGTGAATGCACGGGGCCACATGCTGGTGCAGCCCCGCGGCGACCGCGGCGGCTCCCTGGATCTGGTGGAGCTGGTGAGGGAACTGCAGGGCCGTGGCCTCAGCCTGCCGCTGCTGATCCGCTTCGACGACATCCTCGAGGACCGGCTGGAGCGGCTTCATGGCGCCTTCGAACGGGCGATCGCCCAGTACGGGTATGCGGGCCGCTACCAGGGCGTGTTCCCGGTGAAGTGCAACCAGCAGCGCCACGTGGTGGAGCAGCTGGTGGAGAGCGGCCGCCGCTGGCACTTCGGTCTGGAGGCGGGCAGCAAGGCCGAGCTGCTGATCGCCCTCTCGCTGCTGGATGATCCCGACGCCCTGCTGATCTGCAACGGCTACAAGGACCGGCGCTTCATCGAGACGGCGATCCTGGCCCGCCAGCTGGGCCGCCAGCCGGTGGTGGTGATCGAGCAGGCCGACGAGGTGCCCCGGATCATCGCCGCCAGCCACGAGCTCGGCGCCGCTCCCCTGATCGGCATCCGCGCCAAACTGGCCACCCGCAGCACCGGCCGCTGGGGCAGCTCGGTGGGGGAGCGGGCCAAGTTCGGCCTGTCGGTGCCGCAGCTGCTGAGCTGCGTCGAGGCCCTGCGCCAGGCCGGCCTGCTGGCCGACCTGCGCCTGCTGCACTTCCACATCGGCAGCCAGATCAACGACATCGCCGTGCTCAAGGACGCCCTCCAGGAGGCCGGGCGGATCTACGTGGAGCTCACCAGGCTGGGAGCGCCGATGGGCTACCTCGATGTGGGTGGCGGCCTGGGCATCGACTACGACGGCAGCCGCACCGCCAGCGCCGCCTCCAAGAACTATTCGCTGCAGAACTACGCCAACGACGTGGTGGCCACGGTGCGCGAGTGCTGCGAACCCCACGGCGTCACCCCGCCCACCCTGGTGAGCGAGAGCGGCCGGGCGCTCGCCAGCCACTTCTCCGTGCTGGTGTTCAACGTGCTCGGGGCCGCGTCCCTGACGGGGTCGGAGCCGGAGGCCGCAGTGGAGGAGGCGCTGATCCTGCGCAACCTGCGCGAGACCCTGCACACGATCGAGGCCTGGCCGGCGCGGGGGAGCGAGCACGACAGCAGCCAGGGGGCAGACGCCAGCGCAGTCAGCGGCGTTCTGGAGCATCTGCAGGAAGCCTGGAACGACGCGCTCAAGTTCCGCGATGACGCCCTGGCGGCATTCCGGCTGGGCTACCTGAGCCTGCCGGAGAGGGGCAAGGCGGAGCAGCTCTCCTGGGCCTGCTGCCGGGCGATCGCCCGCCACCTGGCGACCCTGCCGCCAGGCACAGCGGTGCCGGAGGAGCTGCGCACCCTGCCGGCGGTGCTGGCCGGCACCTACTACGCCAACCTGTCGGTGTTCCGCTCCGCCCCCGACACCTGGGCGATCGACCAGCTGTTTCCGGTGCTGCCCCTGCAGCGGCTCAACGAGCAGCCCACGCGTCTGGGCAGCTTCGCCGACCTCACCTGCGACTCCGACGGCAAGCTGGCCCGCTTCATCGACCGGGGCCAGGTGAAACCGCTGCTGGAACTCCATGAGCTGCGGCAGGGAGAGCCCTACTGGATGGGGCTGTTTCTGGCCGGCGCCTACCAGGAGGTGATGGGCAACCTGCACAACCTCTTCGGCAGCACCAACGCGGTGCACATCCGCCTGGCGGCAGGAGGGGGTTACCAGGTGGACCATGTGGTGCGCGGTGACACCAACGCCGAGGTGCTCCAGGCGATGGAACACGACCCCGACCTGCTGCTGGAACGGCTGCGGGTGGCCAGCGAGGTGGCGATCGCCAGCGGCCGGCTGGGCATCGGCGATGCCCGGCGGCTGATGGCCCATCTCAGGTCCAGCCTGGAGCAGACGACCTATCTCGAAGAAGGCTGAGCTGGCGGCGGACGCCGGGTCGCCTCACAACCCTCGCAGCAGGCCGGAGCTGCCGAGCCAGCCATTGGTCAGGATCAGGACGACCCAGAGAGCCTTGCAGCAGATGTGAAGCATCTGATCGAGGCCAAGGCTGTAACGGTGACGGCATTTTCCGTGGTCGATCAGCATGTGCAGCAGCCACTCACCCAGCCCCAGCCATGCCACACCCGTGATCACCGTGACCAGAAAGCCATGAATGGCCGCATGCGAAGTGAGCCACCACTGCCAGGGCAGGGTGTGGGCCTTGCCGCGGCACTTCTCCACGGCCATGCGATCACTCTGCAGGCCGAAGTCGCCCACGAAATGGCCCATCACCAGCAGCGCGAACACCTGTACCCCGGCCTGGACATCAGCGCTGGGGTCGGGCATCAGGCGACGGTGGGATCTGAGTATTTTGCCCCCTTGGCCACACTCTGTCCGCAACAACCGCAGCGGACGCCTCAGCGGACACAGAAGCGTGCCATCAGCTCCAGGCGATCCACCGGATCCGGCAGTTCGGCCGGATCGAACGGCGGCGCAGCCGATGCCTCCATGGCCGCCCGGGCCAGAGGAACGGGCCTGAAGCCCGACTGGATCTGCACCTGCAGTGGCACCGGCGCACCCCCCAGACCCATGGCCTGCACCATCTCCCGGGCCTGAGCCAGGGCATCCTGATAGGCGGCCCGCAGCAACTGCCGCCTCACCGCCGCATCGGCGCTGGCGTCCGCCTGCGGCGTCACCGGCGCCAGGCGCACCCCCGGCAGCCCCCCCACCTCCCGCACCAGGGGCTGGAGCCTCGCCGGGGCGACCACACCGCTCATCCGCAGGCTGGCACTGGTCAGGGCGGGACGTCCGCGCTCCGCAGGCCTGGTGTAGGTCGCCGGAGAGGTGACCTCCAGGTCCTGCACCTCGAGGCGCTGGAGAGCGGAGCGCACCGTGGCCAGCCGCTGCTGCAACGCGCCAAGGGCCGCATCCGCCGTGCCGGCCTCCGCCTCCAGGCCAAGGCTGAAGCCGAGGCGCTGGATGCCGCGTTTCTGCTCGGCACTGCCCTGAGCTTCGAGGAGAGTGCCGTCACAGCGCAGCTGCACCTGCTGGGCCAGCACGGGAGAGACCAGGGAAGCGATGCCGAGGAGGCCGGCGAGTGCAGTGAGGGCGGAGCGGGACGGCGGCCGCAGCAGCGAGGGAACCATGGACCGAAGCATCAATCGGGGCGACAGCCGGGGCGTCGTCACCCGGAGGCACCCACCGATCTACCACCGATTCCGTTGATCCACCTAACCTGCCGCCGAGCCGTGCTGTGCGGCAGGTCCGACTGCCACTCCCGTATCCGTTCCCCGTCCGGATGTTCCTGCCTCAGGTGTGGCTCACCGCCATCGTTTGCATCAGCCTGCTGCTGCCCCTGCAGCGCCTGGCACGCCGCCTGAACCTGCCTGAGCTGCCTGTACGACTGGCGGCGGCGGCACTGCTGGCCTGGGCCCTGGTGTCATCCCTGCCGCAGGGCCTGCCCCCAGACCCCTATCGCCCCTGGATCCTGATCGCCGACAAGCTGCTGTTCAGCTACCTCGGGATCCGGCTTCTGATCTGGCTCGTCCTGGAGCTGCCGCCGGCCCTGGGCTGGCGGAAGCCTCCTCCCCAGATCCTCCTGCAGCTGCTGATGCTCGCCGGATCCTCCCTGGCGACGGTGATCGTGCTGCGGGAACTGGCCCGCTTCGACGTGGTGGGGCTGGTGACCACCTCGGCGGTGCTCACGGCCGTGCTGGGCCTGGCGGCGCAGGAACCGCTGAAGGATCTCTTCGCCGGGCTGGAGCTGCAGTTCGATGACATCTTCCAGGTGGGGGACTTCATTCAGGTGGGCGATGAGCACCTGGGAGAGGTGGTGTCGGTGGACTGGCACGACACCTGCCTGCGAGACATCTCGGGCTCGCTGGTGGTGATCCCCAACACCACCGTCACCGAAACAGTGGTGAAGAACTTCTGCCGCTTTGGCCGCATGGGCAACCGCTTCAACATCGGCCTGGACTACGCCCTGCCTCCGGCTCAGGCGCGTTCACTGGTGCTGGATGTGTTGAACCGGCATACCGGCGTGCTGACAAGCCCCGCTCCGGCGGTACGGGTGGAGAGTTTCGGCGAGAGCGCGATCAGCTACGAGATCCTGGTGTTTCAGCGCCCAGGCAACCTCGCGGATCTGCTCAACCTGCGCAGCGAGCTGCTGGGCCAGATCTGGTATGCCCTGGAGCGCACGGGTCAGAGCGTGCCCTATCCGGTGCGGGAACTCCGGCCCAAACGCTCACGGCCGGACGGCAACCACCCCACTCGAATCGAGGCCGGCGATCGCGTGGCTCTGCTCAGGCACAACCCTCTGTTCGGTGCCCTCAGTGATGAGGAACTCACAAGCCTCGCCCAGCAGGCCCGTTGTCTGCGCTTTTCACCCGGCGAAGCAGTGGTGCAGGAGGGCGATCCCGGCCATTCGCTCTATCAGCTGGTGAGCGGCACGGTGGAAGTGCGCAAGCAGCAGCAAGGGGGGGAGGACCTGTCGGTGGCGCAGCTGAACCCCGGCGACATCTTCGGCGAGATGTCCCTGCTCAGCAACAGCCCCCGAAGCGCCAGCGTGCTGGCC
>JALOOQ010000041.1 GCA_025454305.1 Cyanobium sp. Prado107
CCTGGCCAGCGGCATCGGCGCCGCCTGCGGGCTGGTTGGACTGATGGCCTCCGGTGCCTTCAACCTGCCCTCCGGACCCTGCGTGGTGATCGTGCAGCTGCTGGTGTTCCTGGCCGCCCTGGTCGTCCGCGCCCGCCGCCCGCCGCTCAGGGGCCGGGGCTGAGACCGGGCTGCCGCTGCAGCCACTGCACCGTGGCCCGGTCGCGCGGGCTGAGGCCGCGCACCGGCGTGGGCCCCGGCACCGCCGCCATGGCATCGGCGGGATCGTCGCTGTGGCCCCAGAGCCCGAAGGCATGGCCGAGTTCATGCAGGGCTGTGGCTTCCATGGCCTCCGGCCGCTGGCCGGGGCTGATGCTCACCGTCACGCGCGGCTCCAGGGCGGGCGCGGCGACGCGCTGCACCAGCCACAGCTCCAGCTCGGCCCGGCCGTGGCTGGCCCGGCCGCCCCGCAGTGCCGGCCGTCGCCGCCACACCAGCACCTGGGCCCGCTCAGGCTCATCCACAACGCTGACCGGCAGAACCTCCCGCCAGGTCTCCAGGGCTGCGCTCACCGCCTGGCTCCAGGCCAGGTCCCAGCGGGCGGCAGGTCCGTCGCTGGCCCCCGGTTCGATCCACACGCACCAGTGGTCCCGTCGCGGCCAGCCGAAGGCGGTGGGCTGCAGCCGGTGGCGGTAATCGCCGCCGGTCGGGTCGGGCGGCGGCGGCGGCGCGGCCCTGCCGTCCCCCGACCCGGCTGGCGGCAACGGTTCGCTTGCCGTGGCCGGAGCGCAGGCTGAGGCTGGAGCCGTGCCTGCCAGCGCCGCCTGGCCCCCTGGCTGCTGCGCCGCCGGCAGTGATCGCGGCATTGCCGCCGGCAGCAGCACCGGCAAGAGCAGCGGCAACAGCGGCAGCAGGCGTGGCGCCAGCGCGCGCGCGGTCATCAGCCCGCCAGGGTGCCCGGCAGACCCACACCCCGCGCCATCAGGGTGGCCAGCAGGGGAATCAGGGCAAAGCCCACCAGTTCGATGTTGAGAATCCAGGCCAGCCGTGACGCCAGGGCTTCGCTCACCTGGGGCAGCTCCCCCTTGCGCAGCGGGATCGCCCAGAGGATGTAGGTGACGGTGGGGTAGAGCGAGAGCCCTCCCACCCCCAGGTAGAGAGCCACCTTCCACCAGAAGAGGGGGTTCCCGGTGTAGAAGTCGCTGCCCTGGCCGAAGTAGAGCACCCGCAGGATGCCGCTCACGAGGAGCGCCAGGGCGGCCATGCCGTACACCACGTCGGTGATCACCATCAAGGTGGCGTCGGCCTTGCCGGGGTTGGGGCGGATCAGGCGCCGCTCGAGCACCAGGGCGCCGAAGCAGAGCATGAAGCTCAGGTAGTGCACGTAGGCCACGGCGGCGCGGCTGAACACGGGGCTGCCGAACAGGTCGCCGCTGAGCAGGGCGGGGGGGAGCGCCGCGAATCCGGCCATGGGGTCAAGGCAACGGGCGGAACCGTAGCGAGCCCGAGGATCCGGAGCGAGGCGGGTCGGCCGCGGCTGGGCCGGTCGAGTCGCCCGGTTGGGCCACGCGGGTGCGTCGCCAGAAGGAATCGCCGGGCGCCCATTTTGCTGATGCGTGGCCTCGGGGGGTGGGAAATGTATGAAACCTTGACGCAATCAGGAAGAAACGTGGAAACCCGAAAGCTTGTTGAAAGGTCGCCTCTCTTCGCCCGGAACTCCTTAGGTTCAACGCAGTGCAGAGACAGACCATGGCCAGCTCGCTGAGCAGCTTCCTGGGCGAGATCGGCCGCCATCAGTTGCTCACCCCGGAGCAGGAGCTCACCCTCGGCCGCAAGGTGCAGGCGATGGCGGCCCTGCAGGAACGCTGCCGCGAGGCCGGCGGCCAGGGGCCCGCCTGCGAGTACAGCGATCTCGAGCGCCGCACCCTGCGCCAGGGAGAGCGGGCCAAGAACCAGATGATCACCGCCAACCTGCGCCTGGTGGTGAATCTGGCCAAGCGTTATCAGAACAAGGGCCTGGATCTGCTCGATCTGATTCAGGAAGGCACCCTCGGGCTCACCCGCGCCGTGGAGAAATATGACCCCACCCGCGGTCATCGTTTCAGCACCTATGCCTACTGGTGGATCCGCCAGGGCCTCAACCGGGCTCTGTCCACCCAGAGCCGCACGATCCGCATTCCGGTGAATGTGAACGAGAAGCTCACCCGCCTGAGGGCCGCCAAGGCTCGCCATCTCCAGGCCCATGGGGTGGCGGCCACCCCGGCCCAGCTGGCGGCGGCCCTGGATCTCCCCCAGGCGGATGTGGAGGATCTGCTGGCCTGCGAGCTGCGCAGCGTCACCGTCAGCCTGCAGGGCGTGGTGAAGTCGAAGTCGGACCCCTCCGAGCTGGTGGATGTGCTGCCCAGCCCCGAGCCGGCCCCGATGGAACGCGCCGAGCTGGCCGAGCGCAGCGCCACCGTGTGGACGCTGCTGGACCGGGCGAGCCTCACCCCCAAGGAGCGCACGGTGGTGATGCTGCGCTTCGGTCTGGACGGCAACCATGACTGGCGCACCCTGGCGGAGGTGGCCCGCCAGCTCGGCTGCAGCCGCGAGTACTGCCGTCAGGTGGTGCAGCGGGCTCTGCGCAAGCTCCGGAAAACCGGCATCGACAGCGGCCTGGTGGAGGTCTGACGGGTCGAGAATGGGATGGTTGGCTGCCTGACAGGCCGTGACCCATTCCGCCCATTCCGTCGATGCCGAGGTGCTGGAGAGCAGCGTCGTCGATGAGAGTCTGCTGCTCCGGCTGCTGCGCCGGGCCGGCCGGGTCGTGGCCCGCCCGGCCCTGGAGTGTCTGGAGATGCTGCTCGACCCCGACACGCCCTCGACGGCCAAGTTCACCGTGCTGGCGGCCCTCACCTATCTGCTGCTGCCGCTGGATGTGATCCCGGATTTCATCCCGGCCGCCGGCTTCAGCGACGACCTGGTGGCGATGACCGCCCTGCTCGGTGTCTGCGGCCGGCACCGCACCGAGGCCATTCGCATGCGCGCCCAGCGGCGGCTGGATCGCTGGTTTCCGCTCGGCCGGTGAGGGCGATGGCGACCCTCTCCGCCGAGCAGCGTGAGGATCTCCAGGCCTTCCTCAGGGACTGGCTGCGTCATGCCGGCCGCACCCAGGCCGATCTGCGCAGGGCCCTGAGGGCGGGTTCGATCCGCATGCCCGTGCTGCTGGATGCCCTGCAGGGCATCCATGCCCGCGGCGGGCTGGCCGGCCTGGCCGAGAAGCTCTGCGCCATCGAGGAGACCTGGCAGCGGGAGAATGAGGCTGCGCCGCTCGGTCAGCTGGATCTGCTGCTGCAGGAAATCCGCGGGGACGTCTAGCCGCGGGGACGTCTAGATCCGCCGCCGCCTGGCCATTGCGGATCCTCCCGCCGGTGAACCGCAAAGGGATCCACGTGCAACCGCTGACTGTGGTAGAGAGTCGTGGAGCCAGGCGGCGCGTGATCACCGGGAACTCCTGATTCGTCTGGTCCAGCACACGTCGCTCCGAGACCGATGACCAGCGCCTCCGACCAGTCCCAGGGGTTCAGGATCCTGATGGCCGTGCGCTGGCCGCTGGCGCTGGTGGCGGCCGCGGCGATCCTGGGCGGCGTGGTGCTGCGGGTGACGAGCCGGCCCCTTCAGGTCGCCCTGGTGCTGGACCGCCCCCTGCCCGTGCGGGCGGACGTGAGCCAGCTGGCGCTTCCGGCGGTGCGGGTGCAGGAGCTGGCCAACCCGATCAAGATCCAGGCCCAGGATCTGGTGCGTGTTCGCGGTGCGGTGGAGATCGCCTCGAAGGACGCCATCGCGATCACGGGTCAGCCCAGGATCGTGCTTGACGAGCCGGTTGCGATCAAGGCAGGGGCGCCCTTGCCGGTGAGGAGCGAGGTGACGATCGAGGCCAGCAAGCCGCTGCCGGTGAAGGCGGAGGTGGAAGCGGCCAAGCCTCTGCCGGTGAAGGGTGAGGTGGATGTGGCTGCCAAGGAGCCGCTCACCGTGAACTCCTCGGTGACGCTCGACACGGATGACACCCCGGTGCAGATCGAATTCCACAAGCGCCTCCGCTCGATCTTCTGACGCACCCCGGCAGGCAGAGTGGGGGCACAGCCGTAACGCGAACGTGCCATGGCCGACCCTGCCGCCTCGCGCCTCAGCCTCCCAGGAGCCTCCGTGCCTGCCGCAGCGCTTGCTTTCCTGGCGGCCCAGGTGCTGGGGCCTCTCGTCTGCGCACCGGCCCTGGCCCAGCGCCAGACCTGGATGCTCGGCCCCGGCAGCCAGGTGGCTCCCTCCACCAAGGTGGTGCCCACCAACTGCGTCACGGCCCCTGACGGCTCGATCACCTGCGACGCCGAACTGAGGAATCCCTCCAGCAACACACCCGCCCGTCCCCGTCTCGATCTGTTCGAGAACTGACGCGACTCCAGCAGATGCGTGCCCCCCGCCTGCGGCGTCTCCTCGAGGATGCCAATTACCTCCGTGCGATCGACCGCAGCGAGCAGCAGCTCGCCAAGCTGCTTGGCGTGCTGCTGGTGGTGGTGATGCTGGCCGCCACCGTGCAGCTGGTGGTGGAGGTGTGGAGGGCGTTGCTGGTGCCGGAGACGCCCTGGCTGGGCGCCAAGCTCAACAAGATGCTCGGTGACCTGCTCAACCTGCTGATCGCCCTGGAGGTGCTGCAGAACATCACCTCCTACCTGCGGCGGCATGTGGTGCAGATCGAGCTGGTGCTGCTCACCGCCATGACCGCGGTGGCCCGGAAGGTGATCGTGCTGCCCCCGGGCGCGGAGAACAAACCCCAGCTGCTGGCGGGCCTGGGGGTGGCGGTGCTGGCCCTGGCCGGTGCCTACTGGTTGGTGCGTTCGCTCACCCTGCGCAAACCCCCGTCCAGAACAGGGCCAGCCATACGGATCCGGGCTCCCCGTCTGTAGCCTCAACCCGGTGAGGGCGGTGGGCCGGAATCAGCAGGGTGTCGCCGCGGCACAGCTCCAGCACCTCGCCTTCCGGCTCGCCTGCCCCTGCTGGCGGCTGCCGGTCGCCAGGGGCCAGGCGGATGCGGGCGCTTCCCTGCAGGAGCGTCACCCATTCATGCTCGCTCTGGTCATACCAGAAGCCCGGCGGGCTGCTGGCCTGGCAGGAGTGGATGCGCTCGAGCCGCCAGGTCTCGCCCCGGGCCAGCACCGACACCTGCTCCTGACCCGGTGGGGGGCAGGGGCCGGCGAGCAGATTGCCGTCACTCAGCGGAGCCGCGTCGCTCTCCCCCCAGCGGCGGCCGATCTCGAAACCGTGGCGGCGGGCCAGTGCCACCACCTCATGGTGGTGGCTGCAGGCGGCCAGGGCCTCGCGCACGGCCGGGTCGGCCTCGCTGAGGGCCACGAAGGCATTGAGCTGGCGCACCTTCTCCAGGAACTGCTGCAGTTGCGCTTCAGCCACGGAACTCGGCCGGGGGGATGGGGTCCAGGGGTCTGATCATGCGCCAGCGCCGGAACCAGGCTCCGGCGAACAGCACCGTTTCCTCGGCCTCCACCTGCCAGCCGCGCCGCTCCAGCAGGGGACGGGACAGCTGGCTGGCCTCGGTGCGCAGCTGCCGCTGCCCCTGGCCGCGGGCATGGCATTCCAGGGCCTGCAGGATGGCGCTGGCCCGGCCCTGGCGGCAGGCGCGGCCGCGGCAGTAGAGCAGGGCCAGACGGTCTTCGGGATGGAGCAGCCCGAAGGCCTCGATGCTGTGGGAGCTGCCGGGGCTGCTGGCGTTGCCGGGGATTCCGGCGGTGCTGGCCAGGCCGAACCCCTCCGCCAGCGGTTGTCGCAGCGCGCCGGAGCGGGCTGGGTGATGGGCCCAGGCGTCGATCTGGGCCGGGGTGTAGAGGCCGCTCGCCTGGCTCAGCACCGCGTCGCGGTACAGCTCCACCAGTTCGTCGTGGTCGCCGGGCCGCAGGGGGCGCAGCTCGGCGTCCGGGGCATGAGCGCTCGGCAGCGGCTCCATGGGCGCTCGCGCGCAGGGTGCGGCGACAAGGCTGCCCGATCGCGGCCGGCCACACTGGCCCCAAACCAGGTTCCCGCCATGTCGAGCCCTATCCCCTCCGAGCTCCGGCGCTCCGCCAGGCCCTTCACCCGCTGGGCGTTGGCCGGGCTGGCGCTGGCGCTGGTGGTTCTGCTCGGGCTGCCCGCCGCGGTGCGGGCGGAGCCCGGCGAGGGGGCACGGCTGTTCGAGGCCCACTGCGCCGGTTGCCATCTCCAGGGCGGCAACATCATCCGGCGCCGCAAGACGCTCAGGCTGGCGGCCCTGGAGCGGGAGGGCATCGCCTCGGAGGCCGCCATCGCCGCCATCGCCGCGGCTGGTGTGGGCCAGATGTCGGGCTATGGGGCCGTGCTGGGCGAGGCGGGAACCCAGGCGGTGGCGGCCTGGGTGTGGCAGCAGGCCGAGGCGGGCTGGCCGCGAGGCTGAGTCCGGCCGCATTGAGCCGGGGTGCTCAGAAGGCCTGGATCCAGGGATACACCTGCACCGCCGTCCAGATGCCGTGCCGCCAGTAGGTGTCGCCGTGCACCAGCTCCTCCACCTGCTGCTGCGATTCGGCTTCGTAGATGCCGAACACGTGGGTGCTGCCCTCGGTGGGCCCGAGGGTGATCAGGATGCCGGCGTCCTTCTGGCGCTGCAGCCCGGCCAGGTGCTCCTCCCGGTAGGGGGCGCGTTTCTCGAGGGCGCTGTCGCAGTAGGTGCCCCAGAGCACGAAACGCATGGTGATAGAGGGAATGCCTTTGTGGTAGAGGCTAGGTGTGTAGCGCCGTCAGATCGCCCTGGGTGCAAGGAGGACCGAGATTGATACGGTCGCAGTGAGACCCTCTGAGTCCAGAGGGTATTGGGTGGCGGCCGCGTCTTTCCAGCGGGGACGATTCATAGGATCTCATAGGATCGCGAGTCATTGTGAGCCCCGCGGTTTGTCGGCCGAGTTCATGGTCTTCTGCTGGGCCGCCGCTGGGACCGCATAGGTGACGTGGGCTGGCGTCCTGATGGAGGAGGCAACAGTTGCCTGAGGATGACCCAACGCGTCAGGACAGATCCCAGGACAACAGTATACAAAGTCTTGACTAGAACGAAAGCCGGGAAGGGCAGATTGGTAACACCAAGGAGCAGGCAGAGAAAGAGTGTTAGCGGCGTAAGGATGCTCGCGACCCCGATTCCAAACAGCAGTCCGAGCGCCCAAGCATCCTTGGGTAGAAGTGACAGGAAGGGTGTTGCTCGAGGAGGTGCTGCGGGAAGCCGGACCGCCCCGGTCAGAAGGGCCTGACGAACTGAATTGGCAGCGAACAGCGACACCAGCACGCAGAGCACAACTGTTGTGGCTGCAATGTCCATGCCCACGCTGTTCAAACCGAATAGTGGGATGGCTTGCCTCTCCCAGTGACTCAGCCAGGCCAATATTGGGTTCAGCAACAAGTTGATCAGAGCACAGACGGTTGCCTGTGTACGAATATATGAGCTAACCGATGCGCCTTTTGCTGCCTTCTCCATGCCACCGTGAACGCTCAACACCTGCAAGGAGGCATGAAAGCCGTGCTGCTGCAGGCATCTGCGTCTTGCACAATGCTCTGAGTGGTAGAGCAGTGGCTGTATGCAATCATCGATTCATTGCCTATCAGTAGTACGTCCCTTTCGTCCTGAAGGAGTTTTGACGCTGCCTGGCCATTTCCATGAGAAAGTTCTCGCTGGACTCTGGGGATGCCCAATACTGTCGCCATAGTTGGCTGATCGACTCCGGAAGAGTGATGATGCCATCGTGGTTGGCCACGCCTTCCAGGATGGTCTTGGCTGCTGCAGCTGCGGGAATGGCGTCCTCAGGGGGATTCATTGAGCCCCAGATGCGGCTGATCACATTTCCCGGACAGACAACCGATACATGAATACCTTCGTCTGCAAGTTCAAATCGCAAGCTCTCACTCAAGCCAGCTACTGCGTATTTCGTGGTGCAGTAAAGGGCTTGAAAGGGAAAGGGGATGAGACCAGCGATGGATGAGGTGTTAACGATGTGCCCGTGACCTTGGCGACGCATGATTGGAAGAGTCGCATGCACCCCGTAAATGACGCTCCAGAGATTGATGTCGAGGATCCTGCGCCAATGCTCCAGTGTGGCTTTCCAGATTGGCTCTGTTCCGCCAATACCAGCATTGTTGAACAAGACATCAAGGCTGCCATGGCGGGCTGCTGCCTCTTCAACCATCCGCTGGACCTGCTCCAGACTTGTCACATCCACCACCATGGATTGAACACGCTCGGAGTGGTCTGCCAGCTCCTTCATGGCAGTGGCCAACCGCTCTTGATCAAGGTCTGCCATAAACACGAATGCACCTGCTTCTAGCAGGGCTTCAGTGAGGGCGAGGCCGATTCCGGATGCAGCGCCTGTCACGATGCAGCCCTTGTCGCGGAAGTGGGTTTTGACGTTCATCCGACCTCTCTTAGGTTCATTCTCAGTCTGAGCATGACTGCCTTGATGGGACAACTCTGATGCGGCTGGGTGTTGCTGCGCAGTCTCGGCCCACTAGGGCTTGACGATGATGCGGGCCGGTCTGTCGATCTTCTGACTCAGAATTTCTACTCCTCTGCGTATCTCTTCAAGAGGAAGCACATGGGATATAGAATGGGTCAGATCCAGTTGACCGCAGGCGGTGAGATGTACCAGGGTTTTGACATCGTCTGGCTCTCCGCCATCAAATCCGAGTAAGGAATGGTTGTTCAATCCGAATAGTACAGATGGTTCAGTCAAATGAATTGGTTCCATTGACATGCCGATAACGACAGCTCGCCCGTATGGAGCAAGAGAGGACACCGCTTGATCAAGGGCGCGGCCGCTGCCAGATAATTCGACTGCCAGATTGAGCCCATTCTGATCGGTCAGGCGCATGATTTCCGTTGGAATGTCAACAGCCTCAGGGTCAAGGGCGTGATCGGCACCGACGGCCAATGCACGCTCGCGTGCGGCTTCCAAGGGGTCAATGGCGATGATCAGACTGGCACCCTTCAGCCGTGCGATCTGGACCGCATGTTGTCCCAGCCCACCGATTCCCCAAAGCCCAACGACCTCACCCTCGCGAAGCTTCCCCCTATGTACAATTCCTCCATAGGGCGTGGCAACAGCGTCAGGAATGATTGCGGCCTGTTCGATCGCCACATTCTCGGGGAGAGCCACCATCAACTGATGCGGAACAAGAACATACTCTGCCCAGCCTCCGTCGTATGCCTGCCCCATGACCATGCATCGGCTCTTGCCTGCCATGAGGGTGACACGTTGACCCTCCTGCCAGAGTGGAACATCGGAACCAAGCTGCACAATCTTGCCTGCAGCCTCATGACCGGGAGTCACATGTTCGAGTGGAGGCAAGAACTCTCCCCTGATCATGTGGACATCTGACCCGCAGATGCCGGCGGCTTCAACACGTACGAGTACCTCGCCCACCCCAGGTTCGGGGATCGGTAGATCCTGCACTGTCAGTTCCAGGCTGGTCCGATCGAAACGGGCAGCCCGCATGGTGGTTTTCGTCATTCTGCGGCACGTTTAAGGCACGTCTACGGCACTTTATTGAGTTTGTTCGATCGGTGATCGAGCCATGTTCACCTTGTTCACCGTAGTGTGAGGGAAGGCCTCGCGACCATGACACCCTGGTAAGAACTTCACTGATCTTTGCGGCTTCCATGACGCCCTCAGAAGAGTTGGTATGACTCAGGCTGAACCTCCGAGGATGGCGCAGCCCTGGTTGAGCCCGGATCGAGGGAATCAGGGACTCCCCTGGTCCGGCAGTCGATCTGCCACGACGTGGATGCCCGCATGCACTGGCCGGTGATGTCCTTCAGGGTCTCGGGCGGCACTGGCGGGTGTCTCCTGGACGCTGCTGCCGCTGCCACAGCCCGGCTGGAGCCGCCCGGTCATGACTGCGAGGGTGGACTGAGCGGGCCGTCAGCGACCGCCGGACCCGGCGGCACTGGGTGGCAGGCCGCGCTTCAATGGTCACAGACATGTTCCTTCACAAACGCTCGATGCCCCTGCCCCTCGCTCTACTGGCGACCCTCTTCGCCCTCTCGGCCGCTCTGCCGGCGAGGGCCAACAACATGGTGGACCAGCTGGTGCGCAGCTACTGCATGAAGGCCGTCAACGACGAAGTCAGGAGCTCAGGAAATCCTGCGCCTGCAGGGATGGCGGAGTTCACCTGCGACTGCGTGGTGGATGAAATGGGCAAGGGCCGCTCGGTCAGCCAGGCCAGTTCCAACTGCAAGAGCCTGGCCATCCAGAAGTACGGCCTCTGATCCCCTCAGGGCCGAGGTGCGTCAGCGCTGCAGCCGGCGGCTGCCCGGCCTGCGCGCTTCCCTGCGGCAGCGCTCGGAGCAGTAGCGCACCTCGTCCCACACGGCCTTCCACTTGCGGCGCCACTGAAACGGCCGGCCGCACTGGGCACAGGTCTTGGTGGGACGATCAGCGTGATGGGGCATCGGCCAGGACCTGGCGCTCGAACACCAGTGTGCGGTTGTTGGCCGGCATCGCCTGATCGGCCACCAGCACCAGTCCCAGGGTCAGAGCCTGGCGGCCCAACTCCCGGGCGTCTCGCACTCCCATGGCCGGATCGATGCTGCGCAGGTGGGCATCGAAGTCGGCGTTGCTGGGGGCTGTGTGCTCGTCTCCGTTCCGGAAGGGGCCGTAGAGGAGCAGCAGCCCGCCGGGGCGCAGCACCCTGGCGGCTCCGGCCAGCAGCTGCGGCACGGCTGCGGCGGGCATGATGTGGCAGGTGTTGGCGGTGAACACGGCATCGAAGGGGCCGTCCGGCCACTGCTCCCGCCGGGTCACGTCCAGTTCCAGCGGCTCGGCGATCGACGCTCCGGGGGCCAGGCCGACCGTTCCCTCCAGGTTCAGGCGCTCCGCCAACTCGCTCAGGTGGGCGGCCAGCTCGCTGGGCTGCCAGCGCAGGCCGGGCAGGTGGCGCGCCATGTGCACGGCGTGCTGGCCGCTGCCGGAGCCCACCTCCAGCACCTGTGCGGCCTCCGGCAGCCGCTGCGTCAGCACCTCGAGGATCGGCTGCTTGTTGCGTTCGCAGGCGGCGGAGAACAGCATCGGGGCAGCGGCTCAGTGATCGAGCCCGGCCCGCAGCTCCGCGCAGTAGCGGCCCGCGGCTTCGGCGATGGCGTCGGCATCGCCGTTGTGCCGGTCGGCGGCCGCGGCCATCACCTTCACCAGGGCGCTGCCCACGATGGCGCCGTCGGCACCCCACTGGCGCACCTGGTGGGCCTGCTCCGGCCCGGCGATGCCGAAGCCCACCGCCACCGGCGTGGGGCCCAGCTCCTTCAGCTGTCGCACCAGCGCCTCCACCCTTGCCTCCAGGCTGGTGCGCACGCCGGTCACGCCGGTGACGCTCACCAGATAGGTGAAACCCCGGCTGGCGGCGTGGATGCGGGCCATGCGCTGCGCCGGCGTGGTGGGGGCCACCAGCAGCACCAGATCCAGACCCTCGCCAGCGGCGATGGCCGAGAGCTTCTCCGCTTCCTCCAGCGGCAGGTCGGGCACCACCAGGCCGGCGGCACCGGCGGCCGCGGCGTCCCGGCAGAAGCGCTCCATGCTGCGGTTGAGCAGGGGGTTGCTGTAGGTGAACAGCACCACCGGGATGCGCAGCTCACCCTTCAGCGAGGCGAGCATCTCCAGCACCCGGGCCGGTGTGGTGGCCGCGGCCAGGGCGCGGCCTGCGGCGGCCTGGATCACGGGACCGTCCGCCAGCGGATCGCTGTAGGGGATGCCCAGCTCCACCAGATCGGCTCCCCGGGCCTGCAGTGCCAGCAGTGTGGCCCGGGTGGCCGCCAGGTGGGGATCGCCGGCCATCAGGAAGGGCATCAGGGCACAGCGGCCCTGGCCGGCCAGATCACTGAAACGCTGCTGAATCGGTGTCAGGACGGCGGTCACAGCAGCGCGCTTGCGGCAGAGGTGCTGCGAGCCTATGCCTCGCCCGGGTCGCCCAGCTGGCCGGTTTCACGCAGCAGCCGTTCCTGCTCCTCGGGGCTGAGGGCGGCGAATTTCCTCTCCAGCTCGGCGGTGGTGGCAGTGTCGTAGGCGTCGCGGTAGGTGCGCCGCTGCTGCATGTAGGTCATGTTGCCCGTCACCGCCCGCAGCAGATAGGTGGCGGTCCAGCCGAGCACCACCACCATGAGCAGCGCCGAGGCGGCGATGCCGGCCGAGAAGCCTTCGAAGCCCCCCAGCTTGAGCACTGCGTAGCCGGCGCCCCCCAGGCCGAAGATCGCCAGGCCCAGGAGCAGCGACTGGCCCTTGGTCATCGGGCGCCCTGCCCGGCCATGCGCAGGTTGATGAAGGGGGCGAACAGGACCAGACCGGGGAAGAAGAGGAACACCAGCCCGTAGACGCCGAAGCGCTCCAGCTTGCCCATCACGGTCCAGCGCTTCACCATCCAGGCGTAGAGCGCCAGGGGAATCACCACGAGATAGGCGCCGGCCAGCAGCACATAGAGGCCGATCAGCAGCAGGGTGTCGGAGGACAGCCCCAGCAGCGAAGGCAGGGTGATGCCCAGGTGTCTCCCTGGAACCGATGGCGCTGTTGACAGGAGCGCTGTTGACAGTGACAAGGCACTCAGGGGTGAAGAACAGGAGTGGTGCGCCCGGCGGGATTCGAACCCGCACTGGAGTCATTTTAAGTGACCTGCCTGCTGCCGATTGGGCTACGGGCGCCTGGTGGGTCGGTGGACCGGCCCAGAATTATCGGTGACGATTCGGTCTTCTCGACGCTCGCCCCTCCACCTGAGCGGTAGGGTGATCACATTCGGCTGAAGCCGGCGGAGTTTCCCGCGCAAGCCGATCCAGCACCCCATCGTTTCCCTGCGCTTCCTGGGAACGATTCAGTCTGTCGCGCGTCGACCCTGAGCAGTTCCGTTGTCTGCAGCGGTGCGTCATCCATATCCGACCAGAGTTCATTCCATGTCCACCCGTTCCCTTTCGCCGGTCTCCATCCCCCACCCCGGCCGAGCCCATTCCACCCGCAACACGGCGCCCCTGTCCTGCCCGATCCGCCGGCCGTCCCACCACTCCGGTGCCGAGGCTCCGCTCACCTGGGAGGAGCTGCTCGGCAGGCGCTGATCCCCAGGCGGGGATGCCGGCGGCAGAGGCGCAACCTCCCCTGGTGGAGATCCTGGCGGGAATCGTGCCGTTGTTCGTCGGAGGTGAGCTGTTCGTGGCTGGTGCCACGGTTCTGGCTCTGCTTCTGGGCATCCCCCAGATCGTGGTGGGTCTCACCGTGGTGTCCCTGGGTACCAGCGCCACCGCCCTGGCCGCAAGCAACGTGGTGGGCAGCAACCCGCCGAACCTGCTGCTGATCCTGGCGATGGGTGCCCTGGCCACGGGTGCGGCTGCGTTTGCCGGGCTGAGCTCAGCTCCCTGGCAGTTTCGCCAGGGCTGTGGTCGCCCCCATCACCACCAGAAGCTCTCCGGCCTGCAGCACGTGGGAGGCGGGGGGGTTCACGGTGAGGTCGTTGTCGGGGCCGGCCGCCAGCACGCTCACGTTGAAGTTCTTGCGCAGGTTCAGATCCCGCAGCGACCGCCCCACGAAGGGCTTCGGCACCCGGATCTCCTCGATCGAGTTGCGGTCGTCGAGGCGAAGCCGGTCCAGCAGGTTGGGCCGCACCAGTTCCATCCCCAGGCGCTGGCCCTGCATCTTCGAGGGGAACACCACCCGGTCGGCCCCCACCCGCTGCAGCATCTTCATGTGCAG
>JALOOQ010000178.1 GCA_025454305.1 Cyanobium sp. Prado107
ACCCCTTGCAACGCCAGGCGTCTGAGGTGTGCTCGCTCAGCCCCGGCTACGCCGGGGCTGAGGCCCAGGGGATTTACACCACTGCTGGGGACGCCAGCCTTTTCCAGTGTCGAACCCAGAATCTCTTGCATTGGGTCAGAAACCTACTGGGCGCCAGAAAGGCTAGTGCCAGCCACATCATCAGCGCTTGGCAGAGCTTGCCGTCACCAGTTCGCAACGGATTTTGGCATCTTCAAGGCCATAGGACTGGCTGAGTTCGGGTGTCTCAGAATTGCATCATGTCTTCCTAACCCCTATCGACCAAGTCAAGAACCCCCAGGCAGCCGGTGTTTGTTGTCTATGCACGCAGATACCGCTTCAGCGGGCCGTTCCGGCAGCTCGGCTGACATCCTGAACGGCTGCGTTGCTGATGAGCATGCATCGCTCATGACCGGCAGCAAGGGGTGTCAAGAAGCGATGTTTCACAGTGCCGGAGCTGGTTCCCTGGGCGGCACCGGCAGGATCCCGAGCGCCTGCAGGCTGGCGCGGCCCAGCTGTTCTCGCCGGGGGGCATCGGCGGCGCCGGCCATGGCCATGTTGAGAGCAAAGGGCGTGATCCGCTCACCCCGCTGCACCCAGCCCACCCACCAGCCCACACCGGCGCCCGGAGCGTTCTGCCAGCCGGTCTTGGCATGCAGGCTCCAGCCCGGGCCGCCGTCCACGCGCGTGATGTCCGCCACCTGTTGCTGGGCATGACGGGGGAAGGGCAGCGACTGGTGGGCCAGCCGCGAGAGAAAGCGGGTCTGCTCCACCGCACTGATGGCCAGGGGACCCCGCAACCAGAAGGTGGTCACGTCGTTGCCGATCTGGGTGTTGCCATAGCTGAGCTGCCCGACCGCCTCGCGCATGCGCTGCAGGCCGATGCGCCGTGCCAGTTCCTGATACAGCGGCACGTTCGACACCCGGATCGCACGACGCAGCCCCATCGGCTCCAGCCACTCGCTCATGAACGGATTGGCGTCGCCCGTGTAGGGGATCACCTCATCGACGCCGCTCACAGCCCCGAGTGACAGCCCGATCAGGGTGTTGGGGATCTTGAAGGTGGAGGCCGGCGAGAAGCGCTGCTCGGCGCGCGAGCGGTTGTGGCCGCGCAGCTCACCGCTGCCCTCGTCCAGCAGCACGAACGTGCCCTCCACCCCGGCATCGCGGAACAGGGCAATCACGGTGGGCTCTTCCCGCCAGGGTGTCGCGGCGGCTGCCGTGGGCAGCGCCAGCAGCCCCACCGTCATGAGGGTCAGTGGCTTGCCCATGCGCTCCAGGCAGGGGGATTCAGCAAAGCCTCGCCCACGCATCAAGGCAACATCAGCAGCAGCAGGCGGTTGCCCTCCGGATCCAGCAGCCACGCCTCGCTCCCGAAAGGCTCCTGCCGTGGCGGATCCTCCAGGGAGGCCCCCAGGTCCAGGGCTGCGCTGATCCAGTCGTTGAGCAGCGCAAGGGCACCCATCCCATTCGCCTGTCGTTGCAGACAGAGGGCCAGGCGCCCCTGCCGGCGGGGTTGAGGCCGGCTCCGTGATGGCCCGTACACCTCCAGCCAGCCTCCGGCCGGCCAGGGCACGCGCCAGTGCGTACCGCTGAGACCTGGCTGCGGTTCCACCTCCAGCAGGGCGGCATAGAAGCGAGCTACCGCAGCCGGGTCATCCGCGGCCAGCACGATCGAGCTCGTCAGGACCATGATCTCTCTCGTCGGCATCGAAGCTCAGCTGCGCAGAGCAGGCGGCCGTTGCAGCGGCCGGATGGCGCTGCATGGCGGCCTCTGATGCCTGCGTACCCGCACCCGGTAGGTGCAGTGCACCGGGCCCATGTGCTCGATCAGGGCCTCGCTGGCCTGGTGCTGCAACTCCTCGAGGGTGGGGGCTTTGATGCGGATGGGCAGGGTTTCTGCCTGGGCTTCCAGATGGCCGGGGAGTTCAGCCACAACGCGGAACACGGCCTCACGCATGCAGGAACGATCTCGCTGACTCCCCTCCATCCTTGGGCTGGCGCAGCAACCCCGCCGGTGCAGGGAGATACGGGGAACCGGCAGGCGGACTCCCAGCAGCAGGGCCGCCGCCCTCAGGCGAACCAACCCCTTGCCACCGCCAGCTGCGTGGCGTCCCGCACCGCGTCGATGCAGCGCTTGGCGCGGTGTTTGACGTCGTCCTGGCTCTGGGCCCGCAGCAGATACCCTTCCAGCGCCTGCGGTGTTTCGATCACCGCCAGCAAACCGGCCAGGCGTCCGCCAAGCCTTCCATTGGTCAGCAGCCGGCTCACCATGTCCTGCTCCCACAGCTGCTGGCCGGGTGTTCCCGGCCCGAACACCTCGCTCTGCAGCACAGCGAGCACGCTGCTCTTGAAGGCCTCCAGCTGCCCGGGCCTCAGCCGTCGGCTGTTGGGCAGTCCCGCCGCGGGCCCGGCGGGGGCCTCCACGCTCCAGCTCAGGCCGGTGCCCGGCAGCCCCACAGTGGTGCGGGCCCGGCCTGGCCGCGCCACCGGGATGTTGAACGATGCGCCGCGGCCGCCCACCGAGATGGAGCTCAGGCCGCTCCTGGCGAAGTTGAACCGCAGTAGGCCGAGGCGTGCGGATTTGCGGAAGCGGACGCTCATCGCGCTCAGCGATCCACCTTGCTGCCCCCACAGTCCTGCCAGCTGTCCAGCAGGCGAGCAAGCTCATTCTTCATGGAGGCGAGCTCAGAGATCCGCTGGTCAATCGATGTCATCTTGGCCGCAATGCTGCCTTTGAGCACCGAACAATTGCAGACACCCGAACGACGCACCTCCAGGATCCTCGACAACTCAGGGATCGACACATCCATGGCCCGGAGGGCGCGAATGATCGTGAGCTCAGCGAGATTCTCCTGATCAAACAACCGGTATCCAGCCTCCGAGCGTCCCCTGGGCTGGAGCAGACCCTGGTCGCAGTAGAAGCGAATCGTCTTCACCGAAAGACCTGTACGCCTGGCCACCTCACCGATGCGCAGGCTGGGAGCAGGAGCCGGTGACTGGGTCGACGGGCGGGTCACGACCAGAACCCTCCAGCCAATGGACGCTTTGCAACTGTAGGCACCGGCAAGCAACAGCAGCCCTGTCAGCAACTGTCCACTTGTGCTGCGTGACTGGAGACTTCCGATAGGCTGCCCACCCAGCTATCCGTCTGCGCTCGTCAGCCGTCCCATGTCGCACCGTTTCAGTCCGTGGGTCGTGCAGGCGGCAGCCGCGCTTGGCGTCCACCTGCTGCTCTCCACAGCCGGCCTCGCCGCCCCGGCTGCCGGCACGGGCGGCGTGCCGGCCCTCTACCCAACCCAGGCGGAAGCGGAGAAGGCCGCCAGGCTGCACTTCAACTGCACGGGGGCCCACAGGATGGGCAACCAGTGGATGCCCTGTGCCAAGCACGGTGGCGCCCAGGGCTCCTCGCACCCCCACTGAGGCCGAGCACGTCCATGGCCCAGTGCGGCGACAAACCCAAGCGGATCGCCATCGGTGTGGCTCCCCTGGGCATCATCTCGATCGGCATCGTGCCGATGGGAGTGGTGAGCATCGGCGTGGTGCCGATGGGGGTCATCAGCATCGGGGTGGTGGGGATGGGCGTCCTCAACGCCTGTGTGGTGGGGATGGGCGTGCTGGTGGCAGGTGTGAACGTGATGGGGGTCTGGTGGGCAGGTCTTGAAGGGATGGGGCCGCAGCGCCTGGGGGCTCCTGCCGGTGCCCTGCATCCGCACCACCACAGGTCACCCGGCCCGATGCCGTCCAACCTGATGGCCTACCCCACCCGCGAGGAGGCTCTGGAGCAGGCCCGGAAACTGGGCTGCAGCGGCGTCCACGCCATGGGTTCCCTCTGGATGCCCTGCTCCGAGCACCCGCATTAGGGTCATTCCTTGGAGCTGGGCAGAGGGCACCGGATGAAACGCAACGGCCTGCGGCTGATGGGGCGAATGCGCTGGTGATGAACCTTGGCCTCGATCAGGTCGTGGCGATCGTGACCTTCAATGTCTGGGGAAGCAGCGCCGGCGGGGCTGAACTCTCCTCCACTCAGGAGTCTTCATCGCTGGCGCCGATGACGCCGGAGGCGCTGCTGCGGGTGGTGCTGGATCTGGAGGCCAGGCAGCGCTACACAGCCGGCGCATCACGCGCCGCCAGGTCGTCGCTTCCGAGCATGCTGGCCAACCCCTGGAAGCTGGCGGCCTGGACCTCGCTGGCCTGGCTGGCCGTGCTCGGCACCACCGCGGCCGGGTTCATGGCAGTGCTGGAGCGGCAGGACCGCCAGCTGGAGCTGCTGCTGGAGCGCACCGCGCCGCCTTCCCAGGCGCCTTGATCCGCTCAGCGGGGCGCTGGCTGCGGCCCGTCCTCTGGCCGGGATTGCTCCTGCTGATGCCTGCTCTGGCGGCAGCCCAGAGCAGATCGGGCACCGTGGTCTCCATCGGTGATGGCGACACCCTCCGCGTACGCCAGGGGCAGCGGACGATCACCGTTCGCCTGGCCTGCATCGACGCCACCGAGATGGCCCAGCAACC
>JALOOQ010000179.1 GCA_025454305.1 Cyanobium sp. Prado107
GCGGCCATCATGGCCAGCGAGGCCGGTCGCCGGGGCGGAGCGCCGTACACGAACGTTCGGCCTGCCGGGGGTGCCAGGGCCGCGGCGGATCCATAGCTTGAGATCAACCCAATCACCGCCGCCAGCCGGGAGGTTTCCGCATGCACCCCACCGCTGAACAGTTCACCGAGAAGGCCTGGGGCGCCGTCGTCGCCGCCCAGCAGCTGGCGCAGCAGAAGCGCCAGCAGCAGATGGAGAGCGAGCACCTGTTCGCCGCCCTGCTGGCCCAGCAGGGGCTGGCGGGCCGGATCCTGGAGAAGGCCGGCGTGAACGTGGGCGGCCTCAGCCAGAAGCTGGACGCCTTCATCGCCGGCCAGGCCAGCCTCAGCGCCCCGCCCGAGAACGTGTATCTGGGCAAGGGGCTGAACACGGTGCTCGACCAGGCCAATGAGCTCAAGGGCAGCTTCGGCGACAGCTACATCGCCATCGAGCACCTGCTGCTGGCCCTGGCGATCGATGACCGCTGCGGCAAGCAGCTGCTCAGCCAGGCCGGCACCAACGCCGACAAGCTGCGCCAGGCCGTGGAGGCGGTGCGCGGCTCCCAGAAGGTGACGGACCAGAACCCCGAGGGCACCTACGAGTCGCTGGAGAAGTACGGCCGCGACCTCACCCGCGAGGCCCGCGACGGCAAGCTCGATCCGGTGATCGGCCGCGACGAGGAGATCCGCCGCACGATCCAGATCCTCAGCCGCCGCACCAAGAACAACCCGGTGCTGATCGGCGAACCCGGCGTGGGGAAGACGGCGATCGTGGAGGGCCTGGCCCAGCGGATCGTCAACGGCGACGTGCCGGAGGCCCTGCAGAACCGCCAGCTGATCGCCCTCGACATGGGCGCCCTGATCGCCGGCGCCAAGTACCGCGGTGAGTTCGAGGAGCGGCTCAAGGCGGTGCTCAAGGAGGTGACGGCCTCCGAAGGGCAGATCGTGCTGTTCATCGACGAGATCCACACCGTGGTGGGGGCCGGCGCCACCGGCGGCGCCATGGATGCCAGCAACCTGCTGAAGCCGATGCTGGCCCGGGGTGAACTGCGCTGCATCGGCGCCACCACCCTCGACGAGCATCGCCAGCACATCGAGAAGGATCCTGCCCTGGAGCGCCGCTTCCAGCAGGTGTTCGTGGACCAGCCCACCGTGGAGGACACGATCTCGATCCTGCGGGGCCTCAAGGAGCGCTACGAGGTGCACCACGGCGTGCGCATCGCCGACAACGCCCTGGTGGCGGCGGCGGTGCTGAGCAGCCGCTACATCGCCGACCGCTTCCTGCCCGACAAGGCGATCGACCTGGTGGATGAATCGGCCGCGCGCCTGAAGATGGAGATCACCTCCAAGCCCGAGGAGATCGACGAGCTCGACCGCCGCATCCTGCAGCTGGAGATGGAGAAGCTGTCGCTGGGCCGTGAATCCGACGCCGCCAGCAAGGACCGGCTGGAGCGGCTGGAGAAGGAGCTGGCCGACCTGGGCGAGCAGCAGAGCGCCCTCAACGCCCAGTGGCAGGCGGAGAAGAGCTCCATCGATGAGCTCAGCGGCCTGAAGGAGGAGATCGAGCAGGTGCAGCTGCAGGTGGAGCAGGCCAAGCGCAGCTACGACCTCAACAAGGCCGCCGAACTGGAGTACGGCACCCTCGCCACCCTGCACAAGAAACTCGCTGCCAAGGAGGCGGAGCTGAGCGGCGGCGCGGCAGGTGCCGGCGAGAAGACGCTGCTGCGCGAGGAGGTCACCGAAGACGACATCGCCGAGGTGATCGCCAAGTGGACCGGCATCCCGGTGGCCAAGCTGGTGCAGAGCGAGATGGAGAAACTGCTCCACCTCGAGGAGGAGCTGCACACCCGCGTGGTGGGCCAGGGTCAGGCGGTGACGGCGGTGGCCGATGCCATCCAGCGCTCCCGCGCCGGCCTGAGTGATCCCAACCGGCCGATCGCCAGCTTCCTGTTCCTCGGCCCCACCGGCGTGGGCAAGACGGAGCTCTCCAAGGCCCTGGCCGCCCAGCTGTTCGACAGCGACGAGGCGATGGTGCGCATCGACATGAGCGAATACATGGAGAAGCACGCCGTGAGCCGGCTGATCGGCGCCCCTCCGGGCTACGTGGGCTACGAGGAGGGCGGCCAGCTCACCGAGGCGGTGCGGCGCCGGCCCTACGCGGTGATCCTGTTCGACGAGGTGGAGAAGGCCCACCCCGACGTGTTCAACGTGATGCTGCAGATCCTCGATGACGGCCGCGTCACCGATGGGCAGGGCCGCACGGTGGATTTCACCAACACGATCCTGATCCTCACCAGCAACATCGGCAGCGCCTCGATCCTCGATCTGGCGGGTGATCCGGCCCGGCACGCGGAGATGGAGAAGCGGGTGAACGAGGCCCTGCGGGCCCACTTCCGCCCTGAATTCCTGAACCGCCTGGACGAGACGATCATCTTCCACAGCCTCAGGCAGGAGGAACTGCGCGAGATCGTGGAGCTGCAGGTGCAGCGCCTGGCCCGCCGCCTGGAGGAGAAGAAGCTGGCCCTGGCCCTCAACGCCGACGCCCTCGACTGGCTGGCCGGCGTCGGTTACGACCCGGTGTACGGCGCCCGGCCGCTCAAGCGCGCCATCCAGCGGGAGCTGGAGACGCCGATCGCCAAGGGCATCCTGGCCGGCAGCTTCACCCCCGACCACACCATCAGCGTGGATGTGGAGACCGAAGGCGAGGCGCGCCGCCTGCGCTTCCAGCAGACCGACCCGGCCAAGCTGCCGGTGCTGGTGTGATGGACGGCTGGCAGGAACCAGCTGCGCGGATAGGTTGTGATTGAGGACGGCGGGAGGAATCAGCCATGGATTCCCTGAGCGATCGCAGCGGCGATCGAGCCCTGGCCAGCCCCCCCGCCGACCCCGCCCAGGCCGCCGATGAGTCCCTGACGGAGCTGCTGGAGTGGCGACGCCACCAGCTGCAGCGGATCCTGGGCGAGCGCATCGCCGTCCTGCGCCGGCCGTTCAAGGGGGATGGCCGCAAGGCCAGGGCCGCCGATCGCGAGGAGGTGCACCAGCTGCGCACCGGTCTGCGGCGGCTGCGCTCGATGGCCGAGGCCTTCCCCCGCCACTGGCACGGCCCCTCGGCCGGAAGCCTGCGGCGGCTGGCCCGCGCCGCCGGCGACGTACGCGACCTGGACGTGCTGCTGGAGACGCTGGAGGACCACCACCCGGAGGTGAGCGGGGGTGAGCGCCGGCAGCTGGGGCGCCTGATCGACCGCCTCGACACGGTGCGCTGCCGGGGGCGCCGCCAGCTCAGCCGGCGGCTGCGCCAGCTGCCCAGGGGTCTCACCCCCGGCCCGAAGCAGCCGCAATGCCCGGAAGCCGCCACCGACGCCCATCGCGGCGCCCTGCCGCTGCTGAGGGCCGGCCTCATCCGTCAGCTGGCCGACCTGCGCCTGCATCCTGGCTGGGGGGATGGCCGCCGCCCGGCCCGCGGCAGCCGCCGGGAGCGGGACCAGCACGAGCTGCGCAAGGCCTTCAAGCGGCTGCGTTACCAGCTGGAGGTGCTCGAGGCCCTGGAGCCGGCCCTGCGCGACCGGCTGGTGCTGCTCAAGCGCACCCAGGACAGCCTGGGCCTGCTCCAGGATCTGGTGATCTGGCGTCCGCTGCTGAAACGCCACCTGGAAGGCCGCCTCAAGCGCCGCCTGCCGGCCCTGGCCGCCCGCTGGCGCCGTCAGGCCGACGCAGCCTGGGCCGACTGGCTGGTGCTCCGCCGCCAGTGGCTGGATCCGGCCACGGGCCTGGAGGCCTGGCAGCGCTGGCTGCTGGAGCTGAAGAGCCCGGCCGGCTGACCTCCGCCCAGCCACCCCGGAGCGCCCACGAGCAGCATCGGTCCGAGGCTGACCGATCAGTCGAAGAGATCGGGGTCGGTCACGATCACATGCTCCCAGAGGGTCTGGAAGTTCAGCCAGCCCGCCTGCGGTGTGGCGGTGTGCTCGCGGGTGTACTCGGCCCACTCGCGGCGGATCAGCTGGGGCGTGCCGGCGGCTTCGGCCAGCAGCTGGCACTGGCAGGCGCGCTCCATGGCGATGAACCAGTAGGCCGCCTCCTCCACCGTGTGCCCCACCGTGAACAGGCCGTGGTTCTGGTGGATCGCCGCCTTGCCGCGGTGGAAGGCGGCCGCGAAGCGCCGGCCCGCCTCCTCCTCCAGCACCACCTTGCCGCCGTCCTCCCGCACCAGCATGTGGTCGTCGAAGAACATGCAGCTGTCCTGGCTGATCGGATCCAGCAGGCGCCCCAGGCTGGCGAAGGCCTTGCCATGGGGCGAGTGGGCGTGGGCGGCGGCCTGCACCTCGGGCCGGGAGGCATGCAGCGCCGCGTGCAGCACGAAGGCCGCCCGGTTCACCGGCCAGTGGCCGATCACCACCTCACCGCTGTGGTTCACCAGCAGCAGATCGCTCACCGTGAGCCGCCGGAAGGAGCGGGCGAAGGGATTCACCCAGAAGTGGTCGGGGTG
>JALOOQ010000180.1 GCA_025454305.1 Cyanobium sp. Prado107
ACTGATCAAGCTTCAAGGGAGCTGAGCCCGGTGGCCCTTAGCGTGCCGCGATGCTCGCACCTTCACCGGCCGCTGTGCGCGGCAGCCTGCGGGACGGCGTGCGCCGGCTGTGGCCCCTGTTGCGGCCCCATCGCCGCCGGCTCGCGGCCGGTGGCGTCTGTGTGCTCATTTACGTGCTCTGCTGGCCCCTGCTGGCCGCCCTGGCCGGCCGTCTGATCCCGGCCATCGGCGCCGGCGATCTGGCCGCTACCCGCACCGCGGTGCTGCTGGCCCTGCTGGTGTTCCTGGTGCAGAAGGCCGCCCAGTTCGGCCAGGACACCCTGCTGGCGGGGCCGGCGCTGAGCGTGAGCAAGAGCCTGCGCCAGGAGCTGTTCGCACGGCTGCAGCGGCTGGAGTTCGCCTCCCTCGACAAGCTCTCCGCCGGCGACCTCACCTACCGCCTCACCGAGGACGCCGACCGGGTGGGGGAGGTGATCTACAAGACGATCCAGGACACCACCCCCAGCAGCCTGCAACTGCTGGCGGTGCTGGGCTACATGCTCTGGCTCGACTGGCCGCTCGCCCTGGCCACCCTGCTGCTGGCACCGCTGGTGGCGCTGCTGGTGAGCGGCTTCGGGGCACGGGTGATGGCGGCGGCGGAGCGCAGCCAGCGCCAGGTGAGCGAACTCGCCGGGCTGCTCGCCGAGGCCATCGCCGGGCTGCCGCTGGTGCGGGCCTTCGCCGCCGAGGCCTGGCTGCAGCGGCGCTTCGACGCCGAGGTGGAGCTGCATCGCCGGGCCCGCTACCGCACCCTGCGCCTGCTGGCGCTGCAGCACCCGGTGGTGGGCTTCCTCGAGGCCGTCGGCATCCTCACCGTGCTGCTGCTCGGCGCCTGGCGGATCCAGTCGGCACAGCTCGACGCCCAGGGGTTCAGCAGCTATGTGGCGGCGCTGCTGATGCTGATCGATCCGATCTCCCATCTCACCACCAACTTCAACGAACTCCAGCAGGGCCAGGCCTCCCTGCAGCGGCTGCGGGCGATCGAACGCGAGCCGGTGGAACCGCCGGACCGGCCCACCGCCATGCCGCTGGGTCCTGTGCGGGGCGAACTGGTGCTGGAGCGGATCCACTTCGGCTACGACCCGCGCCAGGCGGTGCTCCATGACCTCAGCCTGCGCATCGAGCCCGGCAGGGTGGTGGCACTGGTGGGTCCCTCGGGGGCAGGCAAGAGCACGCTGTTCTCGCTGCTGCTGCGCTTCAACGTGGCCCAGGGCGGCCGGGTGCTGCTGGACGGCCGCGACCTGGCCGACCTGCGTGCCGCCGAGCTGCGCCGGGCCGTGGCGCTGGTGCCCCAGCAGAGCCAGGTGTTCTCGGGCACGGTGGCGGAGGCGATCGCCTTCGGCCGGCCGGCCGACACCGAACAGATCCGCCGGGCAGCCCGACTGGCGAACGCCGACGGCTTCATCGAGGCGCTCCCCGACGGCTACGCCAGCCGGGTGGAGGAGCGGGGCCGCAACTTCTCCGGCGGCCAGCTGCAGCGCCTGGCCATCGCCCGGGCCGTGTTCGGCGATCCCGCCCTGCTGCTGCTGGATGAGGCCACCAGCGCCCTCGATGCCGAGGCGGAGGACGCGGTGCAGCAGGGGCTGAGCCGGGCCATGGCCGGCCGCACCGTGCTGGTGATCGCCCATCGCCTCGCCACCGTGCAGCAGGCCGACCGGATCGTGGTGCTGGACGGCGGCCGCATCGTCGAGCAGGGCAGCCACAATCAGCTGATGGCCAGCGGAGGGCGCTACCGCGATCTCTGCCGGCGCCAGTTCATCCAGCTCGACCCCTGAACGCACTGCCGATGGCCTGGGAATACCGGGTGATCCACATCGATGTGAGCGGCGGCTCGCCGCCGGAGCCGCCCTCCCCCGAGGCCGACAGCCGGCGCCTCGGCGGCGCCCTCAGCCCTGAATTCCTGGAGCGGGAATTCCCTCAGCAGTACCTGGGGGCGAGCAGAAGACCACGGCACCCGGCCGAGCAGCTGCAGTTCTTCCTCAACGCCCTGGGTCGGGAGAACTGGGAGCTGGTGGAGGCCCCCCAGGTGGGACCGCTGCTGATGTTCGTGTTCAAGCGGCCGGCCCTGGAGCTGCCCCAGCTCCCACCCGGAGGCGCTGAGCGGGGATCCGTATCCTGAGCGGGACCGACAACGACGCCCCCCGTTCATGGACGCCAACGCCCAGCAGCCCCCCGTGCTCACCTTCGAGGGCAAGCGCTACGACCTCAACTCCCTGCCCGATGAGGTGAAGGAGCTGGTGCGCGGCATGCAGGTGGCCGACGCCCAGCTGCGCATGCACGAAGACACCCTCAAGGTGCTGGCGGTGGGGCGTCAGTCGATGGCGATGCAGCTGAACGAGAAGCTGAGGCAGATCGCTCCGTTGCATTGAAGTCGTAGGCGCGGGTGAGCCGGAACACGGTGCCCGAGAGCAGCACCAGACCGATCAGGTTCGGCAGCACCATCAGGCCGTTGAGGATCTCGGCGATCGTCCAGATCACCCCGCCGGTGGCCACCGCACCGATCACCACCACCGCCACCCTCACCAGTCGGAAGGGCCGGATGGCGCCGGTGCCCACGAGGAACTCCAGGCAGCGCTCGCTGGAGTAGCCCCAGCCCAGGATCCTGGTGCCGGTGAAGAACACGGTGCCGAAGGTCACCAGCCAGGCCGAACCCGGCAGCTCCTGATCGAAGGCGCTCATGGTGAGGGCCACGCCGCTCTCTGCGGTGATGTACTGGCCGCTGATCACGATCACCAGCGCGGTCATCGAGCACACCACGATCGTGTCGATGAAGGTGCCGAACATCGCGACGGTGCCCTGCAGCACCGGATCGCCGGGCCGGGCGGCAGCCTGGGCGATGGGTGCGGTGCCCATGCCGGATTCGTTGGAGAAGGTGCCGCGGGCGATGCCGCGCTGAATCAACACCCCGAGGGAGCCGCCGGCCACCGCCTGGCCGGTGAAGGCGTCCTTGAGGATCACGCTGAAGGCAGCGCGGATCTCGGCGAGATGGGCGAGCAGGATGATCAGGGCTCCGCCCACCTACACCGCCGCCATCAGGGGCACCACCACCTCGGTGACCTTGCCGATGCGCTCGATGCCGCCGATCAGCACGGCAAAGGCGATCGCCGCAATCACCACGCCGGTGACGATGGGCGGAACGGCGAGGGACTTGTTCAGCGCCAGGGCCATCTCATGGGCCTGCACGCCGTTGCCGATGCCGGAGCCCGCCAGGGTGCCGAAGATGGCGAAGAGGGTGCCGAGCCAGGCCCAGCGGGGCCGAGGCCGTTGCGGATGAAGTCCATCGGCCCGCCCACGGCGATGGCGCCTGCCACCCCCGCCACATTGCCGGTGCCGATGGTGGCGGCCAGGGCGGTGGAGAGGCTCTCGAAGGCGGTGACGTCCCCCTCGCCCTTGCTGGAGCGGATCGAGGCGACGGCCTGGCGGAACCCGTCGCCGATGTGCGTCAGGGGCATGAAACGCAGCCCCACCATCAGATAGACCCCTGTGAGACCAGATAGACCCCTGTGAGACCCAGCAGCCACAGGGTCAGGGGACCCCACACCACCGGATTGACCTCGTCCAGCAGCGCCAAGGGAATGCGCTTCAGCGGGCGCCGAAGGTGTCATGGCGGCGTGGCTCTGGCCAGCCACCGCGGTGCCCTCCTCAGCTGAGGGGCTCGAGGCCCTCGAAGCGGAACACCTGGCGGCCGGCAGGGGTGTCGCCGCAGGCCTCGGTCTGCACCACCCGCTCGCTCAGCACCCACGGGCCGCCCTCCACCAGGGGCACGAAGGTGTCGGTGAAGCGGCTCAGCCCGCCGCGGGGGGCGCCGCTTGTGGGATCGGCGTACTGGCTGGTGTAGCTGCGGCTCAGGTAGCCGCTGCCGGTGTGGGTGACACTCTCGGTGAAGATCGTCACCACCGTGCCGTGGATGTGGCGGTGCACCATCGTCACCACGTCGTCCTTGATGCGGTAGCGGTCGCCGGCGTTCCTGCCGCCCACGACCACCTCGGTGCCCACGGCGTCGCTGTCGCCGGCGGTGAAGGTGTTCTCGCCATGGGTCTGCTCGAAGCTGCGGCGCACCCGGTGGATCGCCACCTCCCAGAGCTGGGAGGCCACGGCCTTGTGCACCTCGGGGTCGTCGATCCCCTCCACCTGGGCCTTGAGGTCGGCCCCCACCACGAAGGTGCCTTCCAGGCGGCGGGTGGCTTCACCGGCCTCGCCCGGCTGCTCCCACACGCAGCGGCCCCTGTAGCCGGCGAAGCCCGGCTCCCAGGTGTAACGGTTCTCGTAGGCGGCACGGAAGGCCGCGGTGGCATCGGCTCCGGGACCCAGGGCTGGTTCGGGCCCCGGGCCGGCGGAAACGGCTCCGGCGGGGGTGGGGGTGATGGCGGCGGGAGTGGCGGTCAAGGCCGTCGGGGCAGGGGAACCAAACCCTAACCAGCGCCGCCGGGGTGGATGTCGCCGGGGTGGATGTCCTGCAGAGCATGCACCGGCAGCTGACCGTTGCTCTGCAGCGAGGTGATGGCCTCCACCGCCGCCCGGGCGCCGGCCAGGGTGGTGACCGTGGGCACGGCGTAGTCGAGGGCGGCGCGGCGCAGGTAGCGGTCGTCGTGGGTGGCCTGGCGGCCGATGGGGGTGTTGATGATCAGCTGGATGCGGCCCGAGCGGATCGCGTCCTCGATGTTGGGCCGGCCCTCGTGCACCTTGAGGATCGGTTCCACCTGCAGGCCCTCGGCCTGCAGGACGGCGGCGGTGCCGCCGGTGGCGATCAGGGAGAAGCCCTGCTCGGCCAGCCGCCGGGCCACCGGCACCAGGGCCGGCTTGTCGCGGTCATGGGTGGAGAG
>JALOOQ010000042.1 GCA_025454305.1 Cyanobium sp. Prado107
GGGCTCCTGGCGGTGGAGATGGCGACGCCAGAGCGCTTCCAGGCAGGACAGGGGAACCTGCAGCGTCACACGGCTGGTCTGATCGAACCGCAGACGCTGGAGGTCCGCCCATCGGAGCCCCCCCACCAGATCCAGGAGCCAGTCGAGGTCCACGTTCCGGCCGCCCAGGGCCAGCTGCGCCAGCCGCCAGCGCAACAACGCTTCACCAGACAGTGCTTCCCCGGCCAGGGCGGCAGGCGGCATGGGGGCCTCCGCCTTGTCACCGCCTGCAGCCGGGAGTGACGAAGGGACGATCATCGAGGCGGAGGAGGAGGCGGTGCGGTGGATGGGAGTGCAGTGGATGGACTGGGCTGTGGGCCGGGTGGGTCGGAAGCGACCGGAGGGAGGGGCCATCGGCAGCGGTCCCGGGCCGTGCTGCTGGCCACGCTAGACGCGGCTCCAGTGGAGACCGGGCTCGGCTCGCACCAGCCCCGCCAGCTCCAGCGCCAGCAGGCGGCGGGCCAGATTCCCGGCCGGTTGCCTGAGTTGCTGGCTGAGCTGGTCGAGGGAGGCCCGCTCCCCGAGGGCCCGCAGCAGCTCCGGATCCGCAGGCGGATCTGCCGCCAGTGGGGCGGTTGGCAGCGAGCCGGTGGCCGTTGAGCCGGGCCTCAGTGGCCCCCGGCCGAGCTGGTGCACCAGGTCGGCGGGCTCCAGAAGCGCCGAGGCGCCCTCGCCGAGCAGACGGTTGCTGCCCCGGGCCGCCGTGCGCATGGCATCGGCGGGCACCACCCACAGGGGGAGCTGCTGCCGCCAGGCCAGCCGGGCGGAATGCAGGGCGCCACTGCGCTCGGGACACTCCACCACCACCACGGCCCGTGCCAGCGCCACCTGCAGACGGTTGCGCGAGGCGAAGTGGCCGGGCAGTACCGGGGCGCCGGCCAGATGCTCCGTGACCAGCAGGCCCCGCTCCCCCACCTCCCGCTGCAGGGACGTGTGGTGGCGGGGATACACCCGGTCGAGGGGGGTGCCGAGCACGGCCACGGGCCGCCCTCCCGCGGCCAGACAGCCCCGATGGCACGCGGCGTCGATGCCATCCGCCAGGCCACTCACCACGGGCCAGCCGGCAGCGGCCAGGGCACTGCCGAGCGCTTCCGCCATGGCCAGGCCATGGCGCGAAGGACGGCGGGTTCCCACCACCGCCACGGCCTGACGGAGTCGCAGGCAGGGCCAGAGACTGCCGCACCCCTGCCAGTGGAGGGCCAGTGGTGGCCGCTCGAGCTCGCCGAGCTGGGCGGGAGAGGCACGATCCCCGGGCACGAGCACCCGGCGGCCGCCCTGCACCCGCTGCGCCCAGCGGGCCATGGGCGCCGCGCCCCAGTGGCGCCGGAAACGATCGAGCAGATCCAGCGCCTGCCGTCCGCGGCCCGGCAATGCCGGGAACGCTCCCAGGGGAGCAGCCCAGGCGGCCTCCAGGGCGCCGAAATGCGCCTCGAGCACCCGCAGGGTCACCCAGCCCACACCGGGACAGGACGCCCACAGCAACCACCAGAGACGCCGATCCTGCGACCAGCCCTGCCGCAACGGCAGCGGCACCAGCTCACCCATGCCGTCAGTACATCTGTACTCATCCTATCCCTGGTCCGCGGTGCAGGGACTTCACCGCCCTGGCCAGTTCAGGCGGCCAGTGGCGCAGGACACGCCGACCCACTGCTCCAGCTGGGCCACCCGTCCCGGCATGCCTGTCCACCAGCACCAGATCCACCCTGGCGCTGGCCGCCAGCTCCCCTGTCGGGCCCAGAAATCGGCTCTGCCAGGGCAGCTTCACCCCCTTGCGAGGCAGCACCGCGCTGCGCAGTTCCACCCGATCACCATGCAGCAGGGCCTGCCGGTAGTCGATGGACAGACTCACCACGGGCAGCTCCAGCCCCCGGGCGGAGAGATCGCTGTAAGCCAGACCCACGGCCGCCAGGGCCTCCACCCGAGCCTCCTCCAGCCAGGCCAGGTAGGTGCCGTGCCACATCACCCCGGCGTGGTCGGTGTGCTGGGGCAACACCCGGCGCTGCAGAAGCCAATCGCCACACTCCGTCACGGTCTGCATGGTGGGAACCGGGAGATCCGGTGAACCGCCATAGGCTGCCCGAGAGCCCGGTGCTGCCCCTGTGTTCCGCAACGTTCTGATCGCCGACTCCGGCAAAGGCCACGTCGAGGAGATGGTTCGCATGCTGCGCGACATCCCCGTGGTCCGTCAGGCACGCCTGAACCTGCTCCACGTGGTGCCGGAGCAGGCGGGCGAAGACTTCCAGCAGCACTGGCAGCAGGCGGCGGGGCTGGTGGCCGAGGCCGTGAGCCGGCTGCAGCTCGATCCCAGCGAGGTGAACACGATCATCCGCCAGGGAGACACCAAGCAGACGGTGCTGAAAGTGGCCGAAGAACTCGACGCCGACCTGATCGTGATGGGCTCCCGCGGCCTGAACCGGCTGCAGTCGATCCTCGGGAACAGCGCCAGTCAGTATGTCTTCCAGCTCTCTACCCGGCCGATGCTGCTGGTGCGGGACGATCTCTATGTGCGTCACATCAACCGGGTGATGGTGACCGTGGACGGCACGGGCGTTGGGGATGACGCCATCAAACTGGCGGCGGAACTGGTGCGGGAGATCCCCGGCGGCACGCTCACCGGCGTGCATGTGACCCGTCAGGACATCACCCCCTCACGCGGCGGAAAGTCTCCGGCCGATGAGGTGCTCGAGAAGGCCGTTCAGCAGGCCCGTAGCTATGGGGCCACGATGCAGCCGGTGCACCGCACCGGGGCCGACATCGGGCGCACCGTGTGCCAGGCGGCCGAGGAGTTCAATGCCGATCTGCTCGTGATCGCGTCGCAGGATCGTCGACCGGTCGTGGCCAAGGCGCTTGTGGATCTCGATCGGCTGCTGGGCAGCTCGGTGAGCGACTACATCCGGGTGCACGCGCCGGCGCCTGTGCTGCTGGTGCGCGAGCCGGAGGGGCGCCGCTGAGGTTGGCGGCGCCGCAAGTGCAGGCAGGCGTCAGCCCCCCTGGCGGCTGCTCGTCTGGATGTAGAGCACCAGCAGGAACACGGTGGGAACCAGGACGAACATCAGGCTGGCGACAAAGCCGAGATCGTTGGTTTCCATGGTGGGCTGAGCGGCAGAGGCGACTCGGAGGGTATCACCGGCAAACCGGCTGCCCTCAGTGGAGTTCATCGCTCGTAGCGGGGCCAGCGGACGGCTCCGAGCCAGGCCCGTCCTCAGCCCCTCCGACCGGCTGTGGCAGGTCTTCAGCGCCGGCTTCCGCAGCCGGCGGCTCAGGCCACGTCGTCGGCCCGGGTGGCAGGGGAGCCGCCAGTGCCGCCGCCACCTGGGCGTCCTTGTCACCCAGTCCCAGCTGCGGACGGGTGATCACCACCAGCGAATGCTGCACCTGGGACTGGCAGGCAAGGCGCCAGCTGCCGGGACGCCGGCGGAGCTTCTGCTCCTCCACGACGGTGCGGCCGCTGAGGGCGTCCCCACGGTTGCCCTCAGGAATCTCGACGAAGCAGGTGATGCACTGGCCGCAGCCCCCGCAGTTGCCCAGGATTCCCTTCAGGCCGTAGAGCCCGATGCCCTCGCGCAGGGCCACCGCGCGGAGATTCTCCCCGGGGTAGCACTCCACGTCGCGGTTCTCCCGCAGAAAGCGGATCACTGGCATCGGCCGAGGGGCAGCTGACGACATTCTGATCAGCGCCGTTGCGCTCCGTAACCTGCCGCTCCGGGCAGGGCGGCTCACCCTTACGATCGCCCCACCCACCCCAGAACGAAGCCCCCATGGGATTGCCCTGGTATCGGGTGCACACCGTGGTCATCAACGACCCCGGGCGCCTGCTGGCCGTGCACCTCATGCACACCGCCCTGGTCGCCGGCTGGGCCGGCTCCATGGCTCTTTACGAGCTCGCGATCTTCGATCCGTCCGACCCGGTGCTCAACCCCATGTGGCGCCAGGGGATGTTCGTCATGCCCTTCATGGCCCGCCTGGGCGTGACCGGCAGCTGGGGCGGCTGGAGCATCACCGGTGAAACCGGTGTGGACCCCGGCTTCTGGAGCTTCGAGGGCGTCGCAGCGGCCCACATCATCCTCAGCGGTCTGCTCTTCCTGGCCGCCATCTGGCACTGGACCTACTGGGATCTCGAGATCTGGCAGGACCCGCGCACCGGCGAGCCCGCCCTCGACCTGCCCAAGATCTTCGGCATCCACCTCCTGCTGGCAGGTCTGGCCTGCTTCGGTTTCGGCGCCTTCCACCTCACCGGTGTGTTCGGCCCTGGAATGTGGATCAGTGACGCCTACGGCCTCGGCGGCCACATCGAACCGGTGCAGCCGTCGTGGGGCCCCGAAGGCTTCAACCCCTTCAACCCTGGCGGCATCGTGGCTCACCACATCGCCGCCGGCATCGTGGGCATCATCGCCGGCATCTTCCACATCACCACCCGCCCGCCGGAGCGCCTCTACAAGGCCCTGCGCATGGGCAACATCGAGACCGTGCTGGCCTCGGCCATCGCCGCGGTGTTCTTCGCCGCCTTCGTTGTGGCAGGCACGATGTGGTACGGCGCTGCCGCCACCCCCGTGGAGCTGTTCGGTCCCACCCGCTACCAGTGGGACCAGGGGTATTTCAAGACCGAGATCAACCGCCGGGTGCAGACAGCTCTCGATGGTGGCGCCACCAAGGAGCAGGCCTACGCGGCCATTCCCGAGAAGCTCGCCTTCTACGACTACGTGGGCAACAGTCCTGCCAAGGGTGGTCTCTTCCGGGTGGGTCCGATGGTGAACGGTGATGGCCTGCCGACCGGCTGGCTCGGCCACATCGCCTTCACCGACAAGGACGGCCGCGAGCTTGAAGTGCGGCGGCTGCCCAACTTCTTCGAGAACTTCCCTGTGGTGCTCGAAGACCAGGACGGCATCGTGCGCGCCGACATTCCCTTCCGTCGCGCTGAGGCCAAGTACTCGTTCGAGCAGACCGGTGTCACCGCCACGGTCTACGGGGGTGCCCTCAACGGCCAGACCTTCACTGATCCCGCCGACGTGAAGCGGCTGGCCCGCAAGGCTCAGCTGGGTGAAGCCTTCGATTTCGATCGCGACACCTACCACTCCGACGGTACCTTCCGCAGCTCACCCCGCGGCTGGTTCACCTTCGGGCACGCCTGCTTCGCCCTGCTCTTCTTCTTCGGCCACATCTGGCACGGCGCTCGCACCCTCTACCGGGATGTGTTCGCCGGAATCGACCCCGATCTGGGCGAGCAGGTGGAATTCGGCCTGTTCCAGAAGCTGGGCGACAGATCCACCCGTCGTCTGCCGGAGGGCTTCGTACCGCCGGCCGGTACACCCCTCAGCTGACCAGGAGGTCACCCAATGGAGAGCTTCGCCTACATCCTCATCCTCACCCTGGCGATTGCCACACTGTTCTTCGCCATCGCCTTCCGCGATCCCCCGAAGATCGGCAAGTGACACAGGCCGCCACTCATCCGGCCTGGCAGCCCCCGGATTCCCCGGGGGCTTTTTCTTATGCAGGAGCGGGAACCTCGGACTCAGGCCCTTCTCAGCTGCAGAACCGCTGACTACACTGCATCGAGGCCGAGCGAGCGCACGGGGATGCAATGCCCCTCCTGCCAACACACTGACAGCCGCGTCCTGGAGTCGCGTTCCGCCGATGGTGGGCGCAGTGTGCGGCGTCGCCGTGAATGCCTGAACTGCGACTACCGCTTCACGACCTACGAGCGCGTGGAGACGGTGCCCATCACGGTGGTGAAGCGCAACGGCGTGCGCGAAACCTTCAACCGCTCCAAGCTCCTGCATGGCCTTCTGCGCGCCTGCGAGAAGACGGGGTTGGAGCCGGCTCGGCTGGAATCGGTAGTGGATGAACTGGAATTGCAGCTCCAGCAGCGGCCCGGTAGGGAAGTGAGCAGTGCCGAAATCGGCGAGCTGGTTCTGGAGCAGCTCAGCGAGATGAGCGAGGTGGCCTACGTGCGCTTCGCCTCGGTGTACAGGCAGTTCCAGAGCGTCAGCGACTTCGTGGCCACCCTCGAGGGGCTCAGCCGCCGCGGCCGCGGCGGCAGCAAGCCGGCACTGGCGGCTCTGGGCTGACGGCAGTACGGCACCAGGCCTGGACCGCCGGGGCGGCTTGTTAGATTCGATGGTTCGGAAGCGGCTGCAGGCGGGCAGAGCTTCCGGTTCCATCGCCCTGCCTCAGGCAGTCCGCCAATCGCCATGACCGTGACCCCTTCCGACATCAGCAGCACCGAGGCCGATCTCGATCTCGCCGCTGAAGCGGCAGCCGACCTCGACGTCAGCATGGAAGAAGAGGAGGTTCCCGCCGCCGATGAGTCCGACAGCCGTCCCGCCAGCCGCGATCTCGATGGCGTGGGCTTCTCGCTGGATGAGTTCGCCGCTCTGCTGAGCAAGTACGACTACAACTTCAAGCCCGGCGACGTCGTCAACGGCACCGTGTTCGCCCTGGAGTCGAAGGGCGCCATGATCGACATCGGCGCCAAGACCGCCGCCTTCATGCCCCTTCAGGAGGTGTCGATCAACCGGGTGGAGGGACTCAGCGACGTGCTGCAGCCCGGCGAGATCCGCGAGTTCTTCATCATGAGTGAGGAGAACGAGGACGGCCAGCTCTCTCTCTCCATCCGCCGCATCGAGTACCAGCGCGCCTGGGAGCGTGTGCGTCAGCTGCAGAAGGAAGACGCCACCATCTACAGCGAAGTGTTCGCCACCAACCGGGGTGGGGCCCTGGTGCGGGTCGAGGGCCTGCGCGGTTTCATCCCCGGCAGCCACATCAGCACCCGCAAGGCCAAGGAGGAGCTGGTGGCCGACTTCCTGCCCCTGAAGTTCCTGGAGGTCGACGAGGAGCGCAACCGCCTGGTGCTCAGCCACCGCCGCGCCCTGGTGGAGCGCAAGATGAACCGCCTGGAGGTCGGAGAGGTGGTGCTCGGCACCGTGCGCGGCATCAAGCCCTATGGCGCCTTCATCGACATCGGCGGGGTGAGCGGCCTGCTGCACATTTCCGAGATCAGCCATGAGCACATCGAGACCCCGCACACGGTGCTCAATGTGAACGACCAGATGAAGGTGATGATCATCGACCTGGACGCCGAGCGCGGTCGCATCTCACTCTCCACAAAAGCCCTTGAACCCGAACCCGGTGACATGCTCTCCGACCCCCAGAAGGTGTTCGACCGGGCCGAGGAGATGGCGGCCCGCTACAAGCAGATGCTGCTGGAGCAGGCCGAGGATCACGAGCCGATGGGTGTGACCGTCGACTGAAGCCGGCCACGTGGCTCAGCTGCTGCTGCGGGGGGAATTGCTCCGTCCAGGCTCCGCATCCTCCCCGCCGGAGTATCCGGATCGAGAACATGGCATCGAGGCCGTGCTGTTCGACAAGGACGGCACCCTCTGCCACAGCGGGCCGATGCTCCTCGCCCTGGCCCAGACCAGGGTTTTTCATTGCCTGCAGCTGCTGCAGAAGCGGCATCCGCAGCTGGCGCAGGCGGTGCTTGCCGACCTGGGGCCGAGGCTGGAAGCCACCTACGGCGTGGAGAGGGACGGCATCCATCCCGCCGGCACCACCGCCGTGGCAAGCCGGGAGCACAACCTCATCTCCACGGCCACAGCCCTGGCCCAGGTGGGTCTGGGCTGGCCGGAGGCGCTGGACCTGGCCGGCGAGGTGTTCGAGTGCAGCGACAGCCTGCTCGCCAAGGACACCAGCCTGGCGCCGCTGGCGACTCCTGGCCTGCACGAGCTGCTCCAGCGCCTGCGAGGCGTGGGCATGGCCTGCGCGGTGATCAGCAACGATGAGCGGCATGGAATCGAGGCCTTTCTGGGCCGCGAAAACCTGCGCAGCCACTTTCAGGTGCTGCGCAGTGCGGAGGATGCCCCCCGCAAGCCCGACCCGGAGGCAGTGATCGCCCTCTGCCGCGAGCTGGAGGTCGAGCCGGGACGGTGCGCCCTGATCGGCGACGCGAACAGCGACCTGGTGATGGCCGAACGGGCCGGCGTGGCCGTGGTGCTGGGCTACAGCGCAGGCTGGCTGCGGCGTCCGCCGCTCGCGCCCCGCTTCCAGCAGCTCTCCCACTGGCAGGATCTGGACGTGCTCAGCACATAGGCTGGTGCGCTGTTCTGTGCGGGGCCATGAGCCGCTACGTCTTCACCTCCGAGTCGGTGACCGAAGGGCACCCCGACAAGATCTGCGACCAGGTGAGTGATGCGGTGCTGGATGCCCTGCTGAGCCAGGACCCCGCCAGCCGGGTGGCCTGCGAAACCGTTGTGAACACGGGGCTGTGCCTGATCACCGGTGAGGTGAGCACCAACGCCAGGGTTGACTTCAACACCCTGGTGAGGGGTGTGATCGAAGAGATCGGCTACAGCGGCGCCAGGGCGGGGGGCTTCGATGCCAACAGCTGCGCCGTGCTGGTGGCCCTTGACCAGCAGTCCCCCGACATCGCCAAGGGAGTGGATGAGGCAGACGATCACGACGGAGACCCGCTGGATCTGGTGGGAGCCGGCGATCAGGGAATCATGTTCGGCTTTGCCTGTGATGAGACCCCCGAGCTGATGCCGCTGCCGATCAGCCTGGCCCACCGCTTTGCCCGCCGGCTGTCCCAGGTGCGTCACGACGGCACCCTGGGCTACCTGCTTCCTGACGGCAAGACGCAGGTGAGCGTGGTGTACGAGGACGACCGCCCGGTGGCGATCGACACGATCCTGATCTCCACCCAGCACACCCCCAGCATCGATGGGGTGAGCGAGGAGCAGCCCCTGCGCGAGCGCATCGCCGCCGACCTCTGGACCCATGTGGTGGAGCCCGCCACCGCCGATCTCCACCTGAAGCCCAGCCGTTCGACCACCCGCTTTCTGGTGAATCCCACCGGCACCTTCGTGGTGGGGGGCCCTCAGGGTGATGCCGGCCTCACCGGCCGCAAGATCATCGTGGACACCTACGGCGGCTACGCTCGCCACGGGGGTGGCGCCTTCTCCGGCAAGGATCCCACCAAGGTGGACCGTTCAGCTGCCTACGCCGCCCGGCATGTCGCCAAGGCCCTGGTGGCGGCGGGGCTCGCGCAGCGGGCGGAAGTGCAGCTCAGCTACGCCATCGGCGTGGCCAGGCCCGTGAGCATCCTGGTTCAGACCTTCGGCAGCGGCACCGTCAGCGATGCCGACCTCACCGCATTGGTGCAGGAGCATTTCGACCTCCGCCCCGGCGCCATCATCGAGCGCTTCGGGCTGCGGGAGCTGCCCAGGGAGCGCGGCGGACGGTTCTATCAGGACGTGGCTGCCTACGGGCACTTCGGCCGCAGCGATCTCAACCTCCCCTGGGAGGACGTGGAAGAGATCGCAGCAACCCTCAAGCAGGCCAGCAGCGACCGGATCACCGCCTGATCTCACCTTGGCAGAGGACCGCCTGGCACTGGGGGTTGACCTGGGCAGCAGTGGTCTGCGCCTGAGTGCAGTCACCGCAGCAGGCGATGTGGTGGCCGAGGCTGCCGGCCCCTACCCGGCCGCCTTCGAACAGCCGGAAGGGTGGCGTCAGGGGCTCATCGGCCTTTGTCTGCAGCTTCCGGCCGATCTGCGCCACCGCATGGACGCTCTGGCACTCGACGGCACCTCGGGCACGCTGTTGCTCTGCCGTCCTGACGGCAGCCTCGCGGAGGGCATCGGGCGCGGCGTGAACCTGGCCGAGGCCCTCCCGTACCATCGGGCCTGCCCGGAGCTGGGGGCCGCAGCGGCAGCGATCGCGGGTCGGGGGCCGGCCGCCAGTGCCAGCGGCAGCCTGGCGCGGGGGCTGCGACTGCTGGAGGCCGCCGCTGACGCCCAGCTGAGCGGGCCCTGGCTGCTCCGGCACCAGGCCGACTGGCTGATGGGCTGGCTGCTGGGCGACTGGCGCTGGGGCGAGGAGGGCAACAACCTCCGAATGGGCTGGGATCTGGAGCGCCGGAGCTGGGCCGGGCGCATCGCCGGGCAGCCCTGGAGCCAGGCTCTGCCGCTGATCCGCTCCAGCGGCGAGGTGCTCGGCCCCGTCGGCGCGGTCGCCGCCGCGACCCTGGATCTGCCCGGCCACTGCCGGGTGGTGGCCGGCAGCACCGATGCCAATGCGGCGGTACTGGCCGCCGCCCCCGGGGACCACGACGGGGTGAGCGTGCTGGGCACGACTCTGGTGCTCAAGCAATGGTGTCCGCAGCCGATCCAGGCTCCCGGCGTGAGCTCTCACCGGGTGGCGGGGCGCTGGCTGGTGGGTGGCGCCTCCAATGCCGGTGGCGGGGTGCTGCGACGCTTCTTCAGTGATGCCCAGCTCACCGAGCTGAGCCGCCAGATCGATCCCACCACGAGCAGCGGCCAGAGCCTGCGCCCCCTGCCCTGCCGCGGTGAGCGTTTTCCGGTGGAAGATCCGGATCTGGAGCCGGTGCTGGAGCCGCGGCCCGTGAGTGATGCCCTCTTTCTGCAGGGATTGCTGGAGGGACTCGCCGCGATCGAGCGGGCCGGCTGGGAACGGTTGCAGCAGCTGGGCGCACCACCGGTGCAGCGGGTGATCAGCCTGGGTGGCGGCGCCCGCAACCCCCAGTGGCGGGCCATCCGCGAACGCCTGCTCCAGAGGCCCGTGCTGAACCGGCCCCGGCTGAGCGCGGCCCTGGGTATGGCCAGACTGGCCGCAACCGCCCTGCCCACACGATGAACAACCAGCTGCGCACCTGGATCTCCATGGCGCTGTTCGTGGTGCTGGCCGGGTACGTGAGCTTCAGTGCCATCCGTCTGGGGTTGTTGCTCTGGCAGCGCTTCGCCGCCGGCTGAAGCCCGCCCGCAGAATGGTGCCGCCCCTGCCCCCCCTGCGCCATGGCCGGCGACCCCCTCACCCCCGCCGTGAGCGAGAGGATCTGCAAGCACATGAACGATGACCATGCCGCGGCGGTGCTCGCCTATGCCCGCCACTACGGCGGTGCCGCCGAGGCCGCGACGGCGCGAATGCTGGCCATCGAGCCCGAGGCCATGCGTCTGGAGGTGGATGGCCGGCCGCTGTCTGTGGCGTTCGACCACACCCTCAGCGACAGCGAGGACGCCCATCGCACGCTGGTGGCGATGCTTCGGGCTCTGCCTCAGACCTGAGCGCTCCCGAGAGTTCCTTCCCGGGTGGGAATGCTGAGGTCAGCGCCCAACCCTCAACATGCCACGCCTGATCACCTCTTCCGCTCCCCAGCCGGCCCGCGGCTGGCGCCTGCCCAGGGCAAACCCCCTCCAGCTGCTGCCCCTGGAGTGGCTGCTGCTGCCGCCCGTAGCCGAAGCGCTGCAGCTGCCCCAGCAAGGCCTGGCCGGTCCGGAGCCGCTTCCCTGGTGGGCGGCCGGCTGGTACGCGGACGGCCTGCGCCGCCGGCTGCTGGCCCTGCGCCGGAATCCCCGCAGCCAGAGCCTGCGGCCCCTGTTGCCGGGACTGGTCACCCAGCTGCGACAGCGGGTCGGCGAAGGCGCTGACACCCGTCCCCCTGTGCTGGTGGCGATCCCCAGCTGGAAAGGTCGGGCCAACCCCCTGCCGCCGCTGCTCGCGGCGGTGCTGAGCCAGCAGCTGGGCTGGCCGCAGCGGCGACTGCTGGAGCGCAGCCGACCGGTGCTGGGCCAGCACCGGCTCGGACGCGACCTGCGCTGGCAGAACCAGCGGGGAGCCTTCAAGTGCGTGCAGCCCCCGACGACTGCCCAGCGCCGGGCGGTGTTGCTCGACGACATCCTCACCACGGGAGCCACCGCCTGCGCCGCAGCCGCGGCTCTGCGCGAGGGCGGCTGGCAGGTGCTGGGGATGGCCTGTGTGGGACGAACGCCGGCGGCCAGCGGGCATCGACCAGGCTGGGGCAGTCCCGTGATCTAGGATTCCACGGTCGCTGGGGCCACATGCTGGCCGCAGTCCAACAGGCCGGGATAGCTCAGTTGGTAGAGCAGGCGACTGAAAATCGCCGTGTCCCCAGTTCAAATCTGGGTCCTGGCATTCTTGTCCTGCGGATTCTGGTGTCGCACCAGTTCCGAGCCGTTGATTTGCGCTGAGCATCACTTCCATTCCTGTGCCTCCGGATCTTGTCCGCGCTCCCGTTGCGGGCTTCGTCAGGAACAATGCGCGGGCCCGATGTAAGGCCGCTTCGAGGCGAGGCGGGCTCGATGCGAGGATTGACGAAGAGCAGCAGCGATGCACCCGCCCCAGCATGCGCGAGGTTCCGTTGAATCCAGGCCGGCCCATGGGCGAACAACTGTTCAACAATGCCGACAGCTTCGCCCAGGCGTTCGATGAGGCCTGGAGGCTGCATGACCAGCAGCAGCCCGACCACGGACTACAGCGGGACCACAAGCTGGCCCTGATTCTCGAAAGCCTCGCCGAACATCCCTTTCGGCGCAGCCAACCCGAACTTGCTGCCCAGGTGGCGACGTTTCGCCTGCGACTGCTGGGGCTCTAGCCCCGCCTTCTCCGCCCCACTCTCCAAACCTGAAGTCCGATGGACAGCTCCCTGAGCCGACTGGTGCGTCTGCTGAGCGGCGGCTTCAGCAACCAGCAGCAGGCCTTCGAGAATCCTCCCCTGTATGCCCACATCCTGGTGAAGCTGAGGCCTCTGCCCCAGCTCTCACCGGGTTCCCTGCTGCTCGAGCAGAGCTACGCCATCAACCCGGCGGCTCCGTACCGCCTTCGTGTGCTGCGACCGGAACGGCAAGGGAGCGGACTGGTCATCCACAACCAGGCGGTGATCGAGGAGCAGCGCTTCTGGGGGGCCGTGGACGACGCCGAGCGGCGTGCCGGAATCCAGCCCAGCGACCTGCGCCCTCTGGAGGGCTGCTCCTACCAGGTGCGGGCAGAGGGCGCAGGCTTCATCGGCGAAGTGGAACCGGGCTGCCGCTGCCTGGTGGAACGCAAGGGCACCACCACCTACCTGGTGAGCCGCCTGGAGCTCGATGCCGAGGGCATGCGAACCATCGACACCGGCCACGACCCCAGCACCCATGAACAGATCTGGGGATCGCTGGCAGGCCCGTTCGAGTTCAGCCGCACCCACGATTTCAGCGACGAGATCCCCGCTGAATGGGAAGCGGCCTTCAGGCCCTGACCAACCCACAGAAGCAGGTCCAGTGGCCGATTCAGCCGATCTCCCCATCCAGCTCGTCGAGAAACCTCTGCTCGGGCTCCTCGGGGAAGGGACCATCCAGATCGGTTTCACCAGCATCGGCCCGATCGCCGGCCGCTCCCTGATTCCACGGCGAGGCTGAATTGCCGTCAACACCGCTGTGCTCCCCTGCACGGGGCTCCACCTGGGCGATGCCGGTGAGCATCGCCTCAATCCGCAACAGGCGTTCCTCCGTGTCGTCCAGGCGGAACTCCAGTGCCGCTGGCCTGGGCGGTTGGGCTGAACCCTCCTCGCAGAGATCGTGCAGGCGCAGGTCCTGGGCAGCGAGTCGCTCCTCAAGCTCGAGGAGGCGATACGTGATCGTTTCCACCACCTCGGAGAGCGTGTTCAGCTGATCCGCCAGGCGCCTGCTG
>JALOOQ010000181.1 GCA_025454305.1 Cyanobium sp. Prado107
TCTGGTCGAGATCGAGCTTGCCCATCTCGGCGCGGATCTGGGTGAGCACCAGGTTCACCATCGCCGCCTGCAGGTTGTCCACCGCGTAGTAGGCGCGGGCATGCTCCAGCAGCTGCCAGTACACCACCGCATCCACCTCGATCGCCACGTTGTCGCGGGTGATGCACTGCTGGGGAGGGATGTCGAGCACCCGCTCCTTGAGCGACTCGTGGCTCACCACCTTCTCCACCACCGGCAGCACGAACGAGAGCCCCGGCTGCAGCTGGCGGTCGTACTTGCCCAGCCGCTCCACCAGCCGCGACTGGCCGCCGCTGGTCACCTTGACGCTGTTGATGCCCAGAAACGCCATCACCACCAGGGCGGGCAGACCGAACAGGGCATCCATGGGCAGCACCGGCCTGAGCGGGACCGGAATCAACGGCACGCCCCCAGGCTAGGCAGCATGGTGGGATTCCCCCACCCGTTCCCCGTATCCGGGCCATGGCTGTCGCTGCGCTGATCTGGCTGGGGGTGGGGCTCACGCTGTTGCTGCTGGAGGCCCTGGGGGCGGAATTCGAGGGACTCCTGGCCGGCGCCCTGGCGGCCCTCAGCGTGTCGCTGACCACGGCTCTGCTGCCCCTGCCGGCAGCCGCTCAGCTGCTGCTGTTCACCGTGCTCACCGGCGTGTTGCTGCTGGGGCTGCAGCGCTGGTCCCAGCGGCGCCGGGAGCGGGCCATCCCGCTGCCCCACGCCGCCGATCAGGCCCAGGTGCTGAGTGGGTTCGAGGCTGACACCGAGGGACGGGTGCTCTGGCAGGGCCAGAGCTGGGCGGCCACCAACCTGGAGCCACGGCGACCGCTGCTGCCCGGCCAGGCGGTGATGGTGATGGGCCGGGAGGGCACCCACCTGCAGGTGGTGCCACGCGTGGAGGCGGACAGCGTCCGGTGAAAGACTCACCGGACAGCGACGAACCCGCGCCCAGTCCATGCAGCTCCGCATCGGCAACGGCTACGACATCCACCGCCTGGTGCCGGGGCGGCCCCTGATCCTGGGGGGGCAGCGGCTCGAGCACCCGGCCGGCCTCGGCCTCGATGGCCACAGCGATGCCGATGTGCTCGTGCACGCAGTGATGGACGCCCTGCTGGGGGCGCTGTCGCTGGGCGACATCGGCCGCCACTTCCCCCCCGAGGATCCGCGCTGGAAGGGTGCCGACAGCCTGGAGCTGCTGGAGCAGGTGGTGGCGCTGGTGCGCGAGCGCGGCTGGAGCGTGGGCAACGTGGATGCGGTGGTGGTGGCCGAGCGGCCCCGGCTGCGCCCCCACATCGAGGCGATGCGCGCGGCCATCGCCGCACGCATGCACCTGAGCCCCGACCAGGTGGGCGTCAAGGCCACCACCAATGAACGCCTGGGCCCCACCGGCCGCGAGGAGGGCATCGCCTGCCACGCCGTGGCCCTGCTGCTGCGGCCATGACGACGAACCACCCCAGGCCAGCCGCTGCGCCCCCCGCTGCTGCGTCAACCCAGTGCCCAGGCGCACGAGCCAGGATGCTCGTGCAGCGGCTGGTGCTGCTGGCCTGGGTGGCGGCCCTGCTGCTGCCCGTCGCCGTTCAGCCGGCCTTTGCGCTGCAACCGCCGCCTGCCCGGGCCATGACAGCGTCACCGCAGCCAGCCATCCCTCAGCCCACAGCTCCTCAGCCGGGCGCGCCGGAGCAGGCGGCGGTCGTGGAACAGCTGCGGCTGCGGGTGCCGGCAGCCGAACGGCAGGCCTGGCTTGAGGCCGAACGCGGCAGCTGGGGGCCCTGGCTGGAGCGCCGGGAAGGCTTTCTGGGACGGGACCTCTACTGGGATCCGGCCCGGGAGGAGGCCACCCTGCTGATCCGCTGGGCCAGCCGGGCCCAGTGGCAGGCCATTCCCACCGGCGAACTGGCGGCGGTGCAGGAGCGCTTCGAACGGATCGCCCGGCAGGCCACCGGCCGCAGCCGGGGCAACCCCTTCCCGCTGGTGTTCGAAGGCGAGCTGGAACCCCAGTGAGCAGCGGCGCCACCCCTCAGCACAGGCTCGACCTGCAGCGCCGGGGACGACTCGGCATGGTGGAGGCCGTGTGGGGCGAGCACAAGAGCGCCGAGCAGATCGCCGCCATCGCGCGTGCCCTGCAGGCCGCCGGGGAGGTCGTGCTCGCCACCCGTGTGAGCCCGGAGAAGGCGGCGGCGGTGCTGAGCTGCCTGAACACCACGCCGGGCCCCGCTGGAGCTCTGCGCTACCACGCCGAAGCCCGCTGTCTCACCAGCGAGCGACTGCCGGATCCGATGCCTGAGCGCGGCCGGGTGACGGTGCTGGCCGGCGGCACCAGCGATCTGGCGGTGGCGACAGAGGCCCAGCTGGCGCTGCGCTGCCACGGCCTGTGCGCGGAACTGCTCCTGGATGTGGGCGTGGCGGGACTGCACCGGCTGCTGGATCGCCTGGACACCCTGGCCGACGCTGATGTGCTGATCGCCTGCGCGGGCATGGAAGGGGCCCTGCCCACCGTGCTGGCGGGCCTGCTGCCCCAGCCGGTGATCGGCGTTCCGGTGAGCGTCGGCTACGGCGTGAGCGCAGGCGGCAAGGCCGCCCTGCACGGCATGCTGGCCAGCTGCGCCCCGGGCCTGAGCGTGGTGAACGTGGACAACGGCTACGGCGCCGCGATGGCCGCCCTCCGCATCCTCAGACGTGACGCAGGTCGGGATAGGCGGTGAGCAGCTGCTCGGTGCTGAACGTCTCACCGGCGCCGTCGGGCTGCCAGATCACCTCCAGGGCCAGCAGGTCGGAGGCCGTGACCGAGCCCAGGGCCTGCAGCGAACTGCGCAGCTGATCGGCGTTGTCGGCGCCGCGCAGGGGGATCGGCCGGCGGCTGGCCACCAGCACGGTCACGGCGATGAAGTCGCTGGCCGCATCGCTCTCGCCCACCGTCCCGCCGGCCAGCTGGGAGCGGCGTCCCGCCACGTTGGTGGTGAGTTCACGATCGAGCTTGCTGCGCTCCGCCATGGACAGGCGGTTGAAGGTGGCCTCGGCGCTGGCGAAAGGCACCTGACCCACCTCCGAGCTGGCGTAGACCCAGAGGTCGGGGTGACGCAGCAGAGCCAGGGTGGTTTCCTGCAGCACGCTCTGCAGACCGGCACTGTGGCTGGTGTCGGCCGAGCCGGCCAGTTGGCGCAGGTCCGTCTGGAGCTGGCGGGCCGAGGCCAGCAGCCCCACCTGCACCTGGGCGATGCTCACCGGTCCGTCGCCGCGCGGAGCCAGGGAACCGGGGGCCGAGCCGCCGAGGGCCGGACCGCCACCGCCACCACGCACGGCATTGGCGATCAGGCCCACCACGGCCATCAGCACCAGGAAGCCGAACAGACCGCCACCGCCGAAGCCGAAGATGGGGATGAGGAAGGGGAAGCCGATGCCGCCGCCGCCATAGCCCCCCCCGTAGCCGCCGCGCAGGCCGCCGCCACCGCCGCCGTAGCTGCGCGGCATGGAGGGGGCCGAGCGGAAGCTGCCGCCGCCGATGCGGCCGCCGCTGGCGGCCCAGGAGGGCTGGGGCTGCACCAGCAGCAGGCCCAGCACCAGGGCCGGCAGGGTCAGCCAGGCAAAGGCCCGCCGCAGGCGATGGACGCTGCAAGGGGAGTGGGAAGAACGCATGCGCTGAGCGGAGGGGATCGGCGCCAGCTGATGGCACCGGAGAGAAATCTAGGAACCACCTCCCACGATGGTGACCACCTCCAGCACGTCGGATTCCTGCACCGTCTGGAGACTCCAGCATCTCCGGGGCAGGATCTCGCCGTTGAACTCCACCACCACCAGTTCGGGCCGATAGCCCAGTTCCTCCAGCACCTCGGGCAGCGTCAGCCCCCGGCGGCAGCGACGCTGTTCCCCGTTCACCCGCAGGGCCATCGTGTCGCCGGGGCGGTCACCGGGGAAATCAGCGTGGCGGTCACCGTGCTCAGCGGCGGCGGGTGGCATCGGCACACCTCAGGGGAACCCATGCTCGGTGATCGGCGGCTCAGTGCTCCTGGCCGAGGGCCGCAAGCAGCTCGCGGCTGGCGGCTGCCGGGTCGGCCGCCTCGGTGATCGCCCGCACCACCGCCACCCGCTCGGCACCGGCCTGGCGCAGGGCCGGCACCCCGGCCGCCGTGATCCCGCCGATGGCGAAGCAGGGGATGGCGCTGGCAGCCGTGGCTTGGCGCACATAGGCCAGACCCACCGGCTCCCGGCCGGGCTTGGTGGGCGTCGCAGTCACCGGACCCACCCCCACGTAGTCGCAGCCGTCGGCGATCGCCTGGCGCAGCTGATCGATGGCATGGGTGCTGCGTCCCACCAGGCGCTCCGGCCCCAGCAGCCGCCGGGCGACCGCAGGCGGCAGGTCACCCTGGCCCAGATGCACGCCGTCGGCATCCACCGCCAGGGCCAGATCGATGCGGTCGTTGACGATGAACAGCGCCCCGTGGCGGGCGCAGAGCTGGCGC
>JALOOQ010000043.1 GCA_025454305.1 Cyanobium sp. Prado107
GCGGTCGCGGTGCCATGGCCCTGCTGGTTCAGAAGTTCGGGGGCACCTCGGTGGCCGACGTGGAGCGCATCAAGGCGGTGGCCCGGCGCATCGCCCACTCCCGCGAGGACGGTCACGAACTGGTGATCGTGGTGTCGGCCATGGGCCACACCACCGACGAGCTCTCCGGCCTGGCCCGGGCGATCTGCAGCGACCCGCCCCAGCGGGAGATGGACATGCTGCTCTCCACCGGCGAGCAGGTGTCGATCGCGCTGCTGTCGATGGCCCTGCATGCCCTCGGGGTGCCGGCCGTGTCGATGACCGGCACCCAGGCGGGCATCGTCACCGAGTCGGCCCACGGCCGCGCTCGCATCCTTGAGATCCGCACCGAACGGCTGCGGCGCCTGCTGGACGACGGGCAGGTGGTGGTGGTGGCCGGCTTCCAGGGCACCAGCAGCGGCGCCGCCGGCACCCCCGAGATCACCACCCTGGGCCGCGGCGGCTCCGACACCTCGGCGGCGCCGCCGGCACCCCCGAGATCACCACCCTGGGCCGCGGCGGCTCCGACACCTCGGCGGTGGCCCTGGCGGCTGCCCTCGGCGCCGAGGCCTGCGAGATCTACACCGACGTGCCGGGGGTGCTCACCACCGACCCGCGCAAGGTGGCCGATGCCCAGTTCCTGGACACGGTGACCTGCGACGAGATGCTGGAGCTGGCCAGCCTCGGCGCCGCCGTGCTGCATCCGCGGGCGGTGGAGATCGCCCGCAACTACGGCGTGCCGCTGGTGGTGCGCTCCAGCTGGATCGAGGCGCCGGGCACGCGGCTCACCAGCGGCAGCCCTCAGCCGATCGGCAGCGGCGGGCTGGAGCTGGGCAAACCCGTCGATGGCGCCCAGCTCGAGACCCACCAGGCGGTGGTGGCCCTCTCCCACGTGCCCGACCGCCCGGGCGTGGCCGCCCAGCTGTTCGAGGCCCTGGGTGCCGCCGGCCTGAATGTGGACCTGATCGTGCAGGCCACCCACGAGGGCAGCGAGCGCAGCGGCGACGGCTACACCAACGACATCGCCTTCACCCTGCCCGAAACCGACCTGGACCGGGCCCAGCTGGTGTGCCGGGAGGTGCTCATCGCCATGGGCGCCGAGCCGGTGGAGACCACGGACCAGGGCGGAGCGTGCCTGCGGGGCGAAGGGGGCCTGGCCAAGCTGAGCGTGTCCGGCGCGGGCATCATGGGCCGCCCCGGCGTGGCCGCCCGTCTGTTCGACACCCTGGCCCGCTGCGGCATCAACCTGCGTCTGATCGCCACCAGCGAGGTGAAGGTGAGCTGCCTGGTGGCCGGCGAGCAGGGTCAGCGCGCCCTGCGGGCCGCCGCCGAGGCCTTCGAGCTGCACGAGGGCCAGCTGCAGCACAACCCCGAGCTCTGCCGCCTGGACGCCCCGCCGGTGCGCGGCGTCGCCCTGGACCGCGACCAGGCCCAGGTGGCGGTGCGGGGAGTGCCGGACCGGCCCGGCACCGCCGCCGCCGTCTGCCGCGCCCTGGCCGATGCCGGCATCAGCCTCGACGCGATCGTGCAGTCGGAGCGCACCCACGGCGAGGGCAGCCAGCTCAGCCGCGACATCAGCTTCACCCTCAAGCGCGACGAGCGGGCCCGGGCCGAACGGGCCCTGGCGCCGGTGCTGCGCCAGTGGCCCGGCTCCCGCTTCGAGGAGGGCCCGGCCATCGCCCGCGTCAGTGCCGTCGGAGCCGGCATGCCCTGCACCCCGGGCACGGCGGCGCGCATGTTCCGCTGCCTGGCGGAAGCGGGGATCAACATCGAGATGATCGCCACCAGCGAAATCCGCACCAGCTGCGTGCTGGCCGAGGACGACGGCGTGCGCGCCCTGCAGGCCGTCCATGCCGCGTTCGGACTGGGCGGCGCGGTGGTGCACCGCGCCGAAGGCAGCGAGGCACCGGTCTGAAGCGGGACGATCGGGCCGCCTGCTCAGGCACCCCTGCTCAGGCCCTGCCCACCAGCTTCTGGCGCAGGTTCTTGATGCGGTCGCGCAGGTTGGCGGCCTCCTCGAACTCGAGGTTCTTCGCCGCGGCCTTCATCCGGTCCTCGAGCTGCTGGATCAGCTCCGGCAGCGAGTCCAGCGGCACCTCGTTGTGCTCGGCCTGCTCGGTGGCCTGCTCCAGCTGCTCGTCGTTGAGCCGGCGCGACACCTCCAGAAACGCCAGGATCGCATTGCCGGCCCGCTTGCCCGCCGGCGTGGGCGTGATGCCGTGCTTCTGGTTGTAGGTGTGCTGGATGGCGCGGCGGCGCTCGGTTTCCGAGATCGCCCTGGCCATCGAGTCGGTGAGGTTGTCGGCGTAGAGCAGGGCCACCCCCTCCACGTGGCGCGCCGCCCGGCCGATGGTCTGGATCAGCGAGCGCTCGGCGCGCAGGAAACCCTCCTTGTCGGCATCGAGGATCGCCACCAGCGACACTTCCGGTAGATCCAGGCCCTCGCGCAGCAGGTTCACGCCCACCAGCACGTCGTAGTCGCCGTTCCTGAGGTCCTGGATGATCTCGATCCGCTCGATCGAGTGGATCTCCGAGTGCAGGTAGCGCACCCGCACGCCGTTCTCGGCCAGGTAGTCGGTGAGGTCCTCGGCCATGCGCTTGGTGAGCGTGGTCACCAGCACCCGCTCCTGCTTCTCGGCCCTGGTGCGGATCTCGCCCAGCAGATCATCCACCTGGCCCTCGGTGGGACGGACCTCCACCACCGGATCGAGCACACCGGTGGGACGGATCACCTGCTCCACCACCTGGCCGCCGCTCTGCTCCAGCTCCCAGTTGCCCGGCGTGGCGCTCACGAAGATCGTCTGGCGCGCCTTCTCCCAGAACTCCTCCCCCTTCAGCGGGCGGTTGTCGGCGGCGCTGGGCAGGCGGAAGCCGTGCTCGATCAGCACCTGCTTGCGCGACTGATCGCCGTTGTACATCGCCTGCAGCTGGCTGCAGGTGACGTGGCTCTCATCCACCACCAGCAGCCAGTCGTCGGGGAAGTAGTCGATCAGGCACTCGGGCGGCGTGCCCGCTTCGCGGCCGGCCAGGTGGCGAGCGTAGTTCTCCACGCCGTTGCAGTAGCCCACCTGCTCGAGCATCTCCAGGTCATAGGTGGTGCGCTGCTCCAGCCGCTGGGCCTCCAGCAGCCGGCCCTGGCCGTTGAGCAGATCCAGACGCTCCCGCAGCTCGACGCGGATCGCCTTGATCGCCTCCGCCAGCCGCTCCTTGGGGGTGACGAAGTGCTTGGCCGGGTAGATGTTGATGGTGTCGAGGCTCTGCAGGATCTCGCCGGTGGTGGGGTCCACGTAGCGGATCGCCTCCACCTCGTCGCCGAACAGCTCGATGCGCACCAGCCGGTCTTCGTAGGCGGGGCCGATCTCCAGCACATCGCCGCGCACCCGGAAGCGGCCGCGGGAGATCTCCACGTCGTTGCGGGAATACTGGTTGTTCACCAGCTCCCGCAGGGAGCCGCGCAGGTTGAGCGTGTCGCCCACCTGGAACGTCACCGCCGCCTTGAGGTATTCGCTGGGAATGCCGAGGCCGTAGATGCAGCTGATCGAGGCCACCACGATCACATCGCGCCGCTCGAACAGCGAGCGCGTCGCCGAGTGGCGCAGCATGTCGATCTCTTCGTTGATCGAGGCCGTCTTGGCGATGTAGGTATCGGAGACGGGCACATACGCCTCCGGCTGGTAGTAGTCGTAGTAGGAGATGAAGTATTCGACGGCATTGTGCGGGAAGAACTCGCGCAGCTCGTTGCAGAGCTGGGCCGCCAGGGTCTTGTTGTGGGCCAGCACCAGGGTGGGACGGCCGGTGCGAGCGATCACATTGGCGATCGTGAAGGTCTTGCCGGTACCGGTGGCCCCCAGCAGGGTCTGGTAGCGCTCGCCGTCCTCCACGCCCGCCACAAGGCCATGGATCGCCTCGGGCTGGTCGCCCTTGGGTTCATAGGGGGCGTGGAGCTGGAAGGGGCTGGCCATCGGGCCATTGTCGGCCAGCCCGGCCGGCTGCCGCGTGCCGAAGCGGTGCGGATCAAACGGCAGGCGGCCTCAGCCCGTCAGCGTTCCTGCCATCAGCGCCGAAGCGCGGGTGAAGTCCACATCCAGCCCCAGCATGCGCAGGATCACCGTGGACAGCACGGTGTAGACCACGGCGCCCAGGGCGGCGCTGAGCAGGCCGCGCCGCAGCCGGAAACCCTGGATCAGCCAGGCCGCCAGGCCGAACAGGATGACGGTGATCAGCCAGTTGAACAGCAGGCTCACCGGACTGATCAGCCCGCCCAGGCTGGTCACCGCCCACAGGGGACCGAGCAGCAGCCTCAGGGGCCAGAGCAGCAGGGTACCCAGCAGGCCGATCACCACGGCAGCCAGAAGGGCGATCGGGAAGCTCTCCAGCTCCACGCCGAGAGGAAGCCAGGCCACGATCAGCAGCACAACCGCGCGGATCGGCCACTGCAGCAGCCAGACCAGAGAACCCATGACCTCAGAACGGGACAGGCAAAGCCAACCTAGGCACGGTTGGCGCAGCCACAACCCCACACCAGGCTGTCGTTACAGACGCGTGTCGTTACAGACGCGACGGGACCGCGGCGACAGCGCCAAGGGCGTCGCGCAGGCTGCGCACCACGGCCACCATCGCCAGCTCGTCGCTCAGCCGGTTGACGGCCGAGCCCACCCCCACGCCGGCGGCACCGGCGGCGATCGCCATCGGCACGGTGACGGCCGACAGACCCGAGGCACACAGCACTGGAGCCGGTGCTGCAGCGGCGGCCAGGGCCCGGCTGATGCTGTGGGCGGCGGCCAGGGTGGGGGCGGCCTTCTCGATCAGGCCGAGGCTGCCGGCGCTGAAGGGCCTGGCGCTGGTGCCACCCTCGGTCTGGATCAGGTCGGCACCGGCGGCGACCAGATCGATGGCCAGCTGCTCCTGCTGATCCAGGGGCAGCACGTGGGGCACGGTGACGCTGAGCACCACCTCGCTCAGCCGCGCACGGGTGCGGCGGGTGAGCTCCAGCACCTGGGCCGCATCGAAGATCCGGCCCAGGGGATAGAAAGCGTCGTAGTTGCCGATCTCCACCAGGGCGGCACCGGCCTCGACGGCGGCGGGGAACAGCTCAGGATCCACGGCGCTGACGCAGATCGGCAGGCCGCTCACCTGGACAGCCAGCCGCACCAGCTCCGGATCACAGGCCACGTCGACCAGGTCGGCGCCGCCGCGACCGGCGGCGCGGCTGACACGCTCCACCGACGCGGCATCGAAGTTGGTGAGGCCGGCGATCACCTTCAGCAGGCGGCGCTGGGCGAGGGCGGAGCGCAGCGGGGCAGGCAGGCGATCGAGACGCGACATGCCGGAGGGAAGCACAGTGGATGGGATTCTCCCACCCCAAGCCCACGGCCTCCTGGAGCGGCGACCACCACCGCCTGCACCGTCTGCTGCAGCGCCATCCCCAGCTGCTGCCGGACGGCGCCCCGGTGCTGCTGGCGGTGTCCGGCGGGCAGGACTCCATGGCCCTGCTCGGCCTGCTGCTGGACCTGCGCCCCCGGCACGGCTGGCGGCTCTGCCTGTGGCACGGCGATCACCGGTGGCGGCCGGAGTCGGCGGAGCAGGCGGCGGCACTGAGCCGCTGGGCAGCAGGCCGCCACCTGCCGATCCTGGTGGAGCGCTGGCAGCGCACCGCGGGGCAGATCCCCAGCGAAGCCGCTGCCCGGCAGTGGCGCTACGACCGGCTGGCCCAGCGGGCCCGGGAGCTGGGCAGCACCCGGGTGGCCACCGGCCACACCGCCACCGACCGGGCCGAGACCCTTCTGCTCAACCTGGCCCGGGGCAGTCACCGCAGGGGCCTGGGCAGCCTGCGGCGCCGACGCACCCTGGCGCACCCGATCGAACTCGTGCGGCCGCTGCTGGACTTCGACCGCGGCGACACGGCGCGCCTCTGCCGCAGCCTGGCGCTGCCGGTGTGGACCGACGGCAGCAACAGCGATCCCCGTTTCAGCCGCAACCGCCTGCGGCTGGAGGTGGGGCCGGTGCTGAACGACCTGCACCCCGGAGCCGACCGCCGCATCGCCAGGGCTGCGGAACAGCTGGCCGAGGCGGAGGACGCCGCGGCCGAGCTGCTGCGGCTGGCCCTCGAGCCCCTGCAGGCGCCGGCCCCCGCCGGGGCGATCGGCGCCGGCCTGCAGCGCGGGCGCCTGGCCGGGCTGGGGCGCTGCAATCAGGCCCAGCTGCTGCAGAGCTGGCTCGAGCAGACCAGTGGCCGGCGCTGGCCGGCACACAGCCTCGCGGACGTGCTGGATCGCCTGCCTCCCGAACGCGGCCCCGGACGGGCCGATCTGGGCCACGGCTGGCAACTGCAGTGGCAGGGCACCACACTGTGGCTGTGCCGTGACCGCGACCCCGCAGCCCCATGAGCCTCAGCCCCGAGATCCTGCAACAGCGCTACGCCACGATCGAACGGCTCTACAGCGAGCGCGAGTGGCCCCAGGTGGAGGCGCTCGGCGAAGCGCTGCTGCGAGACCTGCCGGCCGATCCGGCCGACCCGGTGCGGCTGCGCGTGGAGCTGCTGCTCGGGCACACGCGGCTCTACGGCATGGGCGTGGTGAACGATGCCCGCGCCCGGTACCAGACCGTGCTGGAACACTGCAGCGAGGTGACCCTGCGCGAGATCGCCGAACAGGGTCTGCAGCAGTGCCTGCAGGTGGAACAGGGCAACAACCCGGAGCCGGCGGGAAACGCCCCCGGCCAGCCCAGCACGGCGGCCATGCCCTGGATGGAGGAGCTGGCGGTGGAGGTGGTGGACGAACCGGAGCAGCTGGACGTGGCCCAGTCCGACCCGGGGCGCCGCCAGGAACTGGAGCTCCGGGAGCTCGGCGCCCTCTCCGGCGCCGCCGCACAGACGACACGGGTGGCCGATCCCCTGGCCTTCGACCCCACCCGGCTCAGTGCCCGGGAGCTGGAGGAGCTGACCCGGGGGCTGCTGCGGGTGAGGCTGACCTGAGCAGGCGGGCCTCAGCCCGCTGGAGCCGCAGAGCGGCGCCGGCGGGTGCGGCCGCTGAATTCACGTTCCGGCACGGCTGCAGCGGTCGCGCTGGTTCCGTTGCTGCCATTGGCACCGTTGCCCCCGTTGGCGGTGGCCCCCACGGCCGCCAGCTGGCGCTGCTGGCGGGGAGCCGGTTCCTGGCGCTGGCCCACCGGACGGTCGCTCCGTACCGGGCGCCCGCCATCGCGGCCGCCCCGTGGCCGGGGAGCGGGACGGCTCTCCGGCTCGGCGTCGGCCCGGCCCTTGTAGGCCGGCGTGCCGGCGGGGGCGGGCTGCACCAGGCAGATGATCAGCGGCTCCACCTGCAGCTCCCGGCGTAGACGGCGCTGCAGGCCGAGCTCCACCTCACGCTGCACGCCCACCCAGTCCACGTCGGCGGCCTGGCCGGTGCTGCTGCGGCAGAGCTGCTTCCAGCGGTTCTCCAGCACCCAGGTGATCTCCCGCTCGGCCCAGAGGCTGAGCTTGCGGGCGTCGGCGCTGGTGACCACACCGCGCAGGTTCACCCGCGGCGGAGCGGCCATGACTCCGTCGGTGCTGATCGCCGCCAGCAGAGTGATCACGCCGTCCTCGGCCAGCTGCTGGCGCTCCTTGAGCACCCGGGCGTCGACGATGCCGTTGCGGGAGGCGTCCAGCAGCTCGATGCCGGCCTTCACCGGTTCGCCGCGGCGGATCGCATCCGGGGTGAGCTCCACCACGTCGCCGTTGTCGATGATCAGGATGTTGTCGGCCGGCACCCCCATCGACTGGGCCGTGCGGCTGTGGCACACCAGCATGCGGTGCTCGCCGTGCACCGGCACGAAGAACTTGGGCTTGGTGAGGGCCAGCATCAGCTTCTGGTCCTCCTGGAAGCCGTGGCCGGACACGTGGATGCCCTCGCCCTTGCCGTAGACCACCTTGGCGCCCAGCATCATCAGCCGGTCGATGGTGTTCACCACGGAAATGGTGTTGCCGGGGATCGGGCTGGCGGAGAAGATGATCGTGTCCGTGCTCTTCACCTGCACCTGCGGGTGTTCGCCCCGGGAGATGCGGCTCAGGGCCGCCAGCGGTTCACCCTGACTCCCCGTCATCAGCAGCAGGGTTTCGCGGTCGGGCAGGTCACGGATCTGCTTGATCGGCACGAACAGATCATCGGGGGCGCGCATGTAGCCGAGCTCCCGCGCCTTGGCGATCACGTTCAGCATCGAACGGCCCAGCAGACCCACCTTGCGGCCGTTCTTCAGGGCCAGCTCCAGGATCATCGCCACCCGGTGAATCGAGCTGGCGAAGGTGGTGATGATCACCCGGCCCTGGGCCTGGGCGATGTGGTGATCCAGCTTGGGGAACACCGAGCGCTCGGGAGGACAGTGACCCGGCACCTCGGCATTGGTGGAATCGCTGAACAGGCACAGCACTCCCTGCTCGCCGTAATGGGCCAGGCGTGCCATGTCGAAGTGCTCGCCGTCCACCGGCGTGTGGTCGAACTTGAAGTCACCGGTGAAGATCACCGTGCCAACCGGTGTGGTGATGGCCAGCGAGAAGCTGTCCGCCATCGAGTGGGTGTTGCGGATGAACTCCACCGAGAAGTGCTGCCCCACCTTCACCACATCCCGGGGGGCCACCGTCTTGAGGATGGTGCGGTCCATCACGCCCGCCTCCTCCATCTTGCCGGTGAGCAGCGCCAGGGCCAGGCGCGGCCCATGGATCACCGGGATGTTGAAATTCTTGAGGTGGTGGGCGATGCCACCGATGTGATCTTCGTGACCGTGGGTCACGATCATGCCGCGGATGCGCTTCTGGTTCTCCTTCAGATAGCTGGTGTCGGGCATCACCACGTTGACGCCATGCATGCCATCACTGGGGAAGGCCAGGCCGGCATCCACGAGCATCAGGTCGTCGCCGTACTCGAACACACAGGTGTTCTTGCCGATCTCATGCAGGCCCCCGAGGGGAATCACCCGCAGCGCCGGCTGTCTGGAACCGTTATTGCTGCCGTTGGAACTGGACATGTAATTCAGAGAAAAAGAGAATGAACAAGAATCGGAAGAGGACCGGAATCCGGCACCGGGGCGTTGGACATGCCCTCGGTGGAACAGCCTTGGCGTCAGGTCGGACGCAGGGCGGCCAGGGTTTCGGAGAGGCGTCGTTTCACAGCGTCGTCAGCAGGAAGGAGGGGAAGTCTTGGGGCACCCACGGGCCAGCCGCTGAGCTCCAGGGCGGCTTTCACCGGGATGGGGTTGGTGGTGCAGAACAGCGCCCGGCAGAGCGGCAGCAGCTGCTCATGGAGCTGCAGGGCCGTGGCCTGATCGCCGGCGCAGAAGGCGCGCACCATGGCGCTGATGCGTTCGCCGGCCAGGTGACTGGCCACGCTCACCACGCCCACGGCGCCAACCGCGAGCATCGGCAGCGTGAGCGCGTCGTCGCCGGAGTAGATGGCCAGGCGCTCGCCGCAGAGGGCGCGCAGGGCGCTCACCTCATCGGTGCTGCCGCTGGCGGCCTTGAAGCTCACCACACTGGGCAGATTCAGGAGCCGGGCCACCGTCTCGGGCGCCAGGCTGGTGCCGGTGCGTCCGGGAATGTTGTAGAGCATCAGCGGCAGCTCCGGCGCCGCCTCGGCAATGGCCCGGAAATGGGCCTCGAGCCCGTCCTGGGGCGGCTTGTTGTAGTAAGGCACCACCACCAGAGCACCATCGGCGCCGAGGGCGGCGGCCTCGCGGGTGGCCTCGATCGCCTCGGCGGTGCAGTTGCTGCCGCTGCCGGCCAGCAGCCGGGCGCGGCCGCCCACGGCGTCGCGCACGGCGGCGAACAGCTGGTGCTGCTCCTCCCAGCTGAGGGTGGGCGACTCGCCGGTGGTGCCGCAGATCACCAGGCCGTCGGAGCCTGTGCCCACCAGGTGGTCGGCGAGACGGGCGGCCAGGTCGAGATCGACGGCGCCGTCACCCCGGAACGGAGTGACCATGGCGGTGAGCACGCGGCCGAAGGGAACGGCGCTCAACCGGCACCTCCCTCGGCAGCGTCCGCACATCGCAGCAGCTCGGCGATCTGCACGGCATTGAGCGCCGCCCCCTTGCGGATCTGATCACCGCAGAGCCAGAGCTCCAGTGCATTGGCATCGCTGAGATCCTGACGGATCCGGCCCACCGCCACCGGATCCCGGCCGGTGACGTCGGTGGGCATGGGGAAGCGATTGGCCTCGAAGTTCTCCAGCAGCTCCACCCCTGGTGCCCGGCGCAGCAGCTCGCGGGCCTCGTCCAGGGGGAAGGGTTCGTGGAACTCGATGTTCACGGCCTCGGAATGGGCCCGCAGCACCGGCACCCGCACGCAGGTGGCCGTGAGACGCAGATCGGGCGCGTCCATGATCTTGCGCGTCTCGTTGAGCATCTTCAGCTCCTCCTCGCAGTAGCCGTTGGCCTGCAGCGGCGAGTTGTGCAGGAACAGGTTGAAGGCCAGGGAGTGGGGCAGCACCTCGCTGAGGGCCTCGCCGCCGTCCAGCACGGTGCGGCTGAGCCGGCGCAGCTCCTCCATGGCTCGGGCACCGGCGCCGCTGGCGCTCTGGTAGGTGCTCACCACCACGCGCCGAATCGGCCGCCGGCGGTGCAGGGGCGCCAGGGCCAGGGTGAGCAGGATGGTGGTGCAGTTGGGGTTGGCGATGATGCCGTGATGGCCGAAGGCCGCCTCGGGATTCACCTCCGGCACCACCAGCGGCACTTCGGGATCCATGCGGAAGGCGCTGGAGTTGTCGATCACCACCGCTCCGGCCGCCACCGCCGCCGGGGCCCACCGCCGCGAGGCGGTGCCGCCCGCCGAGGCCAGCACCAGATCCACCCCCTCGAAGACCTCGGCGCTGGCTTCGGCGATCACCAGCTCCCGGTCCTGCCAGCGCAGGCTCTGACCGGCCGAGCGGGCTGAGGCCAGGGGCCGCAGTTCGGCCACCGGGAAGCGGCGCTCATCCAGGAGCTGCAGCAACTCCTGGCCCACCGCGCCTGTGGCACCGAGGATGGCCACCCGCAACGGACGGCGGGGAAGGGTGGTGGGAGCTGGGGAAGGGGCGGTCCTGGCGGTGATCAAGGGTGCGGGAGGGGGGGATGACAGCTGCTGGGCCGAGGAGGCGCTGGTCGCTGGTCTGAGCTGGGGGCAGGACCTTCTGGTGGCTGGTCCTGCCGGCTTGGGCGAGGGGAGCTGGTCTGAAGGTGGAGGGAAAGCCTGTGCGGGGAGAGCTCGACGAGCGGAAATGCGGGGAGCCGTGAAACCTGGGAGGGACGGCAGCGGCTGCGGGATGGCAGGTGGGCTGGGTCGAGGTCTGCTCCGGACCGGAGTCAGCGCGCCTTGCCCGGACGTCCCCGGCGGGCCCGTGGTGACGGAACCGTCGTGGCTGGCCCATCTTGACGGCGGGGTCTTGACGGCCGGATGGTGAGGGCCGGAGCCCGCGGCCGTGTCTTGAGGTGCTGCCAGCACAATACCGCCCAGGAAGGGGCCCGCGACCGCTTTCTTAGGATCGGGGGCTGCGTCGCCCTGTCATGAGTCCAGCCGCCCAAGCCTCCCCGTCCGATCCTGCCGCCAGCGAAGCTCCCGCTCTGACGGTCACGTCCTCTCCCCGTCCCGGCAGCAGGGTGGCGCTGGAGGTGGCCATCCCCGGCAGCCGCAGCCGGGCCAGCTACGAGGCGGCCATGGAGCGGCTGAGCCGCAGTGTGAAGCTGCCGGGATTCCGCAAGGGGAAGGTGCCCAGGCCGGTGCTGCTGCAGCAGATCGGTCCGCTGCGCATCCGCGCCACCGCCCTGGAGGACCTGGTGGACGCCGCCTGCCGCGACGCGCTGGCGATCGAGAAGGTGGCGGCGATCAGCCGTCCGGAGCTCAGCGAGGGCTTCGACCTGGTGCTCGAGCGCTTCGAGCCCGGCAGCGACCTCACGATCACCGTGGAGCTCGACGTCGAGCCCACCCCAACCCTCAGGCAGACCAGGGGCCTCAAGGCTGAAGCCGAGGCGGTTGCCTACGACCCGGCCCGCGTGGATGAGCTGATCGAGCAGTCGCGCCGCCAGATGGCCACCCTGGTGCCGGTGGAGGACCGGCCGGCCCAGAGCGGCGATGTGGCCGTGCTGAGCTTCCGGGGCGTCTATGCCGACAGCGGCGAGGAGATCCAGGGCGGCAGCAGCGACGCCAGCGAGGTGGAGCTGGAGGAGGGCCGGATGATCCCCGGCTTCGTGGAGGGCGTGATCGGCATGGCGGTGGGCGACACCAGAACGGTGGAGTGCCAGTTCCCCGAGAGCTATCCCCAGAAGGATGCCGCCGGCCGCAGCGCCCGCTTCGAGATCACTCTCAAGGACCTCAAGACCCGCGAGCTGCCCCCCCTCGATGACGCCTTCGCCCAGCAGGCCAGCGACAAGCAGACCCTGGCCGAACTGCGCGACGACCTCGAGAACCGGCTGAAGGAGGACGCCGAGCGGCGCGCCACGGCCGCCCGCCACGACGCCCTGCTCCAGGCCCTGGTGGAGCAGCTGGAGGTGGAGCTGCCCGAAACCCTGATCCAGCAGGAGGTGCGCAACCTGATCGAGCAGACCGCCGGTCAGATCGCCGAGCAGGGCATGGACGTCAAGAAGCTGTTCACCCCCGATCTGGTGCGCTCGCTCATGGACACCTCGCGGCCGGAGGCGGAACAGCGCCTGCGACGCAGCCTCGCCCTTCAGGCCCTGGCCGCAGCCGAGGCCATCGAGGTGGCGGCGGAGGAGCTCGAGGCCAAGGTGAAGGAGGTGAGCCGCGGGCTCAGCCAGGAGGGCCGGATCGATCCGGAACGCCTGCGGCGGGTCGTGGCCGACGACCTGCTGCGCGACAAGTTGCTGGGCTGGCTGGAGGAGAACAGCACCGTCAGCGAGAAGGCGCCCGCCGCCACCGAGGGCGAGGCGGATGCCGGGGTCGGCGGCGAGGACCAGCCCTCCAGCTGAGCCCGATCCCCATAGATTGACGATCCCAGCCCGCCGCCGCGCGTGATCGACGCCAACCCGCTGATCTCCGATCCCACCGCCCTGCGCCCCCACCCGGTCCACAGCCGCTGGGCGGGGCCACGCCCCCAGGCGATCGCGGGCCGGCCTGTGGCAGCCCCCGGCGTGCTGCCCACCGTCGTGGAGCAGTCGGGCAAGGGCGAGCGGGCCTTCGACATCTACTCCCGCCTGCTGCGCGAGCGGATCATCTTCCTGGGCACCGGCATCGACGACACCGTGGCCGACGCGGTGGTGGCCCAGCTCCTGTTCCTGGAGGCGGAGGACCCGGAGAAGGACATCCAGATCTACGTCAACTCCCCGGGCGGCTCGGTGACGGCAGGCCTGGCCATCTACGACACCATGCAGCAGGTGGCTCCCGACGTGGTCACCATCTGCTACGGCGTCGCCGCTTCGATGGGAGCCTTCCTGCTCTCCGGCGGCACCAAGGGCAAGCGTCTGGCCCTGCCCAATGCCCGGATCATGATCCACCAGCCCCTGGGGGGGGCCCAGGGGCAGGCCGTGGACATCGAGATCCAGGCCAGGGAGATCCTGTTCCTCAAGGACACCCTCAACGGTCTGCTGGCGGAACACACCGGCCAGCCGCTCGAGAAGATCGCTGAAGACACCGACCGGGACTACTTCCTTTCGCCCGAGGAAGCGGTTGAATACGGCCTCATCGACCGGGTGGTGACCGACACCGGGGCCGCCACCGCCGCCTCCCTGGCCGCCCCGGCCTGAGTGAAGGCCGAACCCGTTCCTTCACCCATCCATGACCCCCCGACCCGGCCGCCTCCACGGCCCCTCCCCGGAGGTGATCCTTAAGGACGGCTGACGAAGACGGCGATCGGGGCAATCCTGGTCCTTGGGGCTCCCCAGGAGTTCCACCTCCATCCTCACCACCCGACCCGGCCCCAACTCCAGGCTGACTTTCCCCGATGGCCAAGTTCGACGCCCACCTGAAGTGTTCGTTCTGCGGCAAGTCGCAGG
>JALOOQ010000182.1 GCA_025454305.1 Cyanobium sp. Prado107
GCCGTTGGCGTCGATGTCGAAGGACACCTGCACCTGGGGAACGCCGCGGGGAGCGGGCGGGATGCCGGAGAGCCGGAAGCGCCCCAGGCTCTTGTTGTCAGCGGCCATCTGCCGCTCCCCCTGGAGTACGTGCACCTCCACAGAGTTCTGGTTGGCCTCGGAGGTGCTGAACACGTCGCTGCGACGCACCGGGATCGGCGTGTTGCGGGGGATGAGCACCTTCATCACCCCGCCGATGGTCTCCAGTCCGAGCGAGAGGGGGGTGACGTCGTTGAGCATCAGGTCGCGCAGCTCACCGGTGAGGATGCCGGCCTGCACGGCGGCGCCGATCGCCACCACCTCATCGGGGTTCACCGACTGGCAGGGCTCGCGGGGAATCAGGGTGCGCACCATCTCCTGCACCATCGGCATGCGCGTGGCGCCGCCCACCAGCACCACGTCGTCGATGTCGTCGGCCGCCAGTCCCGCGTCCCGCAGGGCGCGCTGCACGGGCCGCAGCAGCCGGTCGAGCAGATCGGGGCAGAGCCCCTCGAACACGGAGCGCTCGAGGGCGGTTTCGATGTGCAGCGGCCCCTCGCCGCCCGTGGCGATGAAGGGGAGCGAGATGGGGGTGCTCTGCACGCCGCTGAGCTCGATCTTGGTCTTCTCGGCCGCCTCGGTGAGGCGCTGCAGGGCCTGACGGTCGCGGCGCAGATCGATCTGGTGCTGCTTCAGGAACCCCTCGGAGAGCCAGTCGACGATGCGCCGGTCCCAGTCGTTGCCGCCCAGCTGGGTGTCGCCGCTGGTGGCCTTGACGTCGAACACCCCCTGGGCGATGCGCAGGATCGACACGTCGAAGGTGCCGCCACCGAGATCGAACACCAGCACGCGCTTGGCGACGCTGCGGTCGAAGCCGTAGGCCAGGGCCGCCGCAGTGGGCTCGTTGAGGATGCGCTCCACGCTGATCCCGGCCAGCCGTCCGGCATCGCGGGTGGCCTGACGCTGAGCGTCGTTGAAATAGGCGGGCACCGTGATCACGGCCGCCTCCACCGGCTCGCCCAGGTAGGTGGCGGCGTCGTCGCAGAGCTTGCGCAGGATGCTGGCCACCAGCTCCTCCGGCGCGTATTCCCGCTCGGTGGCGGGGCAGACGACGCGCACGTTGCCCTGGTCGTTGGCGCGCACCGTGTAGGGAACGCTCAGGCTGCCCTCGTCGAGTTCGTCCCACTGGCGCCCCACGAAGCGCTTGAGGTTGGCGAAGGTGTTGCGGGGGTTGAGCACCAGCTGGCGGCGGGCCAGCTGCCCCACGAGCAGTTCCTGGTCGCGGCTGAAGCCCACCACCGAAGGGGTGGTGCGGCTGCCCTCGGCGCTGGCGATCACCACCGGCCGACCGCCCTCCAGCACCGCGACGACGGAATTGGTGGTTCCCAGGTCGATGCCGACGATGCGCCCCATGGACAGCGAGGAGTCAAGAACCGCCTGGCCAGACCAAGGTACCGGCTCAGCGGAGGCACCGGCCCGCCAGACGTTAATCGGCACTTAAACAGCCATCGCAGCCGCGTTCGTAAATTTCGGCGGACACCCTTTCGGCGCAGCCGGGACCGGGAGTCAGCGGGCTGGCCGCAGGCCAGGCAGCTCATGCCGCAGCACTCTCTTCACCGCATGACGACGGATTCATCGCCACCCCAGCTGAACACCGACGCGTTCACGCTTCGGCGCCGGCCGCCCAGCGAGAAGCTGGTGGACACCGGCTTCCGCCAGCTCTCCCTGGCCCTGGCCTCGGTGGTGGCGATCGTGCTGCTGGGCATCTTCCTGGTGGTGTTCACCGGAGCCCGGGAGGCGATGGCCGAATTCGGCCTGTCCTTCATCACCACCGCGGCCTGGGACCCGGTGAACGAGAGCTACGGGGCTTTCGTGGCCATCTACGGCACCCTGGTGACCTCGCTGCTGTCCCTGCTGATCGCCGTACCCCTTGGGCTCGGAACCGCGATCCTGATCACCGAGGACGTGCTGCCCAAGCTGGTGCGTGATGCCACCGGCCTGATGGTGGAGTTGCTGGCGGCGATTCCGTCCGTGGTACTGGGCCTGTGGGCCATCTTCGTGATGGAGCCCACCATCCGGCCCGCCCTGAATCTCATCCACAGCTGGCTCGGGTGGCTCCCCCTGTTCAACACCGTGCCCAAGGGTCCTGGAATGGCACCGGCCATCCTGATTCTGGTGGTGATGATCCTGCCCATCATCACGGCCATCTCCCGCGATGCCCTCAACCAGGTGCCCTACGAACTCAGGCAGGGGGCGTACGGCGTGGGCACCACCCGCTGGGGCGCCATCTTCAGCGTGATTCTGCCAGCGGCGGTGTCGGCCATCACAGGCGGCGTGATGCTTGCCCTGGGTCGCGCCATGGGAGAAACGATGGCCGTGACCATGATCATCGGCAACTCCAACAACTTCAGCACCTCTCTGCTGGCCCCGGGAAACACCATCGCCTCGATGCTGGCCAACCAGTTCGGTGAGGCGGACGGCATTCAGGTGTCGGCCCTGATGTACGCGGCTCTGATCCTCATGGTGCTCACCCTGGTGGTGAACATCTTCGCCAAATGGATCGTGCGCCGCCTCAGCCTGCGCTACTGAGCCCCCTACCGATGACCACCTCCAGTCAGACCGTTCCCGGCAGCAGTCTCTTCGACCGCCGCCCGCTCACTTTCGATCCCACCCTCAGGCGCAACCGCCTGAACAGGCTGCTCACCAGCATCGCCGCCCTGTTCGCTGCCATTGCGGTGCTGCCCCTGTTCCTGGTGATCCTCTACGTGCTGATCCAGGGCGGCCGGCTGATGAGCCTGAGTCTGTTCACCCAGCTGCCACCACCGCCTGGGCTGGAGGGAGGCGGCATCGGCAATGCCGTGCTGGGAACGATCATCGTCACCCTGGTGGCTTCGGCGATCTCGATCCCGATCGGTGTGGGCGGTGGGGTGTTCCTCACCGAATACTCAAGCCGAGGCTGGTTCTCCCAGTTCATCAGCGTCGGCAACGACATCCTTGCCGGCGTTCCCTCCATCATCAGCGGTGTGTTCGTCTATGGCGTGATCGTCTCCACCCGGGTGTTCTTCGGCCAGAGCTACAGCGCCATGGCAGGCGGTATCGCCCTGGCGGTTCTGATGCTGCCCACGGTGATCAAGACCACCGACGAAGGTCTGAAGCTCGTGCCCCTGGAGCTGCGCTGGGGAGCCTACGGAGTCGGCGCCTCCAAGTTCGTCACGGTGATGCGGATCACCCTGCCGGCCGCCTTCACACCCATCGCCACCGGCGTGGTGCTGGCGATCGCGAGGGCGGCCGGAGAAACGGCACCCCTCATCTTCACGGCGCTGTTTTCGCCGTTCTGGCCCGAGGGAGTCTTCAACCCGATCGCCACCATGTCGGTGTTGATCTTCAATTTCGCAATCATGCCCTACGAAGCCCAGAACGAACTGGCATGGGCGGCATCGTTTGTGCTTGTGATGATGATTCTCGCAGCCAATCTTCTGGCCCGCTGGATCAGCAGCTTCTCCCGCACCTGAGCCCACACCCAATCCGCTTCCCAGCCTCCCCATCCAGCGCCCAGCACCTGCCCTCACCATGACCCAAGCCACCACCGCTCAGATGCCGGCCACCGACGTCTCCATGTCCCTTCAGGACGTGACCATCTCCTACGGCAAGTTCGAGGCCGTGAAGAATGTCTTCATGGACATCCCCAAGGGCAGGGTGACAGCCTTCATCGGTCCATCGGGCTGCGGCAAGTCCACCGTCCTGCGGGGTCTGAACCGCATGAACGATCTGATCCCCGGCTGCAGCCTGCGGGGTCGTGTGGTGTTCGACGGGGTCGACATCTACGCCCCCAGCGTCGACCCGGTGGAGGTGCGCCGGCGGATCGGCATGGTGTTCCAGAAACCCAACCCGTTTCCCAAGAGCATCTACGAGAACATCGCCTTCGGTGCCCGCATCAACGGCTACAAGGGCGACATGGATGAACTGGTGGAACGTTCCCTGCGCAAGGCGGCGGTGTGGGATGAGTGCAAGGACAAGCTCAAGGAGAGCGGCTTCGCCCTCTCCGGCGGCCAGCAGCAGCGTCTCTGCATCGCCCGAGCGATTGCCACCGAGCCGGAGGTGATCCTGATGGACGAGCCCTGTGCCTCACTCGATCCCATCTCCACCCTCAAGATCGAGGAAACCATGCACGAGCTCAAGCGCAGCTACACGATCGTGATCGTGACTCACAACATGCAGCAGGCGGTGCGGGTGGCGGACATGACCGCCTTCTACAACGCCGAAGCGGTGGAGGGCGGCACCGGCAAGGTGGGCTATCTCGTGGAATTCGCCGAGACCGAGCGGATCTTCAACGCGCCCAGCCAGCAGGCCACCCAGGACTACGTGACCGGGCGTTTCGGCTGAGCCGTTTCAGCTGAAAGGAGATAGATCGCTGCCCCAGAACATCAGGGCAACGAAGGCCAGCA
>JALOOQ010000044.1 GCA_025454305.1 Cyanobium sp. Prado107
GACTGGTAGCGGGCGCCGTCGGGGGCCACGAGGGTGAGCAGCCCCTGGGCACTGCGCAGCTCGATCGGCTGGGAGGGGCGCAGCCGGGACGCCAGGGCCACCCAGAGCACCGGATTGGCGGAATCCAGCACCGGCGGCGCGGGCACCGGCCAGTGCAGGGGCGCTGCAGCAGCGTCCGGCGGCAACGACGCGGCCCGGCAGCCCCCGGCCAGCAGCAGCGGCAGTCCCAGGAGCAGCGGCGAGAGGCGTGCGGGGAAGGGGGGTGCGGCGGAGCGCGGCCTGGGCATGGCGGAATGCGGGGCGGAGGACCGGGGTGGCGGCGAGCCAATCCTGAGGCAGCGCAGCCCTGGGACAGCACGGACGAGTCGGCTAGCGAGGGGATTGGATGGGGTGGAAGGGCGGCGTCGTAGGCTTTTTGTTTGTGCCAGCGTCAGGAGAGATGCCGAAGCTCAAGACCCGTCGGGCTGCCGCCAAGCGGTTCAAGGTCACCGGCAGCGGCAAATTCATGCGCCGCCACGCCTTCCGCAATCACCTGCTCGATCACAAGAGCCCCAAGCGCAAGCGCTACCTGGGAACGATGGCCGTTGTCGATGAGCGGGATGCCGACAACGTGAGCGCCATGCTCCCCTACGCCTGAGTTCATCCACCTCCCCATCACCTGATTCCCTGCCATGGCCCGCGTCAAGAGGGGCAACGTTGCCCGCAAGCGTCGTCAAAAGATCCTGCGTCTGGCCCGGGGCTTCCGGGGCGGCAACGGCAGCCTCTTCCGCACGGCCAACCAGCGGGTGATGAAGGCGCTCTGCAACGCCTATCGCGACCGTCGCCGCCGCAAGCGGGATTTCCGCCGCCTCTGGATCGCCCGGATCAACGCCGCCGCCCGGATCAACGGCCTCAGCTACAGCCGGCTGATGGGTGGCCTGAAGAAGGCCGACGTCCGCCTCAACCGCAAGATGCTGGCGCAGCTCGCCGTGGTCGACCCCGGCAGCTTCACCACCGTGGCCGGCGCCGCCAGGAGCTGACGTCTGATCACCGGTCGGTCCTTGGATACGCTCCTGCCTCAGGCCTACCTGATCGGCCTCGTTCTCCTGCTGGGCGTGGCGGCAGTGCTGGTGGGCCGTCAGATCTGGCGTGTGCGCCGGGATGAGGTCACCCTCGCGCGGCTCGAGCGTGGTGGTGATGACAGCGGCAGGAGCGAGGACGCGGCCAGCCTCTACCAGCTGGCCTCGGTGCAACTGCGCAAGCGGCTTTACGGGCAGGCTGCGGACAACCTGAAACAAGCCCTCAGGCAGGCCCGGGCCGACCAGGACCCCGAGGAGGCCCTGGCGCTGATCGAGAATGCCCTGGGCTTCGCCCTGGCGGCTCAGAACAACTACAAGAGCGCCATCCGGCACTACCGCTCCGCTCTTGAGGCCAAGCCGGACTACCCGGTGGCCCTCAACAACCTGGCCTACGCCCTCGAGAAGCAGGTCAACCTCGAGGAAGCGCGGCAGACCTACCTCAGGGTGCTCGAACTGGATGCGGGCAACGGCACAGCCCGCAAGCGCCTGAAACGGCTGGAACGCACCCTCAGCACCCCGGCTGCGCCCGCATCCGCACCCGAGTAGCGGGTCCGGCCTGGACTCTGCCTCCTCAGGGCCTTGCCTCCTGGCCTGCTGTTGGGGCCCCTCGGGTTCAGGCCCTGGATTGCACCAGCTCCAGCCGGGATCTCACCAGAGGCCGCGCACTGGGGCTGCCGGAGCCTGAGCCGGAACCGCCGGCTGAGGACCCTCCACCGGTGTGAGCTCCAGCCGTCCTCCCGGGTTGGTGAGCCGGGACGCCTGCCATCCGGACAGGGAGAGGCCCTGCAGGCCGGTGAACACACCGCCCGGCTCCAGTCCGGCGACGCTCAGCCGGTTGAGCAGCAGCAGATCAAGCTGGTCGCTGCGGGCATTGAGATTGCCCTGCACGGGTGTGACCACCTCCCCGATCCGCATCTCCCCGCGCAGGTCCACCATCTGGCCGATGGATCGCTGCGCGGTGAGCCTCAGCTGCACCGGCAAGCTCTGCTGCGAGCCGAAGGCCTGGAAAGTGCCGGCCCAGAACGGCGGCAGATCCCTGGCCAGCACCTGGGCCCGGGCCGCGGGATCGAAGGTCTCCACCGATTCCGGCAGCGGCATGGCGGTGCCGGTGTCGCTAGCCGCCGGCGGCGAGAACGGCAGGACGCCTCCGAAGGCATCGCTGCCGAGAGGCACCTCGGCCATCGCCCCGCCGGCGCAGATCAGTGCCGCGGCGCCCAGTGGCGGCAACAGCGCAAGCCGCCGGAGAATGGTGGTGGCGGCACTGCCAGTGGTGGCGGTTGTGGCGCTGGTGGTGGACGCAACGGTGCGCACGGGATCGGGCAGAGCGGCGGATCTGGTAGGAGGCTAGGGCCCATCCGCAACCCATCGCCCGTCCTCAGCGTGGTTTCGTCCTTCTCCAGCACCGGCGCCCCCGCCGGTGCGGCCGATGAGCTGGTCATCGGCGGCCGCCGCTTCCGCAGCCGGCTGATGACCGGCACCGGCAAATACCCCAGCATCGAGACCATGCAGGCCAGCGTGGCCGCCAGCGCCTGCGAGATCGTCACGGTGGCGGTGCGCCGCGTGCAGGGCCAGGCCGCCGGCCATGTGGGTCTGATGGAGGCGATCGACTGGTCGCGCATCTGGATGCTGCCCAACACCGCCGGCTGCGCCACCGCCGAGGAGGCCGTGCGGGTGGCACGGCTGGGCCGGGAGCTCGCCAGGCTCGCGGGGCAGGAGGACAACACCTTCGTCAAGCTGGAGGTGATCCCCGACAGCCGCCACCTGCTGCCGGATCCGATCGGCACCCTGGAGGCGGCCGAGCAGCTGGTGAAGGAGGGCTTCACCGTGCTGCCCTACATCAATGCCGATCCGCTGCTGGCCAGGCGGCTGGAGGAGGCGGGCTGCGCCACCGTGATGCCCCTGGGCTCACCGATCGGGTCGGGCCAGGGCATCCGCAATGCCGCCAACATCGCCCTGATCATCGAGAACGCCAGTGTGCCGGTGGTGGTGGATGCCGGCCTGGGCGTGCCCAGCGAGGCTGCCCAGGCCATGGAAATGGGCGCCGATGCGCTGCTGATCAACAGCGCCATCGCCATGGCAGGCGATCCCCCGGCCATGGCCAGGGCGATGGCGCTGGCCACCGAGGCTGGCCGGGCCGCCTTCCACGCCGGCCGGCTGCCGGTGCGGGGAGAGGCCAGCCCCAGCTCACCCAGCCAGGGCCGCGTGGGCGCCTGAGGGCGCCGTCCCCCCAGGGACTCCGTGAAGAAGCGTGCCCACTCCCGGGCAGCGCCGCGGATCCTCCATAGGGTGAGCGGAAGTACTCAGTCCGCGGCATGCAGGTCACCGAAGAAGACGGCGGCAAGCTCAACGCCTTCGCCCGTGAGCCCCGCATGGTGGTGATGGAGGAGGGTGAGCCCCGTTCCGCCGGCAGCCGCGGCCTGCTCATCGCCGGAGCCGTGCTGGTGCCGCTGCTGGTGGTCCTGGCGGCGGGGATCAGTCACTAGGGCAGCCGGAAAGCCCGTAGTAGCTTGCAGGGCGGAGTCCGGAGCGGGCCTGCCATCGGGCCGGCTCCCACGGGTCCTCCACACTCGCGCGGATCCTCCCCATTGGAGGATCATCCGCATTGCAGGATGGTCAGACCTGGGTTTCGGCAATGAAGATCTTCGTTCTCGGTGGCGACGGTTTCTGTGGCTGGCCCTGCGCCGTCAACCTGGCCGACGCCGGCCATGACGTGCTGATCGCCGACAACCTCAGCCGACGCAAGATCGACATCGACCTCGAGGTGGAGTCGCTCACCCCGATCGCCAGTGTCAGCGAGCGACTGCGGGCCTGGGAGCAGGTGGGAGGCAAGCCGATGCGCTTCGAGCAGCTCGACATCGCCCGCGAATACGACCGGCTGCTGGAGCTGCTGCGCAGCGAGCGTCCCGATGCCGTGGTGCACTTCGCCGAGCAGCGCGCCGCCCCCTACTCGATGAAGAGCAGCGCCACCAAGCGGTACACCGTCGACAACAACGTCAACGGCACCCACAACCTGCTGGCGGCGATCGTGGAGAGCGGCCTCGACGTGCACATCGTGCACCTGGGAACCATGGGGGTGTACGGCTACGGCTCCCACCGCGGTGCCACCATCCCCGAGGGCTACCTCACCGTGGAGGTGCCCCAGCCCGACGGCAGCCGCTTCACCGAGAAAATCCTGCATCCGGCCGATCCCGGCAGCGTCTATCACATGACCAAGACGCTCGATCAGCTGCTCTTTTATTACTACAACAAGAACGACGGGATTCGCGTCACTGACCTGCACCAGGGCATCGTGTGGGGCACCAACACCGTTCTCACCGAAAGAGACCCCCGCCTCACCAACCGCTTCGACTACGACGGCGACTACGGCACCGTGCTCAACCGCTTCCTGATGCAGGCGGCGATCGGCTACCCGCTCACCGTGCATGGCACCGGCGGCCAGACCCGCGCCTTCATTCATATCCGCGACTCGGTGAAGTGCGTGCAGCTCGCCCTGGAGCACCCGCCGACCGCCGGCGAGAAGGTGAAGATCTTCAATCAGATGACCGAGAGCCATCAGGTGGGTGAACTGGCCCGCAAGGTGGCCGACCTCACCGGCGCGGCGATCAACTACCTGCCGAACCCCCGCAAGGAGGCGATCGAGAATGACCTGGTCGTGGACAACCGCTGCTTCATCGAGCTGGGCCTCAAGCCCACCACCCTCGATGACGGCCTGATGGCGGAGGTGGTGGACGTGGCCCGTCGCTGGGCCGACCGCTGCGACCGCAGCCGCATCCCCTGCCAGTCCGCCTGGACCAGCAAACAGGCCCAGGCCATCCAGGCCGTTCCGGCCGCCTGAGCCCCGCACGCACCGGCTCCCGTCCCTTGAAGATCGCCTTCTTCACCGAAACCTTCCTCCCCAAGGTGGACGGGATCGTCACCCGCCTCACCAAGACCGTGCAGCACCTGGTGGCCGCCGGGGATGAGGTGCTGATCTTCTGCCCCGAAGGCGCCCCGGCTTCCTACATGGGTGCCCGGGTGGTGGGGGTGCCGGCGCTGCCGCTGCCGCTCTACCCCGAGCTCAAGCTGGCGCTGCCGCGGCCGGCGGTGTCGGAGGCGCTCGAGGACTTCGAGCCTCACCTGGTGCATGTGGTGAATCCCGCCGTGCTGGGGCTGGGCGGCATCTGGCTGGCCAAGACCAAGGGCTATCCCCTGGTGGCCAGCTACCACACCCACCTGCCCAAATACCTGGAGCACTACGGCATGGGCATGCTCGAGCCCCTGCTCTGGGAGCTGCTCAAGGCCGCCCACAACCAGGCCCGCCTCAACCTCTGCACGTCCTCCGCCATGGTGCAGGAGCTGAGTGAGAAGGGCATCCAGCACACCGATCTGTGGCAGCGGGGGGTGGACACCGAGCTGTTCCGGCCCCAACTGCGCAGCGATGCCATGCGGCGGCGGCTGCTGGGAGGCCACGGCGACACCGGCAAGCTGCTGCTCTACATCGGCCGTCTTTCAGCCGAGAAGCAGATCGAGCGCGTCCGCCCCGTGCTGGAGGCCATCCCCGACGCCCGCCTGGCCTTGGTGGGTGACGGGCCCCACCGCCAGCAGCTGGAGGCCCACTTCAGCGGCCTGCCGGCCACGTTCGTGGGCTATCTGGCGGGCGAGGAGCTCGCGGCCGCCTACGCCAGCGGCGATGCCTTCGTGTTCCCCTCCAGCACCGAAACCCTGGGGCTGGTGCTGCTGGAGGCGATGGCGGCCGGCTGCCCGGTGGTGGGCGCCAACCGTGGCGGCATTCCCGACATCGTCACCGACGGGGTGAATGGCTGCCTCTACGAGCCCGACGGCCCCGATGGCGGCGCCGCCAGCCTCACTGCCGCGGTGGAGCGCCTCCTGGGCAACCCCTCCGAGCGCCAGGCCCTGCGTCAGGCCGCCCGGGCGGAAGCCGAGCGCTGGGGCTGGGCCGGGGCCACCGATCAACTGCGCGGCTTCTACGGCCGGCTGCTGGAAGGTGACCGTCTGCGGCTGGTGGCCTGATCAGCCCCGCTTGGCCGTGGGTGCTGTGCCGCCGGTCTGAAACCAGGCCTTGAACAGGGCCTGAGCCATGGGCGCCGCCACGGTGCCGCCGTAGCCGCCGGTGTTCTCGCCGAAGGCCACCACCACCAGGTCCGCGTCGTTGGCCGGGGCATAGCCCCCGAACCAGGCGTGCACGGGCCGGGGGGGATCCTCGGCGGTGCCGGTCTTCCCCGCAGCCGGCGGCAGACCGGGTTGGTTGAGCGCCCTGGCCGTGCCCTGCTGCACCGCCAGCCGCAGGCCCTGACGCACCGTGGCGATGGTGTCAGGGCGGAAGCCGATCCACACACGCTGCGGTTTCCGCTCCACCAGGTGGGGAGTGACCAGCCAGCCGCCGTTGGCCACGGCCGCGTACATCCGCGCCATCTGCAGCGGGGTCACCAGCACGGCCCCCTGGCCGATGGAGGCGGTGATCGTGTCCACATCGGTCCAGGGCTCTCCCAGCACCTCCTTCTTCCAGGCCTTGTCGCCCAGCAGCCCCTTGCTCTCCTCCTCGCTCAGCTCGACGCCGGTGCGCGAGCCGAAGCCCAGCTTCCGGGCCGTCGCGAAGATCGGTTCGGCACCGATGTTGATGCCGGTCCGGTAGTAGAAGCTGTTGCTGCTCAGGGCCAGGGCCATCGGGAAGCCCAGCTGACCCATGCTCACGTGATCGCGGTAGCAAAGGCCGGCCCGGCAGTAGGAGGCGGTGGTGAGCTCGGTGGAGGTGGGGCCGTAACGCTCGCTCTCGAGGGCGGCGAGGCTGGTGACGATCTTGAAGGTGCTGGCCGGCGGGAAGCCCTGGAGCGTGCGGTTGATCAGAGGGGCCTCGGGGCCGTTGAGCGCGGCCCACTGGCTGATGCTCGGGGCCGGCGAGAAGATGTTGGGATCGAAGGTCGGGCGGCTGGCCATCGCCCGGATGGCGCCGGTGTTCGGATCCATGGCCACGATCGCCCCCTTGGCCACGCCGTCGAGGGCCTTCTCGGCCGCCTGCTGGAGGGGCAGATCAAGGGTGAGACGCAGGTCCTTGCCGGCCCTGGCCGGCTTCTCGCCCAGCACCCGCTGCACCTGGCCGGCGGCGTTCACCTCCACCTGCTGGCCACCCCACTCCCCGCGCAGGTGGGCCTCGTACACCTTCTCCACCCCGCTGCGGCCGACGCGGTCGCGGATGCGGTAGCCCTGATCGCGCAGACGCGCGTACTCCTCCTCGGTGATGCCGCTGGTGTAGCCGAGCACGTGGGCGCCGAGGCGGCCATTGGGGTAGCTGCGCAGCACATCCACGTCCACCTCGGCCCCCGGCAGGCTGCTGGACTGCTCGCGAAAGCGCAGCACCTGATCCGGCCGCAGGCCCTCGGCCAGCTGGATGCGGAAGCCCTCGCCGTTGGCTCCGGCACGACGCTGCTCGTCCAGCTGGCCCGAGGGCAGATCCAGCAGGGCGGACAGGCGGTCACGCAGGGCGGGCCAGTCCTCGTCTCCCACCTCACCGGGCTGCACATAGAGGTTGTAGGTGAGGCGGCTGGTGGCCAGCACCCGGCCCTGACGATCCAGCAACCGGCCGCGGATGGGATTGCGCGGCATCAGGCGGATGCGGTTCTCGTCGGCCCGCTGGCGGTTCTCGGCCCCATGCAGGAGCTGCAGCCAGGCCAGGCGGGCCACCATGGCCGAGCTGAGCAGCAGCACCACCGCCAGCAGCCACAGCGGCTGGCGGCCCATGCCGCTGTGGCGCACCCCGGGAGCGAACGCCATCGGGCCCTAGCGCAGTGGAGCGGAGGACCCGGACGAGGAACCGGAAGGCCCCTCTGCCAGCAGGATCTGCTCGAGTTGGAGCAGGCGCGAGGCGATCGCCGCCAGGCGCTGCTGCAGCTCCACCGGATCCCCGGGTTCCCCGCCGGCCCCATCTGCGCCAGAGGCGTCAGCCACGTCGCGCACCTCGACCTTCATCACCGGATTGCCCAGCCCGGGGCTCACCTGATCCAGCTGGGCGCGCATGCGGCTGGCCGCCGGTTCCCCTTCCTCACGCAGCTGGCCGAGGGGGTCGGCGTTGCTGCCGTCGAAGGCTGCCATCACCTGGCGGGCACCGCCCTTGCGGACGCGCTCCACAACGGCCAGACCCACCGGCAACACGTCCTGCATCAGGGTGAGCCGGAGGGCGTCGAGAGGGTCGGCGGCCATGGCCGGTGAGGGCAGGAAGATCCAGTCTGCCCTGCCCGGATCAGTTCAGAGGTGGCTGGCCGGTGAGCGGAGGCAGAACCGGGGCCACACGGCACGGCTGCTGGCGGCCAAGCCACCACCCAGCGGCCACCGCCACCACCAGCAGGGTGGTGATGGGCAGCAGCGCCTGACGGGTGACATCCAGCGCGAACCACTCGCCCCAGGCGCGCAGGGCGCGATCGCGGTCGAAGCGGCGCCGTTCCCGCTTCTGCTCGCGCTCCCGGCGCTTCAGGGAACGACTCACCCAGCGCTCGAAGGCCAGCTTCTTGGTGACCGCCATCTTGCGCTCCACCTCCAGCAGCTGCCCGGCGCTGAGGTCGGGGTTGAAGGTGCTGATCAGCTCCAGGGTCTTGAGGAACATCTCCACCGCGCCCTCCTTGGTGAGGCGCTCCTCCTCATCGAGCAGATCCCAGTCCAGCTCGGGATAGAAGCGGCCGCGGTTGGCCGCGATCTGCTCCTCCGGCAGCTGACCGGGTTCGCGCAGCCAGCGGTCGGTGTTGGCGTCGAAGCGCCGCCAGTAGAGGAAGGGATTCAGATAGACGGTCTTGCCGCCCAGCTGGATGCTGTCCTGCTGGAGCCGGCGCTGCTGCTCAGGGGCGCTGGATGACGCGGGGGCGGCACTCACGGCACGACGGAACCGGGATCCTGAAGGTACCGGACACCCTCCGGACTCGCCACGGCCACCGCCGACGGCGCCGGGCCCAGGCTCACTCCCACTCGATCGTGCCGGGGGGCTTGCTGGTGATGTCGAGCACCACCCGGTTCACCCCCTGCACCTCGTTGACGATCCGGTTGGAGATGGTCTCCAGCAGGTCGTAGGGGAGCCGCGACCAGTCGGCGGTCATGCCGTCCTCCGAGGACACGCAGCGCAGCACCACCGGGAAGGCATAGGTGCGCTTGTCGCCCATCACTCCCACACTGCGCACCGGCAGCAGCACGGCGAAGGCCTGCCAGATCTCGTTATAGAGGCCGGCATCGCGAATCTCCTCGCGCACGATCAGGTCGGCGTCGCGCAGGATGTTGAGCTTCTCGTCGGTGACCTCGCCCAGGATGCGGATGGCCAGGCCGGGCCCGGGGAAGGGGTGGCGGCCCACGATCTCCTCGGGGAGGCCCAGGGACCGTCCCACCTTGCGCACCTCGTCCTTGAAGAGACGGCGCAGGGGCTCCACCAGCTTGAACTGCAGATCCTTGGGCAGGCCGCCCACGTTGTGGTGGCTCTTGATCTTCACCGCCACCCGCTCACCCGTTTTCGGGTCGACGTTGGTGCCGGCGCTCTCGATCACATCCGGGTAGAGCGTGCCCTGGGCCAGGTAGTCGAAGGGGCCGAGCCGCTTGCTCTCCTCCTCGAACACGCGGATGAACTCGGTGCCGATCAGCTTGCGCTTCTGCTCCGGATCGGTGACCCCGGCGAGCTTGGAGATGAAGCGCTCGCGGGCGTTGATGTATTCGACGTTGATGTGGAAGCGCTTGTCGAAGAACTCCACCAGGAACTCGGGCTCACCTTTGCGCATGAAACCCTGGTCGATGAACATGCAGGTGAGCTGATCGCCGATCGCCCGGTGCAGCAGGAAGGCGAGGGTGGAGGAATCGACACCACCCGAGAGCGCCAACAGCACACGCCGCTCACCCACCTGACGGCGCACTTCCTGGATGGCCTCATCGATGAAGGCGGCCGTGGTCCAGTCGGCCTCGCAGCCACAGATGTGATAGATGAAGTTGCGCAGCATCGCCATGCCGCAGCTGGAGTGCACCACCTCGGGGTGAAACTGCACGCCGTAGAGCCGCCGGTGGTGGTCGGCCACCGCCGCTTCCGGGGTGTTGTCGGTATGAGCCAGGCGCACGAAGCCCTGCGGCAGGCGCTCCACCGAATCGCCGTGGCTCATCCACATCGTCGAGCCGTGCTCGACGTTGGTGAGCAGATCGGTGGGGTCGTCCACGTGCAGGGGCGCCTTCCCGTATTCGGCCTTGCCGGCGGCCACCACCGCGCCGCCCAGCTGCTGCACCATCAGCTGCATGCCGTAGCACACGCCCAGCACGGGAATGCCGAGATCCCAGATGCCCGGGTCGCACACCGGCGCCCCCGGCTCATACACCGAACTGGGGCCGCCGCTGAGGATGATTCCCCTGGGGTTGAGGGCCCTGAGCTCCTCGGCACTTGTGGTGTAGCTGATCACCAGCGAAAACACTTCCGTTTCCCGCACGCGCCGGGCGATCAGCTCGGAATACTGCGAGCCGAAGTCCAGGATCACGATCGCCGGATGGCGGGACGACTGGGAGGCGGCGTCGATCACGGACATGGCGATGGGTCGGCCGGCGCTGAAGCCTAGGGGGCACCCCCCGGCCGCTCCAGGGCTGGCGTGCTGAGGGCCGTGAGCAGCCGACCGCCGACCGGACCGCTGGCCCGCACCCGGCGGCTGCGGTCGAACAGCGCCGCCCCCACCTCCATCGGGCCCGGCTGACCGTGGCTGATCAGGTAGGCGCGGCTGCGCTGCTCGATGGCGGCGGCGACGCGGGTCCGCAGCCGCTGCGCCAGCACCGGCTGGCACTGATCGAGATCGGCGAGGGCCGTCTCCACGCTGGCGGCGGCATGCAGGCGAGCCAGATCCGCACCTCCCAGACCCTCCAGGGCCGCCAGGGCGGTGAGCACCTCGGCCCGGCCATCGGCGAGATGGTGATGGGTGTGGAAGATGCCCCCGGCCAGCTTGATCAGCTTGCCCTGGTAGCCGAACAGCAGCAGCCGCCGCACACCGGCCGCCGCCGCCGCCACCAGCAGGGGGCCCAGCCAGTTGCCGGCCTTGAGCAGCAGCTGGGGCGGCAGACCCAGCCGGGGCGCCAGGTCGAGGCCGTTCTCGCCGATCACCAGCACCAGATCTCCGCCGAAATCGGCGCCGGCGGCGCGACGGCGCAGGTCCGCCAGCGCCTCCTCGAGCTGCTCTGGCGCGGCGCTGCGCTGCACCCGGGCCTGGGTGCCGATCACGGCCAGGCCCTCCACCACGCCGAAGGCGGCATTGCTGGTGCGCTCGGCCAGGCGGCGGCCCTCGGGGATGAGCACCTCCAGGGCCAGACGGCGGTCGGCCGGCACCAGGGGGCGGAGGTTCCACTCCAGCAGCTGGCGGGCGTAGGCCGACAGGCAGGCCTCGCCACTGGCCGCGATCACGCCCACCCCCTCCCCGGCCCGCAGCTCCAGCCAGGGGCCCGCGTCGGCCAGCCATTGCGCCTGCACCCACACGAGCACGCCGCGGGTGAGATCGAGCACACCCTCGCCGGGATCACTGCGTGCCATGGCCAGGACACTGCCGCCGGCCAGGGGAGCCGCCGCCTCGATCGGAACCGGCTGGAGCTCGCCCTCCGCATCCAGCCGCAGCGGCTGCTGCAGATCCACCGGCTCTCCGCGCAGGCCCTGCAGCGCCGCCCGCGCCGCCGCCGCGGTCCACACCGGCAGGGTGAAGCCGGTCTCAGCCATGGATGGTTCGTCGAGACACCGAAGGGGGAAGACGGGGCTGTTTTTTATGGTGGTCGATTGCGACGCCGACGGGCCGCGTCCTCCTCCACCCCGCATCGCCCCAGTCCCCTCCACCATGCAGGACAAGCTCACCCTGATGATCCCCGGCCCCACGCCGGTGCCGGAAACCGTCCTGCAGGCCATGGGCCGCCACCCGATCGGGCACCGCAGCGCCGATTTCCAGAAGATCGTCAAGCGCACCACCGAGCAGCTCAAATGGCTGCATCAGACCAGCAGTGATGTGCTGGCGATCACCGGCAGCGGCACCGCCGCCATGGAAGCCGGAATCATCAACGTGCTGAGCAAGGGCGACCGGGTGCTCTGCGGCGACAACGGCAAGTTCGGCGAGCGCTGGGTGAAGGTGGCCCGGGCCTACGGGCTGGACGTGCAGGTGATCAAGGCCGAGTGGGGCCAGCCCCTCGATCCCGAGGCCTTCCGTGCCGCCCTGGAAGCCGACACCGCCAAGGCGATCAAGGCGGTGATCCTCACCCACTCGGAAACCTCCACCGGGGTGATCAACGACCTGGAGGCGATCGCCGCCCACGTGCGCGCCCACGGCACGGCCCTCACCATCGCCGACTGCGTCACCAGCCTGGGCGCCTGCAACGTGCCGATGGACGCCTGGGGCCTGGACGTGATCGGCTCGGGATCCCAGAAGGGCTACATGATGCCGCCGGGACTGGCCTTCGTGGCCATGAGCGAGCGGGCCTGGGCTGCCTACGAACGCTCCGATCTGCCGAAGTTCTATCTGGATCTGGGCAAGTACCGCAAATCGGCTCAGGCCGACAGCAACCCCTTCACCCCGGCGGTGAACCTCTACTTCGCCCTCGAGGCGGCGCTGGAGATGATGCAGGCCGAGGGTCTGGAGGCGATCTTCGCCCGCCATGCCCGCCACCGTGCCGCCGCCCAGGCCGGCATGACCGCCATGGGCCTCCCTCTCTATGCCGCCGAGGGCCACGGTAGCCCGGCGATCACCGCCGTGGCTCCCGAGGGCATCGACGCCGAGACGCTGCGCAAGCAGGTGAAGGAGCGGTTCCAGATCCTGCTGGCCGGGGGCCAGGATCATCTCAAGGGCAAGGTGTTCCGCATCGGCCATCTGGGCTTCGTGTGCGACCGCGACGTGCTCACCGCCGTGGCCGCCATCGAGGCCACCCTGGAGGGTCTGGGGCTGCACAAGAGCACCCCGGGAGCCGGCGTGGCCGCCTGTGCCGCGGCCCTGGCGGGCTAGGCTTCGGCCATAAGGAACTGCCGCCTGGCAGTTCCTTATCTGATGCGGGTGTAATTCAGTGGTAGAATGTCAGCTTCCCAAGCTGAACGTCGCCGGTTCGAGCCCGGTCACCCGCTTCTAGTCCAGGCCTTGAAAATCTCCCAAGAAGCCAGTCAGGCACTGGCTTTTGTGATTCCAGCGGCTGACCGCACCTGACAGGCCGTGCCAGGCTGTAGGGCCAAACATCTCACCAAACGTCTCACATGGCGCCGACCCGTGACTGGGAGGGGACGATCAGAACCGTGGTGTCTCACGCCCTGTCTCAGCGGGGTTGCCGGAGAGGTTGGACCGTTCTGAATCATCGGGGGAACGTCCGGTTGAACATCGCCGCAGGTGCGGCCGGAGGGAAAAGACGACAGGTATTGC
>JALOOQ010000045.1 GCA_025454305.1 Cyanobium sp. Prado107
CAGCTGATACAGCCTGCCCACGCGCCGCATGTCGAAGCGGAAGCGCAGGCAGGGACGCAGGTAGCCGTCGTCATCGCAGGTCTCGGCGGCGTGGATCACCCCCTGTTCCACCAGGTCGTCGAAGTCGCGGTTGAGGCGCTCCAGATCCAGCGGCGGAATGGGGGCGTTGAGCTGCAGTTCCAGCCGGTCGGTGAGCAGTTCGGCGGCATGGAACACCCGGTAGAAGCGGCAGATGCTGGCGATCGCCTCGCTGACGCTGTCCGTCTGGCACACCAGGCCCCGGTCTTCGGGTGAGATCAGCCCCCGCCGGGTCATCAGCCGCTGCACCTCCACTTGCCAGCTGCTCCAGAAGGGATCGCCGGGGGGAGAGAGCAGCACCACGGGCATCGGCGGGGTGCGGCCCGTCTGGATCAGGGTGAGGGCTTCGAACAGCTCATCGAGGGTGCCGAAGCCGCCGGGCAGCACCACCACCGCGTCGCTCTCCCGCAGGAAGAAGAGCTTGCGGGTGAAGAAGTAGCGGAAGTGCAGCAGCCGGGCCTCGCAACTGCTCACGATCGGATTGGGATGCTGCTCGAAGGGCAGATCCACGTTCAGGCCGATGCTGGCCTGGCAGCCGGCGCCGCGGTTGGCGGCCTCCATGATGCCGCCGCCGGCCCCGGTGATCACCTCGAAGCCGGCCTCCACCGCCCCCCGGGCGAGCTCCTCGGCCTGGAGGAAGGAGGGGTCGTCGCTGGTGGTGCGGGCGGAGCCGAACACCGTGATCTTGCGCACCTTGCGGTGGGGCCGGAACACCTCCAGGGCCTCGCTGATGTCGGCGAGCGTGCCGCTGACGATGCGCCAGGCATCCGGTTCCGTCTCATGACGGCAGATGTCCAGCAGCGACACCAGCGCCCGGTCGATCGTGCGCCGCTGGGGATGGCCGTCGATCGCGGCGGCCAGGGCCTCGAGGGGGCTCACACCACCGTCGCGCTGGGCCGGGGAGACGGTGGAACGAGGGGACGGGGATGCAGTCAGAGGTACTTGCTGATCGTGCCGGAGAGGGTGGTCTTGGGCACAGCGCCGACGACCGTGTCCACCTTCTGGCCGCCCTTGAACACCATCAGGGTGGGGATGCTGCGGATGCCGTACTGGCTGGCCACGTTGGGGTTCTCATCGGTGTTCAGCTTGAACACCTTGATCTGACCCTCGAACTCCTTGGCGATCTCATCGACGATGGGCGCAACCATGCGGCACGGGCCGCACCAGGGAGCCCAGAAATCGACCAGCACAGGCACATCACTCTTGAGCACGTCCTGCTCGAAGGAGGCGTCGGTGACAGCGGCAGCGCTGGACATCCTTTGTGGGATCGGGACTTCAGGAATGTAGCAAGGTGTTCCGCCGCTTCCCGCACTGGCCACACCAAGCGTTGCAGCGGACGGTTGGCTGGAGTTCCCGAGGCGATGGCCGCGGGGGCCTGGTAAAGAGGAAAGGCCCGGACGAGCCGGGCCGGAGGGTGTGAGGAGTGTGTGAGCGATTAAGCCCCCACACGCTCAAGATAGACCTCAGGTCAGGGCCTCAACCTCGGCAGAGGGACCTTGGACTCCGGGGGCTACTTGCCCATGCCCAGCTGCTGGGCCTTCTGATACACCTTGCCCTCGGTGAGCAGCGACGGCGCCACCACCACCTCCACCTGCTGCATCTCCCGGAGGGTGCGGGCGCCGAGGGTGCCCATGGAGGTGCGGATGCAGCCCACCAGATTCTGGGTGCCGTCGTCGAGGGAGGCGGGTCCGCGCAGGATCTTCTCCAGGCTGCCGGTGGTGCCCACCTTGATGCGGGTGCCGCGGGGCAGCACCGGGCTGGGCGTGGCCATGCCCCAGTGGAAGCCGCGGCCCGGGGCCTCGGCGGCGCGGGCGATCGGCGAGCCGATCATCACTGCGTCGGCGCCGCAGGCCAGGCACTTGCAGATGTCGCCGCCGGTGACGATGCCGCCGTCGGCGATCACCGGCACGCGGCGGCCGCTCTCCTTCTCATAGTCGTCACGGGCGGCGGCGCAATCGGCCACGGCGGTGGCCTGGGGGATGCCGATCCCCAGCACCCCGCGGCTCGTGCAGGCGGCTCCGGGACCGATGCCCACCAGCACGCCTGCGGCACCGGCGTGCATCAACTTCAGGGCCACCTCATAGGTGACGCAGTTGCCGATCACCACGGGTACCCCGAAGTCGCGGCAGAGGGACTCCAGATCCAGGCTTGCCTGGCCCTCGGGGCCGATGTGCTCGGTACTCACCACCGTGGCCTGCACGAAGAAGAGGTCGGCGCCGGCCTCGGCGATCGCCTGGCCGAACTTCAGAGCCGCCACCGGCGTGGCGCTCACCGCCGCGATGCCGCCCTTGTCCTTGATCTCGGCGATGCGCTTGCGGATCAGGTCTTCGCGCACCGGCTGGCTGTAGAGCTCCTGCATCAGGGGCACGAACTCATCCTTCCCCACCGCGGCGATGCGGTCGAGCACGGGGTTGGGGTCGTCGTAGCGGCACTGGACGCCCTCCAGGTTGAGCACCCCCAGCGCACCCTGCCTGCTGAGCTCCACCGCCATGGCCACGTCCACGACGCCGTCCATGGCACTGGCGATGATGGGGATCTCGCGGCTGATGCCGCCCAGGCTCCAGCCGCTGTCGGTCACCGCCGGATCCACCGTGCGGCCGCCGGGCACCAGAGCGATCTCGTCGATGCCGTAGGCGCGACGGACGGTGCGGGAACGGCCGAGCTGGATGTCCACCGGAACTGTGCGTATTCGGGCCACCGTATCAACCGATGCGGCGTGAACCGATGCGCTGTTTCGGTGGCCGCGGCCCCGGCCTCAGCTGCGGCCGCTGAAGCTCTGCCAGCGCTGCTGCAGCCCCTGGAGCAGCTGCTCGCGCTCGCTGCGGCGGATCACCCGGGGCAGGCCGTTGCGCAGCAGCCAGATCACGCCCACCAGCTCCAGCAGGCCGGGCACCAGAGGCAGGCTGTTGATGGCCGCCAGCAGCCCGGCGTACACCCGCAGCACCAGCAGCAGGGCCACCAGGCCGAGTCCGAAGGTGAGGGGCGTCCGGGCCTGCTGCCAGATGCTCTGCAGCCGGCCGCTCGCCCACCAGTCCTGCAGCTTCTGCACCAGCAGGTCCCACTCGCCGCCTTCACCGCCCTCGACGGGCCCCGCCGAGCTGCTGCCGCTCAGGGGCGGCACGGTGGTGCTGGCCTCCAGAACCGGGGCGGCTTCGGCGGCAGGGCTTGAGCTGCCGGCAGCGCTGGGGGCTTCTGGGGCTGTGGCAGAAGCGGCCGCAGCAGGCGTCTCGGCGATGGCCGCACTGCTGGGGGCGCTGTCCGGGGGGACAGTGTCGCCAGGCCCGCTTTCGCCAGGCCCGCTCTCGGAGGGCACGCTTTCTGCAGGCCTGCTGTCGTCCGGCATGCCGGCGTCCGGCCCGCTGTGTTCGGGCACGCTGTTGGAGTCGATCTCGTCGCGCGGGTTATCGGCCATGGTTGGGTGATGGGCGAGGGACGGACGGCGCCGGCGGCGAACGGCGGTTGGCCAGGAGCTTAAGGGTGGTCGCCGGCGCTCTTCCCCCTCAGCCGTCCAGAGGCAGCAGGGTGGGCCGGCTTTGCAGGGGAAGCACCGGCAGTCGGATCGGGAAGTGGTTGCGCTGCAGCCGATGCACCAGCTCAGTGGCGATCTCGGCCGCCAGACGCGGGCTGTGGGCCGGCGCACAGCGCAGCTGCCGGCCGTTCACCTCGATGCTGCCGCTGGCGAGCTGGGCGTACGCCACCGAGCCGAGGGCGGGCTTGATCCTTCTCGGGATGGCCACATCCAGCACCGGGGTCTGCAACTGCTCGGGCCCAGCGGCCGCGGCCAGGGCCGTGGCCGGATTCAGCAGCGGCACGGGCGCGGCGATCGCCACCAGCAGGGCACTGCCATGGCCGGGGAAGAAGCAGGGGCGCAGCCAGCGGCCGTGGAGGTCTTGCAGATCCACGCTCACCGCCACCGTGGCCCCGGGCGTGAGGGCATGGCCACCGGGCTGCCTTCCGGGGCCGGGCTGGTGACCACTGCCGGCTCCCAGCACCCAGCCCACGGCGCCGGCCACCAGCACCGGGGAGCCCGGCCCCAGCAGCGACAGTCCCGGCATGGTGAGGCCGATGCTGCCGGCGCCGCCGCAGCTCCACAGGGCTGTGCCGTAGGGCCCCAGCAGCGGCCCCCAGGGGCTGGAGCAGAGTCCGGCGGCGCTGCTCACCGCCACCACGCCGTTCTCGCTGATGGCCCGGTGCAGGAGCAGCCGGCCGGAGCCGATCCGCTCGAGGTCGAGTTCGGTGTGCAGGTCGCGGCGGGGATGCAGGGCCGTGGCCTCTCCGCTGGCATCGAAGGGCAGTGCTCCACCGGCCAGCAGGGCGCCGAGCAGCTGGGCTCCGCTGTGGGGCGCCTGCTCCCCCAGCCCGCCACCCACCGGCAGCACCAGTTCGCCGGCCCCTCCGCTGGCAAGCCCCTGCACGCCATCGAGCTGGACCTCGCGCAGCCGGATCGGCGGATCGGTGGGGCCGAGGGAGAGGTGCAGGCTGGCCTGATCGGTGAAGCCGGCGTCGGCGGCCACCACCACATCGGTGGTGTCGTAGGCCGCATTCAGGCCGTGTTCCCGCACCAGCCGGCGGAAGTCGGCGGCCGTGCGCACCCGCAGTTCGCCCCGCTGCTGGCGCCGGCGCAGATCGGTTTCGCTGCGCTCGATAGAATCGACAGAGTGCAGGCGGTCATGCATGGCGGATCCCACGGGACCGATCAATCCGGGTGATTCCGGTTCGGACGGGGATTCACGGGTCATCCAGACCGACCTCCGCAACGAGATGTCGCGCTCCTATCTGGAGTATGCGATGAGCGTGATCGTGGGCCGGGCCCTGCCCGACGCCCGCGATGGCCTCAAGCCCGTGCATCGCCGGATCCTCTATGCGATGTACGAACTGGGTCTCACCAGCGACCGGCCTTACCGCAAGTGCGCCCGCGTGGTGGGTGAGGTGCTGGGTAAGTACCACCCCCACGGCGACACGGCCGTGTACGACGCCCTGGTGCGGATGGCGCAGGACTTCTCCCTGCGTATGCCGCTGATCGATGGCCACGGCAACTTCGGCTCGGTGGACAACGATCCGCCCGCCGCCATGCGTTACACCGAATCGCGGCTGCAGGCCCTCACCACCGATGCCCTGCTGGAGGACATCGAGAGCGAAACGGTTGATTTCGTCGACAACTTCGACGGCAGCCAGCAGGAGCCCACGGTGCTGCCGGCGCGCATTCCCCAGCTGCTCCTCAACGGCTCATCCGGCATCGCCGTGGGGATGGCGACCAACATTCCTCCCCACAACCTCGGCGAGCTGATCGACGGCCTCCAGGCCCTGATCACCAACCCCGAGATCACCGACCGGGAGCTGCAGGCCCTGATTCCCGGTCCCGACTTCCCCACCGGCGGCCAGATTCTCGGCCGCCGCGGCATCCGTGAGATCTACGCCACCGGGCGAGGGTCGGTGACCATGCGCGGGGTGGCCGGCATCGAGACGATCGAGGCCAAGGGCCGGCCCGACCGCGATGCGGTGATCATCACCGAGCTGCCGTATCAGACCAACAAGGCCGCGATGATCGAGCGCATCGCCGAGCTGGTCAACGACAAGAAGCTCGAAGGGATCAGCGACATCCGCGATGAATCCGATCGCGACGGCATGCGCGTGGTGATCGAACTGCGGCGCGACGCCTATCCCCAGGTGGTGCTGAACAATCTGTTCAAGCTCACCCCGCTGCAGAGCAACTTCAACGCCTACATGCTGGCGCTGGTGGGCAGTGAACCGGTGCTGCTCAACCTGCGGCGGATGCTGGAGGTGTTTCTCGATTACCGCATCGAGACGATCGAGCGGCGCACCCGTTTCCTGCTGCGGAAGGCCGAGGAGCGCGATCACATCCTGCTGGGACTGCTGATCGCGCTCGACAATCTCGATGCGATCATCGCCCTGATCCGCGCCGCCGCCGACACGGCCACGGCCCGCGCCGGCCTGATCGAGCAGTTCGGCCTCAGCGAGATCCAGGCCGACGCCATCCTGCAGATGCAGCTGCGCCGGCTCACGGCCCTGGAGGCCGACAAGATCAGGCTCGAGCACGAGGATCTGCTCGCCAAGATCACCGATTACAAGGACATCCTGGCGCGCCGCGAGCGGGTGCTGGAGATCATCCAGAGCGAGCTGGCGACGATCCGCAGCCGCTATCACTCACCGCGGCGCACCGAGATCCTCGATGTGGAGGGTGGCCTGGATGACATCGACCTGATCGCCAACGAGCGCTCCGTGGTGCTGCTCACCGAGACCGGTTACCTCAAGCGCATGCCGGTGAGCGAGTTCGAGGCCACCAGCCGCGGCACCCGCGGCAAGGCCGGCACCCGCAGCCAGGGTGAGGAGGCCGTGAAGCTGTTCATCAGCTGCAACGACCACGACCACCTGCTGCTGTTCAGCGATCGCGGCGTGGTGTACACCGTGCCGGCCTACCGGGTGCCCGTGGGCAGCCGCGCCGCCAAGGGCACGCCGATCGTGCAGCTGCTGCCGATCCCCCGGGAGGAGCAGATCACCTCGCTGCTGGCGGTGAGCGAGTTCACCGACGACGGCGTGCTGGTGATGCTGACCAGCGGCGGCACCATCAAGCGCACCCGGCTTTCGGCGTTCGCCAACATCCGTTCGAATGGTCTGATCGCCATTGATCTGGTGGAGGGCGACGCCCTCACCTGGGTGCGGATGGCGCTCCCCGGCGACAGCATCCTGATCGGCTCGCGCCAGGGCATGACCATCCACTTCCGTCTACATGACGAGGAACTGCGGCCCCTGGGGCGCACGGCACGAGGGGTGCGGGCGATGAACCTGCGCGATGGCGACCGGCTGGTGAGCATGGACGTCCTGCCGGCCGAGCTGGCCGACCGGGTGGCCAGCAGCAGTGCCGCTGCCGGCGATGACGAGAGCGAGGAGGCCACCACCGACGACACCGCGCCAAGCGAGGGTCCCTGGGTGCTGGTGGCCACCGCGAGTGGCCTGGGTAAGCGGGTGCCGGTGGATCAGTTCCGCCTGCAGAAGCGGGCCGGGATGGGGTTGCGGGCGATCAAGTTCCGCCAGAAGGACGATGTGCTGGTGGGGTTGAAGGTGCTGGGGGCCGGTGAGGAACTGCTGCTGGTGAGCGAGCGCGGCGTGATCGTGCGCACCCAGGCCGATGCGGTGCCGCAGCAGTCGCGGGCGGCCACCGGCGTCCGCCTGCAGAAGCTCGATGCCCGCGATCGGCTGGCCGAGGTGGTGCTGGTGCCGCCGGCCCCTGAGGGCGAGGACGCCACCGAAGCCGAAACCGAAACCGAAGCCGCCACGCAAGGCGCCGCGGGCGATGCCCAGGCCGAGCCTCAGGCCGAAGCCCAGCCCGACGCTGAACCGGATGCCGGCTGATCTCTGGATCGCCAACACCGTGTGCGACCTGATCCAGGGGGATGTGCGTGAGCATCTCCCCCTGGAGCGGATTCCGCTCCGGGGGGACGTGCTGGGGCTGGGCACCACCACCAGCCTCGACAACGGAGAGCTCACCTTTCTGCACCAGGAGGGCGGCGACACCACGATCTGGAAAAGCGAAGCCAGCAGTGGTGGCATCCACGCCCTGCGAGCCGGGGATGGCAGCGGCCATTTCCCCTATGTGTGCTTCAGCGGCGATGCCACGGCGGTGCGCACGCCGTTGGATCCCGCGGCCCTCGGGGACACCACGGGCAGGTCCCTGCAGGAGCTGGTGGGTGAAGCGATCGCGCTGATGCGCAGGGATGGGGCGTTGCCGGAGGCGCCGATCTACGGCCTGCGGCTGCTCAGCCGCTGGCAGGGACTGGTGATCACCGTGGCCTCCAAGCTCTGCATGGGCCAGCAGCGCCGCAACACCGCCATCGCCCGCAGCGCGGCCAGCGAAGCCACCGCTTCCCGGAGCATCTATCAGCTGCTGCAGCACTACCGCCTGGCGCCCCGCGACCCCGGCGACCCAGCCGATCCGGTCCGCTACCTGGGGCGTTCACTGCGGTGGGAGTGCTGTGGCTTCTACGACACCGAACCGCAGACGGGCCGGGTCACAGTGCCCCAGCCGGACGCCCATCTGCACCTGCATGGCTGCAGCACCGACCTGCGCTATGGCGGTCATCTGCACCACGAGCACCCCGAGTCCAAGCTGGCGCAGGTGGAGCGGCTGGTGCTTTACCCACTGCGGCGGATCCACAGCCTGGCCAGCGATCTTGGGGTGGACGGGTTGCGTTATCACGACGGTGCCGTCCAGTTCCGGGTGATCAACCACGGCGGCCTGGACGTCAGCGATGTGGGCGTGGCGGTGGTGCTCGACGACCGCTACAGCAGCCACCGCTACCTGCGTCTGCCCTGGCTGGCGGCCGGAGAGGCGGAGGCGTTCAGCGTGCCGCTGACGCTGGCGCCGGGGCGGCATCGCCTGGAGGTGATCGCCGATCCCCAGCGGGAGATTCTCGAACGTCCGGAGCTGCAGGTCAACAACCGCGAGCTGCTGGAGGTGGAGGTTTGAGCGCTGCGGCGGTGCGGGATGTGCTGGTGCTCGGGGGCGGTCCGGCGGCCCTGTGCATCGCGGCGGCGCTGGCCGGCGAAGGTCTCTCCGTGGCGCTGCTGGCCCCGCACGATCCCCGCGCTCCCTGGCCGAACACCTACGGCATCTGGGGGGAGGAGGTGGATGCCCTCGGCCTGGCCCATCTGCTGGAGCACCGTTGGAGCCACACCGTGAGCTATTTCGGCGCCGGTTCGAGCGATCCGGCCGACCCCGCCAACCGGCCCACCCCGCATCACCGCGACTACGGCCTGTTCGACCGCGAGGCTCTGCAGCAGCACTGGCTGAACGCCTGTGAGCGCGGTGGCGTGGAGCTGCTCGAGGGCAAGGCCGAGCGCTTCCAGCTGGATTCGCAGGGCAGCTGGAGTGAGCTCTCCACCGCCGACGGAGCCTGCCACCGCGCCCGGCTGGTGGTGGATGCCACGGGCCACCAGCCGGTGTTCGTGCGTCGGCCGGATCAGGGGCCGGTGGCGGGCCAGGCGGCCTACGGGATCGTGGGCCGCTTCTCGGCGCCGCCGGTGGAGACCAGTCAGTTCGTGCTCATGGACTACCGCTGCGACCATCTCAGCCCCGAGGAGCGACTGCAGCCGCCCACCTTCCTCTACGCGATGGACTTGGGCGGAGGACGGTTCTTCGTGGAGGAGACGTCCCTGGCCCTGGCTCCACCGGTGCCCTACGCCACCCTCCAGCAGCGCCTCGAGCGGCGCCTGGCCCACCGCGGGGTGCGGGTAGAGCAGGTGGAGCACGAGGAGTTCTGCCTCTTTCCGATGAACCTGCCGCTGCCGGATCTGCAGCAGCCGGTGCTGGGCTTCGGCGGGGCGGCCTCGATGGTGCACCCCGCCTCCGGTTACATGGTGGGTTCTCTGCTGCGGCGCGCGCCCCCCGTGGCCGAGGTGGTGGCCGGGCTGCTCCGGGCTGAGCCCCAGGCAGGCTCGGCCCGGCTGGCCCAGGCCGGCTGGCAGGCGCTCTGGCCCCTGGAGCTGCGCCGCAAGCACGCGCTCTATCAGTTCGGGCTGGAGAAGCTGATGCGCTTCTCCGAGCACCAGCTGCGGGCGCACTTCGCCACCTTCTTTTCCCTGCCCGATGGCCAGTGGTATGGGTTCCTGGCCAACACCGCCACGGTGCCGGAGCTGCTGGTGGCCATGCTGCGGCTGTTCAGCGAGGCCCCCTGGAGCGTGCGCCGGGGCCTGATGGGGATGCAGGGCCGGGAACCGGCGCTGCTGGGGCGGCTGATCCGGCCTGGCGCCTCAGCCTGAGAACTGGCGCCGCTGGATCAGCTGGCAGGCGTCACCCAGTCGGCCGCATTCAGGGCCGGAAACAGATGATCCTCCCGCTGCACGGCCCGGATCCAGCCGTCGGGCAGCTCGCTGCCGTTGTCGATGGCGTCCATCAGCCGCCAGAAGCGGTCGAGGTGGCGCTGGATGCGCTCCCGCGCCAGTTCGGTGGTGGTGCCTGCCCTCAGGATGAAGCTCCAGTCGGAGCTCTGAGCCAGCAGCAGCTCCCGGCCCGCCTGGGTGAGCAGATTCCGCTGGTGGGGGCTGGCCACGCCCTGGTTCACGCGGCGCACCATCGCCCGCGATGCGCGCTGCCATTCCGGCACCACCCAGGCATTGGTGTCGTTGAGCCAGTAGTCGTGGTAGCCGCCCTGCCCCCAGCTGCTGGGAGACGGCCGGCACACCTGCAGGCTGGGACGCTGCTGCAGGGCTTCGCGCAGGCTCACCAGCCGCACGCCGGCGTCGCGTGACTCACGGAACAGTGCCGCCAGGAACTGGGGACCCTCGAACCACCAGTGACCGAAGAGCTCGGCGTCGAAGGGGGCCACCAGCAGGGGTACCGGCTCCATCGAGCCGACCAGGCCGTTGAGTTCGGCGGCCCGGCCGGCCAGGTAGGCCCCGGCGTGCTCCTGCACCCGACTGGCCGCTGTGGCGGGGTCGTAGGGCTGCTTGTGCTCGAGCGGGCAGCCCTGGGCGGTGACCCGGTGCAGTTTCAGCCCCAGGGGGCGGCGGCTGCCGATCCCCGCGTCCTCGAGCTGCTCCTCGGGCAGGTCCCAGCCCAGGTCGCGGTGAAACTCGCGGTAGGCACCATCGCCCGGATAGCCCTCCCGCGCGCTCCACACCGGCAGGGTGGCGTTGCCGTCGCGGCCGAAGAAGGCCACACCTGCCGGGGAGCAGATCGGCGAGAAGACGCCGTAGCGGGGCCGGGGCAGGGCGTGCAGCAGGCCGTGGCCGTCGAGCACCGTGTAGCGCAGGCCGGCGGCGAGCAGCTGTTGGTCCAGGCCCTCGAAGTAGGCGCATTCCGGCAGCCAGATCCCCAGGGGCCGTTCACCGAGCTGGCGTTCGTGCTCGCGCACGCCGTTGATCAGCTGGGCCCGCACCGCCTCCGGCACCTGCCGCAGCAGGGGCAGATAGCCGTGGGTGGCGCCGCAGGTGATCAGGTCGAGCACCCCGAGCTGCTGCAGCCGCTGGAAACGGGGCACCACCCGCCCCTCATGGTCGAGCCACTGGCTCTCGATCGCCTGGAGTTGCCCGGCCAGGTGCTCGGCTGCCTCCCGGTGCTCGTCCGGTGCCTGCTCCAGCAGGTGCTGTCGCTGCACCAGCCAGGGCAGGAAGCGGGCATTGAGCTCCCTGTCGCTCAGCAGGCTGAGCAGGGTGGGCGAGAGCCCCAGGGTGAGGCGGGGATGCTGGCGCCGGTCCGCGGCCGCGGCTTCCAGCACCGTCAGCAGCGGCAGGTAGCACTCCTGCAGGGCCTGGAAATACCAGTCCTCCTCCAGGGAACCGGCTTCCCCGCTGCGCACGTAGGGGAGATGGGCGTGAAGGACGAGGGCCAGATCACCGGAGAACCGATCGCCGCTGGCCGGACCGCCGTTGCCCATGGCACCGCCGCACTGCGGCCACTGTACGGGCTTCCCAACGGGCCCCAGCCACCGGGACGTCCGCCCGCCGAGCGGCGGGCTACGGTCGGCTCCTGGTGCTCCACAGGCCCCGCAGCAGCCGCATCACGCTTCCGCGGTGTTCTTCCTGCCCCTTCTCCAGCGCCCGTGACCAGCACCCAGCCTCTCCAACAGTTCCCCGGGCGCCTGCGTCGGCGTCTTGTGCTGGCGGTGGACGGCCACAGCATGTTCTACGCCCAGCAGAAACTGGGCTGGTTCTTCGATCCACGCCGGCTGCTGGCCCATGCCGAAGACCAGCCGGAGCTGGAGCTCACGAGTGCCTTCTGGTATGCCGGCCTGCGGGATCCGGGCGACCAGCGGCCCTTCCGCGACGCTCTCACCAGCCTGGGCTTCACCGTGCGCACGCGCCCTCTCCGGGAGCTGGGGGGAGCGGGCGGCGGTGCCGGCGCCAACGCTGGAGCCGAAGGCGAGGCGCGCCAGCAGTTCGTGCGCGCCAACCTCGATGTGGAGATCGCCGTCGACCTGCTGACGGTGGCCGACCGCACCGACGTTGTGTGGCTGCTCAGCGGCAGCCGCGACCTGGACCGGCTGGTGGAGGTGCTGCGCGCCCGGGGGCTGCAGATCGTGCTGATGAGCACCGAGGGGATGGTGGCCCGGGAGCTGCGCAACGCGGCGGATCGCTTCGTGGATCTGGCCGGCCTGCGGCAGCAGCTGGAGAAGGCCGAGGCGATTCAGGCGCCGGTGTTCTCCCGCTGAGCGGCCACCTCCCGCCCGCGAGTCCGAGAGCGGCTCCCGGGGCCAGAAGGGCGGGGCGCATGCTTCTAGAATGGGAACAACTCATAGTCATTCCGCATAAGGAGCCTTCCATGGCCCGCGACCCCGGCCGGGTGCTGATCTTCGACACCACCCTGCGCGACGGCGAGCAGTCGCCCGGCGCCAGCCTCAACCTGGAGGAGAAGCTGGCGATCGCCCAGCAGCTCGCCCGCCTGGGGGTCGACATCATCGAGGCCGGCTTCCCCTTCGCCAGCCCCGGCGACTTCAACGCGGTGCAGCGCATCGCCGACAGCGTGGGCACGCCCGAGGGGCCGATCATCTGCGGCCTGGCCCGCGCTGCCGCCGGCGACATCAAGGCGTGTGCCGACGCCGTGGCACCCGCGGCCCGCAGGCGCATCCACACCTTCATCGCCACCAGCGACATCCACCTGGAGCACAAGCTGCGCAAGACACGCGCCGAGGTGCTGGCGATCACCGCCGAGATGGTCGACTACGCCCGCTCGCTGGTCGACGACGTGGAGTTCTCCTGTGAGGACGCCGGCCGCTCCGATCCGGAGTTCATGTATGAGGTGATCGAGGCGGCGATCCGGGCCGGCGCCACCACGATCAACATCCCCGACACGGTGGGTTACACCACCCCCGCGGAGTTCGGCGAGCTGATCGCCGGCATCAACGCCCACGTGCCCAACATCGATCAGGCCGTGATCTCGGTGCATGGCCACAACGACCTGGGCCTGGCGGTGGCCAATTTCCTGGAGGCCGTGAAGAACGGCGCCCGCCAGCTGGAGTGCACGATCAACGGCATCGGCGAGCGGGCCGGCAACGCCTCGCTGGAGGAGCTGGTGATGGCGCTGCACGTGCGCCGCAGCTACTTCAACCCCTTCCTGGGCCGGCCGGCCGAGTCCACCGAGCCCCTCACCGGAGTGCGCACCGAGGAGATCACCAAGACCTCGCGGCTGGTGAGCAACCTCACCGGCATGGCGGTGCAGCCCAACAAGGCGATCGTGGGCGCCAACGCCTTTGCTCACGAGAGCGGCATCCACCAGGACGGCGTGCTCAAGAACCGCCTCACCTACGAGATCATCGACGCCCGCACCGTGGGCCTCACCGACAACCGCATCTCCCTGGGCAAGCTGTGGGCCTCACCGACAACCGCATCTCCCTGGGCAAGCTGAGCGGCCGCAGCGCCTTCCGGGCCCGGCTGGAGGAGCTGGGCTACGAGCTCGACCGCGAGGACCTCGACGACGCCTTCGCCCGCTTCAAGGAACTGGCCGACCGCAAGCGGGAGATCACCGACCGCGACCTGGAGGCGATCGTGAGCGAGCAGGTGCAGCAGCAGGACGAGTGCCGCTTCACCCTCAAGAGCGTGCAGGTGAGCTGCGGCACGGGCCTGCAGCCCACCGCCACCGTCACCCTGGTGAACGCCGATGGCGCCGAGCTCACCGAGGC
>JALOOQ010000183.1 GCA_025454305.1 Cyanobium sp. Prado107
ATCTGGAAGGCGATCCCCCCATCGGTGCCGCTGAACGAACTCCGCGTCTTGCATGCCCCCCACCCACCCCAGTTCCGCCAGCGGCATAAGTCGGCTTCACCAAGATGCCGCCAAAGTAGCCGCCTACGAGATCGCCCGCACCGATCTCTGGTTGCTGCGGCACCATCCCGACCCGGCCCCCCTGGCTGGCTGGCTGCTGCTCGATGCTCGCCGCCACCTGGCCGGCCCGCTGGCCTTCAGCGACCGTGAGGCCCTCAGCTGGGGCCAGGCCGTGCGGCATGCCAGCCAGCTGGTGCAGCGACTCACCGGCTGCGATCGGGTCTATGCCATCGCCTTCGGGGAGGGAGCGCCGCACCTGCATCTGCACCTCATCCCCCGCTGGAGCTCCGATCCACTCACGGCCACCTGGAGCGTTGCCGATCTCTACAGGTCCGTGGCTGCGGGCAAGGGGCCGGCTGCCGATCCGCAGCGTGTCCGTGAACTGGTCGCCCTCAGCCGTGAGTGGGTCGAGAGAAGCCAGCTGCAGCCGGTCATGCCCGCATGACGACACTGCTCCTGCCGTGCTTCAGTGCCGGCTGCAAGGCGCACGTCAGCGGGCGGAGGCGAGCAGGGGCGTCAAGCCCTGAGGCTCAGGACTCCTCGCCGTCCTCACCGCCATCGTCGTCCCCACCTTTGTCGTCCCCACCCTTGTCGTCGGGACTGGTGCGCTCCATCTTCGGCTCACCACCCTCGCCGTCGTCCTTTGGCTCGGGACCGGATCCGCAGCCCACCAGGGTGCCGGACAGCAGGCCGACGGCGGCCAGGAACAGGGCAATGCGGGAGCGGACCATCACGGCTGGGGTGGGGCAACCGACTCTGGCAGGGATGGCTGAACGGCTGCCGATCATCCCTGCCAGCTCCAGATCAGGCCCTGGAGCACGTAGTAGCAGCCGGCCAGCAGAAGCAGCGAACTGCTCACACGGCTGAGCGTTTCGCCATGGCGCAGCAGGCGCTTCGAGGTACTCATCAGGCCGGCCCAGAGGCTGGCGGCGGCGATCACGGCGGTGTAGCCCAGGGCATAGCTCACCATCGTGATCACCGACACCAGTGGGGAGCCGGTGCTGGCCGCAGCGGCGAGCACCGAAAACAGCACGGGGCTGGCGCAGGGGGAACTGACCAGTGCAAAGCCCATCCCCACCAGAAACGGCCCGCCGGAGGCAGGCAGCTGCGGCAGGCGGGGCAGGCGCAGGGGCAGCCATCCCCCCAGATTCAGGCCCAGCGCCAGGATCAGCAGTCCCACCCCCAGATGCACCGGACCGCGGTGCACCACCAGCACTGCCGAAGCGAAGGAGGCGATCAGACCGAACAGGCTCAGCACCACGACGGTGCCGGCCACGAAGCTTCCCACCCTCACGATGGCCTGGGGCCGGCTGCGCAGCCCGAGGGTGCCGATGTACCCGAGGTTCAGCGGCAGCAGCGCCAGCACGCAGGGCGACACGCTCGCCAGCAGGCCGCCACCGAAGGCCACCAGCGGCAGCACAACCGTGGACGCCGTCAACCGGGCCTCGATGTGGTCGGCGTAGGCCTGCGACGCCGACAGGATCACCAGGCTCAGCTGAACTCCGATCGGCGGCAGCCACTGCCGTGCCAGCACCGCCCCTGTCGCCAGGAGCGCCACCAGCGCCAGTGTTCTCCAGCGTGAGGCCGGTGTCGGGTGGAGGGGCAGTGACATGGCGGTGGAGCGGAGGAACCGCCGGGCTTTTCCCCTCCTTAGCGTGCGGGTTCCGCAGGGAGATGGCCGGCGCAGGAAATCAGCGCACTCACTCGGGTTCACCGGTGTTGAGAACAAGTCGGTGAGATGCACGCCGTGACCACCGGGCTGTCAACCGTTGGCCCACCTCTGATGCCTGCACCATGTCGGCCAAGGGCTGCTGCTGGGACAACGCCACGGTGAAGAGCTTCCTCTCGACGATGAAACTGGAGATCGATCCGACCCTATGGATCGAGTGTTCATGCAACCGCGTGTGCCGTCCGACAGGGACCGGTGATCTCAGTCCGCTCGACCACAAGCATCCGATCGACCACAAGCAACCGTTCATCGGTGCTCGGCAACTCACGCCCTTGAAATCCTGATCGGTGCTCACGACATCGGGGGGACTCCAATGCCATGGATGGTCGGCAATGCCTTGGCACGCCGGTGGAAGTTGTCGCGCAAGGACAGCGGAGGGTCGCATGAGAATGCAGAACGCCCAGGACAGGGCGATGTGTTGCCACAACTCCCAAAGATGAGCACCACTGCTGTACTGGAGTGGCCGAGTGAAACGCTGAGGCCCCTTCTCCTACCCAAGGTCCTTCAGCATCAGCAGGGCATCCCCTTCGAAGTGGATGAGGGGATGGGGAACGATCGCCGTGCGGGCCACTTCCCGGTAGCCGAGGCGGTCGTAGAGCCGCTTGGCTCCCTGATTGCGTTCGAACACGATCAGGCTGAGGCGGCGGTAACCCCTGGCTGCTGCCTGCGACTCGGCGACCTTCATCAGCTGCGTGCCGATCCCCCGCCCCCGGTAGGGGGGGAGCACAGCGACGCCACACACGTAGTAACTGTCGTCGACCTCGAGGCTGCTGTACGGCGCCAGCACGGGGTCGGTCTCGGGTTCAGCGGCTGGATCGACATGCATGGGGAAGGCCACGAGCATGCCGAGGATCTCCTCGCCCCGGCAGGCCAGGGTGCAGTTCCGATAGCTCAGGGAGGTGCCCTCCCGCTCGTAGCGTCGCCGGCCGACCTCCAGGATGTCCTCTCCCGGCGCGGCCAGTTTGGTCCAGATGTAATCAGCGACCCCATCGGAGGAGATGCTGAAGAGTTCGGCGATGACGCGGCAATCCTCCCGTTTGGCGGGACGGAAGCGCAGTTCGTTCGGACTGAAGGGAAGAGTCATGCTCTACAGGGGCTTGATGTTCTGATTCAGTCGAAAGAAATTGTCGGGATCGTGCTGTTGCTTGATCCGAACGAGACGAGGATGATTGGCCCCATAGGCAGAGCGCACCAGGGCTTCGGCGTTCTCCAGGAAGCCGGGGAAGTTGAGGTAGATCCCGTCCGCCGCGTGGGGCGTGAGGGCCTCGACACAGTCGTTCACCCACTCGATGTTGGCTGCATCATCGTCCGGTCGTTCCCAGTTGGCCTCGATGCCGATCATGAATGGAGCCCGACGAGGCGCCAGCGGGCTGTCATCCGAACTGACCCTTGCGAGTGCACCACCCATCGTCCAGATGTCGATCGTGGAGAGAGGGGAAGGCGCCCGGTGGCTGAGGTGGCGAAGAACGTCGATGACCTGTGGAGTGAACTCCCTGAGATAAACAGATTTCCAGTAATAGTGCCGACCCTTGGGATACTCCTCATCCAGGAACTTCTGGGCTTCAACGAACGGCATGGCGGCACTGAGATCAGCGATCGGGGTGCCGAGCTCGCGCAGGGGTTGGAGGGCTCTATGGCCTTCCGCCACAGGGCCTGCGTAACAGGCGGCCACCACGAAGAACGGGCTGCCCCAGGAATCCCGGGGAAAGGTGTCCGCAGCCGGCACGGTCCCGGTGAACGCGAGCGTGCCGATTTCCTCAGGCTCGGTGGCGATGAAGGCCGCGTAGCGGGCCATCAGCTCCGGATCGTCGGGGTACACCACAAAGCAGAACATCACATCCGGCCCCAGGGGATGGGCCAGGAACTCGAAGGCCGTGACGATCCCGAAATTGCCGCCGCCGCCCCGCAGGGCCCAGAGCAGTTCCGGCTGTTCGGTGCCGCTGACGCGATGGAGCGCACCATCGGCGCACACCAGATCGACGGCGATCAGATTGTCACAGGTCATGCCCCACTTGCGTCTCAACCAGCCGACACCACCCCCGTGGGCACCACCAGCTGGAAGGCCTGGGTTGCCCTGTCCACATCCCCCAGCAGGGCGCCGGCTTCGACGCGCACGCGCCGCAGCGCCGGATCCACGTGGACGTCCCGCATCCTGGAGAGATCGATCGTGACCGCCTGATCCGCCCCAGCCAGCCCGGCGACGTTGTGTCCGCCACCGCGGACGGCCACAAGCAGGTTTCGGGCCCTGCAGAAGCGCACGGCCTCGACCACATCGTCGGCGCTTTGGCAGAGAACGATCAGGGCAGGATGGTGGTCGAACATCCCGTTCCACAGCCGCCGATCGTCGTCATAAGTCGCGTCATGGGGCAAGACCACTGACCCGCTGATTCGGCTCCGCAGGCTCTCGATCTCGGCGGAGGAGAGGGTGGTGCTGCCTCCTTCAAGGAGGCGTGCTGTGAGTACGTTCATGGCGCATCGACGGCGAAAGGAGAAGAGGTTCAAAGCCATCGCCCAGAAGCGATGTCGCCTCCGCTGAAGACACCGGCTGCCCGCGCTCCT
>JALOOQ010000184.1 GCA_025454305.1 Cyanobium sp. Prado107
GCGCTCGGCCCGCTGCTCGGGACTGAGCCGGTAGGCATTCACCAGGTTGGGCTCGCCGGGATCGAGCTGCTCGCGGATGCCCTCGAGGCCGGCGGCCAGCAGCATCGCCGCGGCCAGGTAGGGGTTGCAGGAGCTGTCGGCGGCGCGGCATTCCACCCGGCTGCCCGCCCCGGGGATCCGCAGCATGTTGGTGCGGTTGTTGTTGCCGTAGCAGCTGAACACCGGAGCCCAGGTGAAGCCCGACATGCTTCCCTGCACCACCAGGCGCTTGTAGCTGTTCACCGTGGGGGCGATCACGGCGCAGATCGCCGGAGCATGCCGGAGCACGCCGGCGATGAACTGGCGGCCCAGGCTGCTCACCCAGCCCGGCCGGCCCTCCTCCGGGGTGAACAGATTGCTGCCGCTCTCCAGGTCGGCCAGCGACATGTTGAGGTGGGCACCGCTGCCGGTGCGGTCGGCGAACGGCTTGGGCATGAAGCTGGCGATCAGGCCGTGGCGGCGGGTGATCTCCCGGGCCATCAGCCGGAAGAAGGTCACCCGGTCGGCCATCACAAGGGCGTCGGCGTAGTCGAAGTCGATCTCGAACTGGCCGTTGCCGTCCTCGTGGTCGAAGGAATACACCCCCCAGCCCAGGCCGTTCATGGCCTGTACCAGCTCATCGAGCCAGTCGAGGTTGTCGAGCAGGCCGCGCAGGTCGTAGCAGGGCTTCTCCAGCGTGTCCCGAGCGCTGGCCGGCGCCACGTCGCCGTCGGCCAGGCGCCGCAGCACGAAGAATTCCGTCTCCACGCCGAGGTTGAAGCCCAGGCCCATGTGGGCGGCCTGGTCGCGCACCCGGCAGAGAATCGTGCGGCTGCAGGCGGGGAAGGGCTGGCCGTGCAGCTGCAGGTTGCTGGCCATCCACACCGTGTCCGGCCGCCAGGGCAGCACGGTGGCGGAGGCCGGATCAGGCAGGGCCGCCACCTCGTCGTCGCTCACGTCCTGGGGCACGCCGTCCAGCGCCGCTCCGGTGAACAGTTCGGAGCCGGCGAGCATCGCGTCGAGGTGCCCGATCGGCACCGCCTTGGCCTTGCACACCCCGTGCAGGTCGACAAAGCTCGCCAGGGCGTAGCGCACGCCGCGCTGCTCGAGGCTGGCGCGGGTGTTCTCCACCCCGGCAAGGGGCGTCAGGGGAATGGTGGCGGCGGTCATGCGCGCACCAGGGCGGCGGGGGCCGCCGGCGCGATGGCCGCCACCTGCGCCTTCAGCCACTGATGCCAGGCCTCGATCCCCTCGCCGCTGGTGGCGGACACCGGGATCACCGCGCAGCGGGGGTTCACCTGGCGGATGTGGGCCTCGATGCGCTCCAGCTGCACCGGCAGATGGGGGAGCAGGTCGGTCTTGGTGATCAGCACGCAGTGGGCCTCGCGGAACATCACCGGGTACTTGAGTGGCTTGTCGTCGCCCTCGGTGACGCTCAGCAGTGCCACCTTGCGGTGCTCGCCCACCTCGAATTCGGCGGGACACACCAGGTTGCCCACGTTCTCCACCCAGAGGATGTCGAGACCGGCGGGATCGAGGCGCTGGCGCAGCAGCTTCAGGCCGCCGCTCACCATCGCCGCATCCAGGTGGCAGCTGCGGCCGGTGGTGATCGGCACCACCGGCACCCCCACCGCCTCCAGCCGCTCGGCGTCCAGCTGGGTGGTCATGTCGCCCTCCAGCACGGCCATGGCGTACTCGCCGGCCAGGGCGGCGAGGCTGCGTTCCAGCAGCGAGGTCTTGCCGGCGCCGGGACTGCTCATCACGTTCAGGCAGAGCAGCTCCCAGGCGTCGAAGTGCTCGCGGTTGTGCTCGGCCTGGTGCTGGTTGGCTGCCAGCAGGTTGAGACCGAGGGTGTCTTCCAGGGGCATGTGCATGGCCGTTACAGCGCGGGGGCGGTGGCGAAGGGGGCGTGGGATGGGGCGGTCTCTCTGGGGCTGGCGGAGGCCTGGGAGGTGGGAGCGGGGCTTCCGGCTGCGCTGCTGATGGCGTCCGGCAGGACGTAGTCGACCGAGCGGATGCGCAGCTCCCGGCCGCTGACGATCTCCTCCATCGACTGGTCGCAGCAGGGGGAGCGGTAGGCCTGCTCCGGATCGGGGCTGTAGGTGGCGTTGCAGCGCACGCAGCGCCCCACCAGGGGCACCGCCTCGATCACCAGTTCGGCGCCCTCGAGCCAGCTGCCGCGCACCGCCACCAGCCAGGTGGTGACGAGCTGCGCCGGTTCCACGCAGGTGAAGGCCCCCACCTGCAGGTGCACCCGGTTCACCCGGGGGGTGTGCGGGGCGTGTAGCTGTCTCCATTCGGTCATGGAGAGCAGCAGGCACTTCGTCATGTCGACTTCATGCATGGCGTTATCTCCACTTCTGATCGACCTGCATGTTGCAGACGTCGCTGATCCAGCTGGGCTTCTCCTTCCTCGGCAGCTGGCCGCTCACCACCAGGTGGGCCATGGTGTCGCAGATCACCCGGGTGGCCATCAGGGAGGTCATGTCGCTGATGTCGTAGGGGGGAGACACCTCCACCACCTCCAGGCCGCACACCGGCACGTTGCGCACGATCAGCTCCAGCAGCTTCAGCGCCTCGCGCGGCAGCAGGCCGCCGGGTTCGGGCCAGCCGGTGCCGGGCACGAAGCCGGCGTCGATGCAGTCGATGTCGAAGGAGATGTAGACGCAGTCGGTGCCGTCGGTGGCGCGCTCGATCGCATAGGCGGCGGCCGCCTCCAGGCCCATGTCGCAGATGTCGGTGACGGTGAGCACGTTGGTGCCGCGCTCCCGGCACACCTTCACCCCTTCGCGGGGCACCTGCCAGCCGCCGATGCCCAGCTGCACCAGGTTCTTAGCCGGGGCGTTGGCCATGTTCGTGGCGTGGAACCACGGACAGGTGTGCATGCGCTCGTCGAGGTCGATCTCCTGGGTGTCGACGTGGCGGTCGAAGTGGATGATGCCCACCTTCCTGTCACCCAGATGCCGGCAGACGCCGCGCACGGTGGGGAAGCCGATCGAGTGATCGCCGCCGAGGATGATCGGAAAGGCGCCGCTGGCGAACACGTGGGCGATGCCCTTGGAGATCTGGTCGAAGCTCTTCTCGTTGTTGGCGGGAATCGTGAAGATGTCGCCCACGTCGCAGAGCCGGATCTGCTCGCGCAGATCCACCCCCATCTCGTAGTTGTAGGGGGTGTAGAGGGCCGAGATGCGGCGGATGCCCTGGGGGCCGAAGCGGGTGCCTGGGCGGTAGGTGGTGCCGGAATCGTGGGGCACCCCCACCACCGCCACGTCGAACTCCCCCACCCGGTTCACGTCCTCGATGTAGGGCGCCTTCATGAACGTGTTGATGCCCGCGAAGTGGGGCAGTTCCCCGCGCGAGAAGGTGGAGATGCGCCGGTCGACGATGCTCTCGGCCGCCTCCAGACCCCAGCGGTGGCCCTGCTCCACCTCCTGCTGCCAGCCGGTGAGGGGCAGCTGCGCTTCCTTCTCCAGGGCTTCGGCGCCCTGATGGCCGCGCGGAGGTTCGAACGCGCCTTCAGGGCCGGTGGTCGCGCCGGTGGGATCGCTCATGGGGATGCACGGAGTGGACTGAAGCGGTCTCCCGGGCTTTTGTCCCTCCGTGCAACCGGGCGAACCCGGTGAGCTTCTCTCGGACCAGACATCCCTCCGAGGCGCACGGCACGCGCGGTCGCGCACGGCACGCAGGGTGGGGATCGGAACCCTAGAAGCTGCTTCCGCTGAGCCAGGTTCACCCCACACCGGCAGGTGCGTTGTGGCGACGGCTACCAGCCCCGCTGGAATCGACCGGCCTCAGCCGCCGCGGGCCCAGAGCTCCGCCTGCTCGGCATGGGCGCCGTCGAAGAAGCGTGTCTCCGCCTCGGTGAAGCGGGAGAGCAGCCGTGACGCCAGTTTCTCCCAGGCCTGATCGCCCAGCACCGCCGCGCACCAGCGAGAGATGGTCGCCCAGGGCCGCCAGGCCGCTCCAGCCGTCGAACTCCCGCAGGTCCACCAGCAGGCGCACCGGCTGGGAGCTGGCGAACAGCTGGGCGATCTCCGCTTCCACGCCGTCGTAGGCGCGGGGCTCCAGTTGGCCGATCAGGCGCACCGGACAGGGCATCGCCACGCCGATGGCCCGCACCGCCGTGCGCAGCCAGCCCACGTCGCTCACGACCGCGATGCGCTCGAAGCCGCGCCAGTGGCGCAGACCCAGCCGGGCGTCGTCCCAGACGGCGGCGAGGTCGTAGCCCTCGAACCCCTCGCCGAAGACCAGCAGGGCCTTGATGCGATCG
>JALOOQ010000046.1 GCA_025454305.1 Cyanobium sp. Prado107
CAGGCTCGCCAGCCGCTGACGGAGCAGTTCGCCCAGATCCTGCGCCAGGGCGGCTGGATGGATGCGGAAGTGGGGGAAGAGCTCCGCCCAGTGCTCCGCGCCACGCTGGAGGACGCCGAGGAGGTCGAGTTTCCACTGCCGGTCCCAGAGGATCTGCAGCAGTCCGTTGCCGGCCCGACGCAGGGCGTAGGGATCGGAGGAGCCGCTGGGGCGCTCGCCCGTGGCGAAGATGCTCAGCAGCAGTTCCAGCCGCTCGGCAAGGGCCACCACCGCTCCCGCTTCGGATCGGGGGAGGCTGTCGCCGGCCCCCCGGGGCCGGTAGTGCTCCAGCACGGCCAGGGCCACCTGGGGGTGCTCGCCTTCCGCGAGCAGATACTTGCCCCCCATCACCCCCTGCAGCTCGGGGAATTCACCCACTATCTGGCTGACGAGATCGTGCTTGCACAGGTGAGCGGCGCGCCGGGAGTGTTCGGCGGCGGCAGGGGAGAGGCGCAGCTGGTCGAGCAGCACATCCGTGCACCACTCCATGCGCTCCACCCTGTCCCGGAGGGAGCCCAGGCCCTCCGCGAAGGTGACCTGGGCCAGGCGGTCGCGGCGGTCGATGCTGGCGGTGGCACGGTCGCTGCCGACGAAGAACTCAGCATCGGCCAGACGGGCCCTGAGCACCCGTTCATTGCCGCGGCGAATGGTTTCTCTGGACGCCTCCCGGCCGTTGGCGATGCACAGGAAGCGAGGCTGCAGCTCCCCGCGCGCCTGCTGTGCCAGCGGATCGGCCGTGGCCTGGCGGTCCACCAGCGGCACGTAGCGCTGGTGAGCGCGCATCACGGTGCTGAGCACCTCGGGAGGCAGTGCGAGGTAACGCTCCTCGATGCGGCCTTCGATCAGGAGTGGTGCCTCCACCAGGTCCACCAGCTCGTCGAACAGCTCAGCGGGCAGATCGGCCCGGGCACCGTGGCGCTCCGCGGCGCTGTGCACCGCATCACGGATCCAGCTGGCACGGGCCTGCCGGTCCACCTGCACCCCGGCCGCGGCGAGGTCGTCGCGGTAGCTGGCGGCAGAGCGGATGGTCACCGCTCCGGGGGTGAGGCGGTGGCCGCGACTGCTGGCCGAGGCCTGCACCGGGGGATCACAGCCCTCCAGCTGCAGGGGCAGCACCTGCTCATCCAGGAGCGCCACCAGCCAGCGGATCGGCCTTGAGAAGCGCTGTTCTCCCGCACCCCAGCGCATGAAGCGCCGACCCTGCAGGGCCTGAATCCACCCGGGGATCAGCTGACAGAGCACGGCAGCAGCCGCCTGCCCGGGCTCCACCACCCGGGCGAACACGAACGGACCGCGGGGTGTGTCGCGCACCTCGAGAGCCTCCGGCGCCACCCCACAGCGGCGGGCGAAACCGATGGCCGCCGGGGTGGGCTGGCCGGCGCTGAAGGCCTGGGCTGCGGGAGGCCCCTTGCGCTCCTCATGCCGGTCGGGCTGAGCGGCCGGCAGACCCTCGGCCAGCACCGCCAGGCGACGCGGGGTGCCGGTGACCTGGAGCGTGGCGGGATCGAGGTGCTGCTCGGCAAGCTCCCGGCTCACCAGCGCCTGCAGCTGGGGCAGCGCCTGGCGGGCGAAATCGGCGGGCAGTTCCTCGGTTCCGATCTCCAGCAGAAACGACGACACGGAACGGGGTGACAGCAGGGGCAACTCTATGGATGCCATCGGCGCGGCCCACCTTCGGCTTCACCCCCCTGCCATTCGCTACGGTCGGCGGGTTGAGGACCTGACCGCGTGACCGTGACTGCCAACGCGTCTGCCGGATCCACCCGGTCTGCTCCCGGCACGGCGGCGCCCTCCGCAGTCGCGCCCACCAAGTTCGAGCAGCTCAAGGCGAACAGCGGCCACCTGCGGGAGCCGCTGCTCTCGGAACTGGGCAACGAGCTGCCCCAGTTCAGCGAACCGGCTGTTCAGATCCTCAAGTTTCACGGCTCTTACCAGCAGGACGACCGCGACAACCGGCAGAAGGGCCGCGAGAAGGACTGGCAGATGATGCTGCGCCTGCGCAGCCCGGGCGGCCGTATTCCGGCCGACCTCTATCTGGCCCTCGATGCGCTCGCCGACCGGCTCGGCAACGGCACCCTGCGGGCCACCACCCGGCAGGCGTTCCAGATGCACGGGGTGCGCAAGGAGAACCTCAGGGAGGTGATCGGCACGATCGTGCGCCATCTGGGCTCCACCCTGGCCGCCTGCGGCGACATCAACCGCAACGTGATGGCCCCGGCGGCCCCCTATGCCAAGGGCGCCTACCCGGCCGCCCGCCAGCTGGCCGACGACATCGCCGACCTGCTGGTGCCCCAGGCGGCCGAGGGCTCCTACCTGGATCTCTGGGTGGACGGGGATCTCAGCTACCGGATCAAGGCCAGCGGCACTGCCCGCCGCGTGAGGGAGCGTCAGAGCGAGGGAGGAGTGTTCAGCGGCGACGCTGCCGAGCCCCTCTACGGCACCACCTACATGCCCCGCAAGTTCAAGGTGGCGGTCACCGTGCCGGGCGACAACTCGGTGGATCTGCTCACCCAGGACATCGGCCTGGTGCTGTTCTGCGATCCCCAGGGCCGCCCCCAGGGCTGCAACGTCTATGTGGGGGGCGGCATGGGCCGCACCCACAACAAGGAGGAGACGTTTGCCCGCACCGCCGATCCCCTCGGCTACGTGGCCCATGAGCACGTGCTCGATCTGGTGCAGGCGATCGTGGCGCTGCAGCGGGACCACGGCGACCGCCAGCAGCGCCGCCATGCGCGCATGAAATACCTGATCCACGACCATGGCGTGGACTGGTTCCGCGAGCAACTGCGCAGCAGCTACTTCGAGCACCCCATCCGTGCTCTGCGGGTCGAACCCCGCCGCAGGCTCGAGGACTACCTCGGCTGGCACCGCCAGAGCCCGGGCCTCTGGTTCGTGGGGCTGCCGCTGCTCTGCGGCCGGCTTGCGGGCGAACGCAAGGGCGGCCTGCGCCGGCTTGTGGACACCTACAAGCTCGAGCTGCGCATCACCCCGAACCAGGACCTGCTGCTCTGCAACATCGGCACCGCCCAGCGCTCGACCCTCAAGGCCGAGCTGGCGGCACTGGGCTGGGAGCATCCCGAGGACACCTCCCTGCTTTCACGCCATGGCATCGCCTGTCCGGCGCTGCCCCTGTGCGGACTGGCGGTGACCGAATCCGAGCGGATCTTTCCCGATGTGCTGGACCGGCTCGAAGCACTGCTGGATCGGCTGCGGATCGACAAGCCGATCCTCGTGCGCATGACCGGCTGCCCCAACGGCTGTGCCCGCCCCTACATGGCCGAGCTCGGGCTGGTGGGCAGCGGCGTGGACCAGTACCAGCTCTGGCTGGGCGGCAGCGCCCAGCTCAGCCGGCTGGCCGAGCCCTACCTGGAGAAGATGCCCCTCGACGCCCTGGAAGCCACCCTCGAGCCCCTGCTGCTCGCCTGGCGGCAGGCAGGGCTGCGCCGGGGCTTCGGCGACTTCGTGGTCAAGAGCGGCCGTGAGGAGGTGGAGCGGCTGCTGGCCGTGGCGACGGCCTGAGCGGCCTCACCCCAGCGCTGAGGCCGCTGACCGCTCCGGCTCAGCCGCTCAGCTGACCCGGCCATAACGGGCCGTACTCCGGCCGCTGCGCCAGGCCCAGAGCTGGTCACCCCAGCTGAAGTGCCACCACTCGTTGGGGTGCTGGGCGAAACCGGCCTGCTCCATCACCCGCCGCAGCAGGGTGCGTCGTGCATGCCAGCGGCGGCAGAGGTCCTGCTCACGGAGGTCGGTGCAGCGCGCGGCCTCGTGCAGGAAGTGGTCGGGTTCGGACACCGCGCCGATGGCGTCGATCGCCGAGCCCATCTCCAACGGCTCTCCGGCGCCGGTCGCCAGGGTGAGATCCACGGCGGCACCGGTGCTGTGGGGCGGCGGGGCGGCGGGATCGGGATTGGGCGGTGCCCAGAAGCGGCCCACCTCGGCCACCACCGCATCGCGCGCCGCACCGGCCACGGCCGGATCAAGGCCCCGTTCCCGGCAGGTGCTGGCGATGCTGTGCTCCACCATGAAGGCCTGCACCGTCAGCGGCCGCCAGGCGTCGAAGATCGCCAGACGCCAGGCGGGCTGCTCCCGGCGCAACAGCTCCTGGGCCTGGAGCAGCTGCCGGATCACACCACTGCGAAGGCGGAACGGGGAGCCGCTGTCGCCGTAGGGAGCCCCCAGGGCCGCGTAGGGATGGGGCTCGAGCCGCCAGAGCGCTTCGGGCAGCGGCTCAAGCGGCTCGCCGGCATCACGGATGGGGATGGCAGTCCAGGGGCGGGAGACCATGGCTCAGTTCAGGGGGGCGGGCTCACTCAGGCTCCGGCGTTGCCGGGCCAGCAGCTCAGCCAGATGGGGATGATCCCGCAGCTCGGGATCCTGCTCCAGGATCCGGCGGGCCACATGGCGGGCCCGTTCCAGCACCTCGCCGTCGTCAGCCAGGCTGGCCAGGGCCAGGTCGGGCAGGCCGCTCTGGCGGGTGCCGAGCACCTGCCCCGGACCGCGCAGGCGCAGATCCATCTCGGCGATCTCGAATCCGTCCACGGAACGCACCAGCACCTCCAGACGCTGCCGGGCCAGCAGGTTGCGGCCGTCATGCACCAGCAGGCAGTGGGAGGCGGCGGCCCCGCGGCCCACCCGGCCCCGCAGCTGGTGCAGCTGGGCGAGCCCGAAGCGTTCGGCGTGCTCGATCACCATCACGCTGGCCTCGGGCACGTCCACGCCCACCTCCACCACCGTGGTGCTCACCAGCACCTGGGTGTCGCCCCGGGCGAAGGCGCTGATGGCCATCTGCTTCTCGGCGCTGGCCATGCGGCCGTGCAGGAGGCCCACCCGCAGCTCCGGAAACACCTCCCCGGCCAGCTGGCGGTGCACCTCCACCGCCGAGCGCAGATCACTCTTCTCCGACTCCTCCACCAGCGGCAGCACCACGTAGGCTCTCTGGCCCCGGCTCACCTCATCGCGGATGAGCTGGTAGGCCTCCTGCCGCTGGGAGGCCTTGAGCAACTGGGTGCGGATCGGCGTGCGGCCGGGGGGAAGCTCATCGATCTGGCTCACCTCAAGATCGCCGTGCAGCGAGAGCGCCAGGGTGCGGGGGATGGGGGTGGCGGTCATCGTCAGCAGATGGGGCTGCAGGCCCTTGTTGAGCAGCCGGTCGCGCTGGCGCACCCCGAAGCGATGCTGCTCGTCCACCACCACGAGCCCCAGGCGGGCGAACTGCACCGGGTCCTCCAGCAGGGCGTGGGTGCCCACCAGCAACTGGAGCTGACCGTTGGCCAGGTCGTCGAGCAGCTGGCGCCGCCGGCGGGTGGGGGTGGAGCCGGTGAGCAGGGCAGAGCTCACGTGCAGCCGGGGGAGCCAGGCGCCCAGGCGCTCGTGGTGCTGCTCGGCCAGAACCTCGGTGGGGGCCATCAGCGCCCCCTGGCAGCCGGCTTCCACGGCGGTGAGCAGGGCGGCGATCGCCACAACGGTCTTGCCGCTGCCCACGTCGCCCTGCAGCAGCCGGGCCATGGGCTGCTCGCGGGCCAGATCGGCGCGGATCTCGTCCAGCACCCTGGCCTGGGCGTTGGTGAGGCCGAAGGGCAGCAGCTCCAGGAACCGCCTCAGCAGGCCGACTCCGCCGCCGGCTGCTGGAGCCGGCGCCGCTGCCCCGGAGGAGAGGGGCAGGGCCCGGCGGCTGGTGAGCTGCCGCCGGCGCTGCAGCAGACCGAGCTGCATCAGCAGGAACTCATCGAACACCAGCCGGCGGCGGCTGGCCCGCAACTGGTCGCGGCTGGCGGGGGCATGGATCTGCTGGAGGGCACAGGACCTCTCGAGCAGCCCCTCGTCGCGGCGCACGGCCTCGGGCAGCGGATCCGGCCACTTCCGCACAAGCGGCAGCACTTCGCTGACGGCCTGGCGCAGGCGGTCGGCGCCCAGGCCTTCGGTGAGACCGTAGACGGGGATCAGACGGCCGATCTGGGAGGAACGCACCGGTGCCTGGGGACTGGCCAGCACCTCCATCAGCGGATCCTGAAACTGGGGCCCGTAGGGTCCATCCTTCACCAGGCCGCTCACCGCCACGGTGGCTCCGCTGGGGAACTGGCGCTGCTGCAGTTTCAGCCAGGCGGGAGCGGTGAAGCGCCTGCCGGCGAAGAAGCGGCTCACGCGGATGCGGCCGGTGGGATCGGCCAGCTGCAGCTCCAGGATCGCCAGCTGCGGGTTTCGCGGACTCACGAAGGTGCGGCAGCTGCGCACGGCTGCCACGATCGTGGCCGTGCTGCCCGGCTCGAGGGCCCGGATGCGCACCAGGTTGGCGTAATCAAGGTAGTCGCGCGGGTAGTAGTGCAGCAGATCGCGCACCACGAAGAGGCCCAGCTGGGCCAGGCGGCTGGCCGTTCGGGGACCCACACCGGAAATCTCCCCGAGAGGGGTGTCCGCGGTCAGCTGGGCCACGCCCGCACCGGCAGGGGAGGGCTCCACCAGCCGCAGCCGTGGGGCCCCCGGCAGAGGCGCCGGCCTGCTCCGCTGCCGCCAGGCCTGCAGGCACTGGCGGCAGCGGGTCACCAGGTGCTGCCGCTGTCCCTGAGTGAGATCCGCGTAACCGGCAAAGCGCGCAGCGAGCTCCAGCTCAGGGGTGCCGGGCCTGAGCCCGGCCGGTGGCTGACGCAGGCTGCGGGCGAGAAAGACACTGAACCGCTCCCTCCGGCCGGTGAGGTCGATGAAGTCCCTGTCCGCCTCAAGCTGAAGGGCCTGGTGAAGCGTGCGGAACCAGGCCTCGGCGGCGCCTGGGTCTACAGCTGACGGTACCTGGGGTTGTCCTGGCGCCACAGCCGTTCTGCCTCGAGGGCCTGCAGGCGCCGGCGCAGACGCCGGTGCTGCTCCGCCATTCTGCGCACCTCCTGGCGGTGCCGCTGGAGTCGGCTGCGGCAGCTGCGCAGACGGGGGTGTTCCAGTTCAAGGTCGGCCGTGCGCAGGAGCAGCGCCACCGCCTCGTGTGAGCCGGCCAGAGGGTCTGGAACCGGCAGCTGAACGCGCAGCAGGTTGGCGGGGGCCGCCAGCTGCTCCAGCTGGCCCTGGAGGGCTGCGTCCAGGAGATGGAGCGGAAGCAGGCTCTGGCTCAGACCCGCTCGCAGCAGCTCGGCATTGAGGGCATGGGAGAGGTCGAGCAGACGGCGCACGAGCGCTTGCTCGAAGCCATCGAGCCAGGTGAGCAGCGCCACCGGCTCAGAGGGCAGCTGGCCGGAATCCCAGGGCGGTGGCGGCCGTCCCTCCCGAGCAGCCTCCGCACGGGAAACCGCAGCGGACAACGGATGGTCTTCGGGCAGGCCATCAGCAGCAGTCTCACCACCCGGACCGGTGTCAGCGAGAAGACCTGTGTCACCAACGAGGTGCGCCTCGAGGTGCGGGCCGACGGCCGTGGAGCGATCCGGAGCGCCCTCACCCGCCTCTCCGGAACCTGCCCAGGCCTCGAATCCCGGCGGCCAGTTCAGGGTGAGGGGCGGGTCCAGGCTCAGCCGCACGGAGCCGTCGGGTTCGCTGCCGGGCCCGCTCAGGCCTGCCGCTTCGCTGCCGGCAGTGGCAGCCCGGAGCCGAGCCAGCCAGTCACGCTGCTGCTCCTGGCGGCCGGCTGCCAGCGCAGCGGCGAGCTGGGCAAGTTGTTCGACGGTGATCAGGCTGCCGGCGTGCTGCACCAAGGCGGCGGCACGCTCGTGCAGCCCGAGACGGCGATCGGCCGGCAGCTCGCAGTAGCGCCGCGGATGGAGGCGGGTGGCGAGGTGGAACAACCCGGTCTCCACGGCTTCCGGAAGCAGCTCCCGCAGCACCTGCAGGTAGAGGGCAAGATCCCGGTAGAGCCCGGGATTGGCCTCCTGCAACCTGCCGATGCCGTGGTCGATCTGCCGCCGCACCTCGGCCAGGGCGTCGGACCGGGTCTCGTCGCTGGAGAGGGGAAGATCCGCTGTGATGGGTCCGAACTCAGACGGCGCCGCCCATCGCGGCCACCTCGGCCGCGAAGTCGGCGGTTTCCACGTCGATGCCTTCGCCGAGGTTGAAGCGCACGAAGCGACGCACCTGCACGTTCTCCCCCACCTTGCCGGCCACCTGCTTGACCAGCTCCGACACGGTGATGGCGCTGTCCTTGATGTACGGCTGGTCCATCAGGGCCATCTCCTTGAGGCGCTTGGCGATCCTGCCGGAGACGATCCGCTCCTTCATCTCCTCCTTCTTGCCGGCGAGATCGTCACGCCCCATCTCGATCTGCTTCTCCCGCTCGGCCACGTCGGCGGGGATGTCCTCCACCTTGACGTAATCCACGGAAGGACAGGCGGCGATCTGCATGGCAACGTTGCGGATCAGCTCCTGGAAGATCTCACCGCGGGCCACGAAATCGGTCTCGCAGTTCACTTCCACCAGCACACCCACCCGGGCTCCGGTGTGGATGTAGGAACCGATCGCCCCTTCCGCGGCGGTGCGGCCGGCCTTCTTCTCGGCGCTGGCAATGCCCTTCTGGCGCAGCCATTCGATGGCCTTTTCGGTATCGCCGTTGGTCTCGGCGAGGGCCTTCTTGCAGTCCATCATCCCCGCGCCGGTCTTGTCGCGCAGGGTTTTGACGAGCTTCGCTGAAATCTCAGCCATGGGGTGAGGAATCTGGGAACGGTGGGGAGGGAGAGGATGGAGGGTGAGACTCAGCCCTCGTCGCTGTCGGCCTGATCGCCGGAGCCGTGGCGTCCCTCGTTGATGGCGTCAGCCAGACGGCTCAGCACCAGGTGCACGGAGCGAACGGCGTCATCGTTGCAGGGAATCGGCACGTCACAGAGGTCGGGATCGCAGTTGGTGTCGAGCATCGACACCAGGGGAATGTCCAGCTTGCGGGCCTCCAGCACGGCATTGGCTTCACGGCGCTGGTCCACCAGCACCACCACGTCGGGCAGGCGTCGCATGTTCTTGAGACCGCCCAGATATTTCTGCAGACGCTCCAGTTCACGACGGAGAACGGCGGCCTCCTTCTTGGGGCGCATGGCGATGGCGCCGGAGCTCTCCATGCGCTCGAGATCCTTGAGACGCTCGATGCGCGCGCGCATCGTGGTCCAGTTGGTGAGCATGCCGCCCAGCCAGCGCTGGTTCACGTAGGCGGCACCACAGCGGGTGGCCTCCTGGGCGATCACTTCGGAAGCCTGTTTCTTGGTGCCCACGAACAGGAAGCGCTTGCCGCTGCGGGCGGCACTGCGCACCCACTTGTAGGCGTTGTTCATGCAGACGGCGGTCTGCACGAGATCGATGATGTGAACGCCGTTGCGCGCGCAATAGATGTAGCGCGACATCTTCGGGTTCCAGCGACGGGTCTGATGCCCGAAGTGGGCACCCGCCTCCATCATTTCGGCGAGAGTGACGACAGCCATGGTTGTGAGGTTTCGGGTTGGCCACCACCTGCCAGGGATCGCACGGCAGCCGAGCGGGAGAACACCGGGAGGATTCCCGGCAGCCATGCCCACGGGGCCATCGCACCGATCACCCGAAACGCGCAGGTGTGCGGTTTGAGGGAACCCATGCACCTTATCAAAACGGGGTTCCCGCAACCGATCCGCCGCCGGCGAGGCGCTGCTGACGGGCCTCCTGGAACAGGGCCCTGACCCCGATGCGATTGAGCGGCAGCCGCAGCAGCTCCATGGCCAGGGCTGCCCTGCCGTGACGAATCAGCCAGGCCAGCAGGGGCCGGAGGCTGCGCTCGTTGATCAGGCCGCCGATGGTGAGCAGCTCCCAGAGCAGGCGATGCAGGCAGGTGTACTGGATGATGAAGCGCACCCGACGGGTGGGGTGCTTGCGGAAGAACACCAGCGCCATCCGGGCCCGCTCCCGCTCCACCCGGATGAGATCGGGAATCTGCGCGAGCGTCAGCGCTGGATGCCAGTGATACCCCACGGCCTCCGGACAGCGCACGAGCCGCACCCCGAGCCTGCGCAGCCGCTCGCCCAGCTCCAGATCCTCCCAGCCGTAGAGGTGGAAGGCCGTGTCGAAGAGGCCGGCACGCTCCAGCAACGCCCGCTCGATGGCCACGTTGCCGGTGGCGAAGTAGGCCCAGGAGAGATCCCGCAGCTTGTGGCGCTCGGAGGCCGGATCCTCGAAGTTCGCCGTGTTGATCACCGCTCCATAGGTGAAGCTGAGGCGGTCGCCGTGGCGCTGCCAGTCGCGGCAGAGGGCGCGGGCATGGCTGAGCAGAAAGTCGGGGCGCACCACGAGATCGCTGTCGATGAACACCACCACCTCGCCGCGGGCGGCGCTCACGCCGCGGTTGCGCCCCAGGGCCGGGCCGCCGTGCCGCTGCCGGATCAGGCGCACATGGGGAAGGTGCTGGGCATGGCCCTCGATCCAGGCCACCGTGTCGTCGCTGGAGCCGTCATCCACCACCACCACCTCGAACCCCTGCAGCGGCTCCGCCAGCTGCTGCCGCTCGAGTGCCTCAAGGCACTGGCGCAGGATCGGCAGGCGGTTGTAGGTGGGAATGACGACGCTCAGGAACATGTCCCGGGCTCAGCGGAGGGAGGACGGGCCGGCGGTCTCAGCCGGCGGTGGATCCAGCAAAAAGGGGATCCCGTGGGATCCCCTGGGAACGGGTGCGAACGATCGCCCGGGATCAGTCGGCGGCGCCACCGTTGTTGGCCGTGCCGGTCACACCGTTGCCGACACCTTCACCACGGCCGTCGTTGCGCAGCTTGCGCTTCTTGAACTTGCGGGCGTAGGCACGGTTGCGTTCCTGCTTTTCCTTCTTCAGATTCCGGCGTTTCGCCATATGGACGGGCCCTCGAGGGTTTGCGAACCCTCACCCTAACCAACCGCCTCCGGCAACGAACCGAACAGGCGACCGTCCTCCATGCGCAGCAGGCGGTCGGCCACATCCAGGATGCGCGGATCGTGGGTCACCATCAGCACGGCGCAGCCTTCCTCCCGCGCCAGCGACTGCAGCAGGTCCACCACCTCCCTGCCGCTGCGGCTGTCCAGTGCGGCGGTGGGCTCGTCCGCCAGCAGCAGGCGGGGGTGGGCGGCCAGGGCTCTGGCGATGGCCACCCGTTGCCCTGTAGGGGAGTCCCGGCAGGAGGTCCGCCCCCATCTGGACGTTCTGCTCCGCCGTGAGGCAGCGCAGGAGGTTGTGACCCTGGAAGATCATGCCGATGGCACGGCGGATCCGCTGCCGTTCGGAGCGGGAGGAGTCGCGCAGTTCCTGTCCGAAGACACGCACGGATCCCTCCTGCACGGTCCGCAGTCCGCCCACCAGGGTGAGGAGGGTCGTCTTGCCACAGCCGGAAGGACCGGTGAGCAGAACCACTTCGCCGGGGTGGATGGTGAGGTCCACCGCATGGAGCACCTCGCGACGCATCGGGCCGCTGCCGTAGGAGTGGCTGAGTTGCCGCACCTGCAGCGTCGGCTGGTCGGCGGTGCCGGGTCCGATGGGGGGGCGGGCAGTCAGGGGGGTGCGCATCTCAGAAGATCTCCGCCGGGTCTGCGTCGGCGAGACGGCGCATGGCCATGAACGCCGATCCCATGCACATCGTCAGGATCAGGCCGAAGACGAGCAGGGCCCTGTCCAGATCCATCCCCACCGGCAGATTGGTGGCGTCGCGGACCAGGGCGTAGAGACCGAGGCCGGCGGCGTAGGCCGGCAGATACCCCAGCACCGCCAGCAGCAGTCCCTCCCGAGCCACCACGCCGAGCAGGGAACGGAGCCGGTAGCCCATCGCCATGAGCGTTGCATACTCGGCGAGATGGTCGCTCACGTCGGAGTAGAGGATCTGATAGACGATCACACAGCCCACCACGAAGCCCATGGCGGCGCCGAGGGTGAAGATGAAGCCGATGGCCGTGCTGCTGCGCCAGTAGTCCATCTCGAAGTCGATGAACCCCTGCCGCGTCAGCACCCGGGCGTCGGGTGGAAGTTCTGCCTGGATTCTCCGGGCCACCGCCTCCGCGTCGGCACCGGCACGCAGACGGATGAGACCCACCTCGATGCTGCCTGGGGGGGTATCCGGAAGCAGATCGAGGAAGGTCTCACTGCTCGTCAGCATGTTGCCATCGGCACCGAAGGAGGCCCCGATCGACACCAGACCGGCCACGCGCACCCGGCGTCCATTGATCTCGCTCTCCACGACCCGGCCATCTCGGAACCATTCCGCCACCGGTCCGAACTCCGCGCGCGATCGCTCATCGAAGAGAATCCGGCCCAGCTGGGTGAGGACTCCGGAGCGTTCTTCCAGGTCGGAATCCCTGAAGAGGGGATCGGAGGGATTGAAGCCGAGGGCCAGGATCGAGCGCGTGTCCCGGGTGTCGGGATTCCGCCAGAGCAGCAGGTTCCAGTTCACCGGCGTGGTGCCGATGACGTCGGGATCGGCCATGGCCTGGACGAGCCGGCGGCGCGGAAACCCCGCCATGCTCACCGAACTGGTGGAGCGGGGACTGATCATCACCAGATCGGCATCGAAACGGCGGTGGATCACGACGCTGGCGTCGAAGAGGCCATCGCGGAAGCCGAACTGCATGAACATCAGGATCCCCGCGAAGGCGATCCCCGCCAGGGCGACGGCGAGCCTGGCCGGCTGGCGGGTGAGCAGCAGCCAGGCGAGGGGGATGCGCCGGCCCCGCCACGCGCGCCAGACCATCAGTTCTCCAGCCGGGCGATCACCCGCAGTCCGGTGAGGTCGCGCACGCGGCTCGCGTCCTCAGGCTCGAGCCGCACGCGCACTTCGACAATGCGGGCGTCGGCGTCCTCGGTGGGATTGCTGGACAGCACCTCGCGCTGACGCACCTGGGGGCTGATGCGGGTCACCCGTCCGCGCAGGCTGCCGCTGAAACCGCCGCTTTCGCTGGTGATGACCACGGGCTGGTCGAGCCGCACGCGGTCGATGTCGCTTTCGTACACCTCGATCAGGGCCTCCATCCGCTGGCTGGCGCCAAGCTCCAGCACCCCCTGATCGCCCGGACGCTCGCCCAGACGCGCATGCACGCGCAGCACGGTGCCGTCGATCGGGGCCCGCAGCTCGGTGAGCACCAGATCGGCCTCGATCTTGCGTCGCTCCGCCTCGGCCTCCTGGAGCTCGCCACGCAGGGCCAGCAGGTCGGTTTCGCGGCTGTCCAGATCGGTGCTGGCGATGGCGCCATTGCGGGCCAGCTCGCGGTAGCGGGCGATGTCCCGGCTCTGCAGGCTCAGGCGCGAACGCAGGTTGGCGATGCGGGCATCGAGCAGGGCCCGCTGGGCCTTGAGAGGGGGGCCGGTGTCGAATTCCGCCAGCAGCTGGCCGGCCTGCACGAGAGAGCCCTCCTGCACCAGCAGGCGGCTGATGCGGGGACTGCCGCCGATGCCGCTGATCGGCGCCGCCAGCTGGTGCACCTCACCGCTGGGGTCGAGCCGGCCGAGAGCGGCCACGGCCTCGAGGCGTTGTGCGGCCGTGGCCGAAGGGGTGACGTCGGGCTGGCGGGTGGCATTCTGACGCTGCAGCACACGGGTGAGACCGACACCCACCAGCAGGGCGAGCGCGACCAGCGAACCCCCCAGCAGCGCTGGGCTGCGCCAGCGTTTCAAGGCCTCGGAGGATCGTCGAAGAGCAGATCCTCGATGTAGCGCTCGGCCCAGGCGGGGTTGAAGGCCTTCTCGAGAACCCTCCGCGTCTTGTCGTTTTGTTTCTGTTGCTTGCAATAGCGGAGCTGCCCCTGCCACCGCTCAACCGTAGCCGGATCATCAGCCCCCTGAACCGGGCAGCCGAGGCTGGCCTCGGCCAGGATGCCCAGGGCCTCTCCCACCTCCTCCACGAAGGTCTCCTCCTCACCGGCGTCCGCGGGGCGCACGAAGCGCACGTAGGGGGAGAAGATCGAGCCCCAGGGCGGCAGGTCACGGGGCTGGCTGTAGACGCGGGGTGAACGGGCCTCCAGCGCGGCACGGATGCCGTCCGGCAGTGCCGCACGCACGGGCGAGAGGTCCATGATCGCCGCCGACACCCCGGCCGGACTGGCGACGATGTCGGCCCCGAACACCGGCAGATCGAAGCGCGGATCGGGGAACCACACGCAGTGGAGGATCTGCAGACCGAGCCCCAGCCGGGCGGTCTCGAGGTGGAGCTTGCGCAGCCCCCGGCTGCGGTGCAGCTCATTGCGGATGAACAGCGCCTCGCCGTCCAGGCTGCCGCTGATCGCCTCCAGTTCCGGATCCACGGGCAGGGGGTCCAGCTCCGGAAGGTCGGCCCAGCAGCCGCGGATGCGCTCGGCAAGCCGGTCCACCAGGGGGTGCAGCGGCAGTCCCGATGGGGGAGAGGCACTCACGGCGGCAACACCAGCCAGCAGAATGCGGATCCTGCCACGCGCCTTCCCGTTGCCCCTGGCCCCAGCCCCTGCGCCCGCGCCGGCCCCGGATCCCGGATCCCCATGCCTTCCCGGCCTGCAGGCCCCCCGGATGCGGCGGCTGGCCAACGGTGCCCGGGTGGTGAGCGTCAACCTGCCGGATGCCCCCCTGGTGTGTCTCGACTTCTGGTGCAAGGCCGGCAGCGTGTTCGAGGCGCCGGGGGAGAGCGGCATGGCCCACTTCATCGAACACATGGTGTTCAAGGGCAGTGCCCATCTGGAGCCGGGCGAGTTCGACCGGCGCGTGGAGGCGCTCGGGGGCAGCAGCAACGCCGCCACCGGTTTCGACGATGTGCACTACCACCTGCTGATTCCGCCGGATGGCGCCATCGAGGCACTGGACCTGCTGCTCGATCTGGTGCTCGAACCGCGCCTCGATCACCAGGCCTTCCAGCTGGAGCGACAGGTGGTGCTCGAGGAGCTCGCCCAGAGCGAGGACCAGCCCGAGGAGGTGGCGCTGCAGCGGCTGCTCGGCGCCGGCTGTCCCAACCACGCCTACGGAGAGCCGATCCTCGGCCGCCGCGACCAGTTGCTGGCCCAGACACCCGAGGCGATGGCGTCGTTTCATCGGCGCCACTACACAGCCGACCGCTGCCTCCTGATCCTCAGTGGCTGCCTCGATCCCGGGGCCGCCCATACGGTCGCCCTGGAGGAACGCCTGTCGGCCAGCAGCCTGGCGCGGCTGGAGCCGGCCGCCGTGGCGGCCCCGCGACCACTGCCCCCTCTGACGGTGCGGCCGGGGGAGCATCGCCTGCGCCTGCCCAGGCTGGAATCGGCCCGCCTGCTGATGCTCTGGGAGCTGCCGGCGGCCGCCGACCTGCATGGGGTGATGGGTGCCGACCTGATCACCAGCCTGCTGGCGGAAGGCCGGCGCAGCAGGCTGGTGGACCGACTGCGGGAGCGGCTGCGCCTGGTGGAGAGCATCGACCTGGATCTGCACGTGCTCGAGTGCGGCAGCCTGGGCCTGCTGGAGGCCATCGGCGAGGAGGAGGATCTGCCCGCCATCCGGCGGGAGATCGGGGCAGCGCTGAAGGAACTGGCCGCCGAGGAGATCGCTCCGGAGGAGTGGCGGCGCAGCCAGCGCCTGGTCGCCAACGGCTATCGATTCGGCCTGGAATCGGCAGGAGGTGTCGCGTCGGCGCTGGGCAGCCAGCACCTCTGGGGCCATGGCGTGCCCCTCGAGGCTCCCCTGCGGGACCTGGAGCGCTGGGATGCCGGCGCCCTGGTGCGCGAAACCCTGCCGCTGCTGGCACCGGGGCGGGCCTGCGTGCTCGAGGCGGTGCCGGCATGAACCCGCTCGCGGACGCATCCCACGCCTGGCGCCGAACCCAGCTTCCCGGAGGGCTGCCGCTGCTGAGCCAGCCGCGCTCCAGCGCCGGCCTGGTGGCGGCGCGCCTCTGGATCCGCGGCGGCAGCAGCCGCGATCCCCGCGGGCAGCGCGGCGCGATGCAGCTGCTGGCCGGCACCATGACCCGCGGTGCCGGCGCCTACGACACCGAGGCACTGGCGGAGCTCGTGGAGGGACGCGGCGCCGGCCTGCGCTCGGAGGCGACGGAAGACGCCCTGGTGCTCAGCCTCAAGTGCGCCAGCGAGGACGCCGAGGATCTGCTGCCCCTGCTGCTGGCGATGGCCGCCGAGCCGGTCCTCAGCCCCGCGCAGGTGGAGCTGGAGCGTGAGCTCAACCTCCAGCACCTGCAGCGCCAGCGGGAGGACCCCTTCCAGCTGGCCCACGACGGACTGCGCGACCTGCTCTACGGCGACGGCGCCTACGGCCACGATCCGATGGGGGTTGAAGAGGAGCTGGCCGGGCTTGGTCCCGAGCAACTGCGACCGCTGGTGGGAGGGCTGGCTGAGGATGGGGCCCTGCTGGTGCTCTGCGGCGACATCCATCAGGGGCTGGAGGGCCGGCTCGCTGAGCTGCTCACCGCCCGGCCGTGGCCCACCCGCGCTCCGCTCGCCGAGCCCTGGAGCGCGCCGGCGACACCCCGAGCCGGCCTGGCCCGTCAGGAGCAGGACACCGAGCAACTGGTGGTGATGCTGGGCGCGGCCACCGTGCCCCTGGGCCACCCGGACGCCCTGGCACTGCGGATGCTTCAGGCCCATCTGGGGGTGGGCATGTCCAGCCGGCTCTTCCAGGTGATGCGCGAGCAGCGCGGCCTGGCCTACGACGTGGGCGTGCACATGCCGCCCCGCTGCGCCGCCGCCCCGTTCGTGATTCATCTCTCCAGCTCACTGGCGCGGGCCCGGGAAGCCTGCGACGCTCTGCTGGAGGAATGGCAGCGGCTGTCGACCGAGTCCCTCGCCGAGGATGAGCTGAGTCTGGCGCTGGCCAAGTTCCGGGGCCAGGACGCCATGGGCCGCCAGACCTGCGCCCAGGTGGCCGACCGCCAGGCCCTTGTGCTGGGGCATGGGCTCGGCGAACGGCATGTGGAGGAATGCCTGGAGCGGGCCGGGCGGCTCACTCCCCGCGACCTCCGCGCCGCCGCCCAGCGCTGGCTGAGCAGCCCCGTGCTGAGCCTCTGCGGTCCCGCGGCGGCCCTGGAGGCCGGTGAGCGGGTGTGGTCCGGGACGGTCTCAGCCCCTGGCGGCTGAGACCCCATGGCCTCAGAGCGGCTGCAGATCCGAGGCAGCCAGCAGAAAGCTGCCGCGGCGGAAGCGCACAGCCACCATGCCCAGCGCCCGCACCTCCACCACCTGCCCCACCTCGTCCCGGTCGATCAGATCGACGGGGCGCAGCATGGGCATCGGGTCGGCCGTCTTGAGGTAGGCCGGACGCTCGCGCAGGCACACCCGCTGGCCCACAGCCAGGGATGGGCCGGCGGCTGCAGCAGCGTCATCGGGACGGTTGGGTTCGGCCATGGGGTCAGCCATCGGGATCCAGGTGCGGAACGGGGCACAGGCCGGCACCCTGGCATGGGGCCGCGGACCGCGGCTGACAACACCAGAGCGTCCATCGCCAGGGCTTGCAACAGCGGGTCTTGGAACACCGGGGCGTGCATCACCCTTCAGACTGGTGCGAACTGGACGCTGAGCCGTTGAGGGCCCTGGCCAACTGGAGCGGCGCCATTGCCGGTCTGCTGCTGATTCTGCTCGGGGGCATGATCCAGGCCGCCGCGCCGCTGCCGGCCCAGGACGGCAGCTGGGAGGTCGTGGCCCTGCCGATCACGCTGCAGGTTCCCGCCCTGCTGCTCACCGCTCTGGTGTGCGGCCACCGCAGCGCCCTGATGGCGGCGGTCGCCTATCTCAGTCTCGGTCTGCTGCAGCTGCCCGTGTTCCACAGCGGTGGTGGAACGCCCTATCTGCTCGATCCGGGTTTCGGCTACCTGGCCGGCTTCGTGCCAGCCGGGTGGCTGGCGGGCAAACTGGCCCGCCAGCCTGGGATGAACGACGTGCTCAAGCTGACGGGAACGGCAGCCTTCGGACTGCTGGTGATCCAGCTCTGCGGGGTGCTGAACCTGCTGCTGGGGGCCCTCGCCGGTCGCTGGCGGGGTGATCTTCTGCAGCTGCTGGTGAGCTTCAGCGTGGTGCCCCTGCCCTCCCAGCTGTTGCTCTGCACGGCCGTGGCGGTGGTGGCCCTGGCCCTGCGGCGGGTGCTGCTCGTGCAACCGTGAGCGGTGCACTCCGGCCACGCCGCCGCCTCAGCCTGGGCCTGGCCACCGGGGTGGTGCTGGCCGACCAGCTCACCAAGGCCTGGGCCAGCGATCATCTGGCGGGCACCGGTGGGCGCCCGTTCATCCCCGGCCTGCTGGAGCTCACCTACACCACCAACACCGGTGCCGCCTTCAGCCTGTTCAGCGGTTCCTCCAGGCTGCTCGGCCTGGTGAGCCTGGCGGTGGCCCTGGGCGTGGTGGTGTGGATCTGGCGGCAGCCCCGCACTGCGCACAGCCTGGCGCGGGGCCTGGCCCTCGGCCTGCTGCTCGGCGGTGCCGTCGGCAACGGCGTCGACCGCTGGCGACTGGGGGCCGTGGTCGACTTCCTGGCCCTGGTGCCGGTGTCCTTTCCGGTGTTCAACCTCGCCGATGTGGCCATCAACCTGGCCGTGCTCTGCTTCCTCATCGACCTGTTCGCGCCGCCCCAGGGCGATGGCGCACGACGATGATCCGTCCCGCTGATCCACACCCATGACGGAGGGGCTGCTGCTGGTGCACCTCCCGGGCCAGGGCAGCACGCGGCTGTCCCTGCACGGCGGCGTCTACCGCATCGGCCGTGACGCCGAGTGCCAGGTGTCCATTCCCCACGCGGCCGTGAGCCGGCAGCACGCCCTGCTCGAGCAGGTGGGTCGCCACTGGCTGCTGCGGGACAGCGGCTCGACCAACGGGCTCTGGTGGCAGGGCCGGCGGGTGAGCGAACTGTTGCTCAGTGACGGCGACAGCGTGCGTTTCGGCCCCAGCCAGCAGGCCGGGCTGCCCGAACTGGAGTTCCAGCAGCGCCCCCGGCCCAGGCTGGTCAAGGCGGTGCGCGGGGTCACGCTGGCCCTGGCCGGTGTGGCGGCCACGGGCCTCGCCACCCTGGCGCTGGCGGTGGTGCAGGTGCCCATCCGCGGCAGCCTGGCGCCGGTGCGCGGCCCCCTGAGCTTCTACGACCGCAACGGCCGGCCGATCGCCAGCGCCGAAGGCCGCCAGCACCGTGAGCTGGCGGCACTGCGGGACTACCCGCGGGTGCTGGTGGATGCCCTGCTGGCTAGCGAGGACAGTCGCTTCTGGTGGCACCCGGGCGTGGATCCGGTGGGCACCGCACGGGCCCTGGTGACCAACCTGATGGGCGGGCGGGTGCTGCAGGGCGGCAGCACGCTCACCCAGCAGCTGGCCCGAAGCCTCTACCCGGATCAGGTGGGGCAGGGGGAGACTCTGGGGCGCAAATGGCGCGAACTGCTGGTGTCGCTGCAGCTGGAGGCGCGCTTCAGCAAACGCGATCTGCTGCTCAGCTATCTCAACCGGGTGTATCTGGGAGTGGGCTGGGGCTTCGAGGACGCCAGCCGGCACTACTTCGGCCGGCCGGCCCGGGAGCTGCAGCTGCAGGATGCGGCACTGCTGGTGGGCCTGCTCCCGTCCCCGAACGGCTACGACCCCTGCTTCGATCCCCAGGCGGCCCTGAGCTCGCGCAACCAGGTGCTCCAGAAGATGGTCGACACGGGCCGCATCAGCGCCGATGCCGGCAGGCGGGCGCGGCGCAGCCCGGTGCAGCTGCATGCCGATGCCTGCCGGAGCCGGGAGCTGGGCCGCGGAGCCCCCTTCTACACCGATCAGGTGCGTCGCGACCTGGAGGCTTCGGTGGGCCGCAGTGTGGCCGCCGAGGGCAATTTCCTCATCGACACCCATCTCGATCCCGGCCTGCAGGAGCGGGTGGAGCGGCTGCTGCGCCGGCGTCTCGACGGCAGCCGCAGCCTGGGAGTCAGCGAGGGCGCGGTGGTGGTGCTGGATGCGGGCAGCGGCGGCATCCTGGCGCTGGCCGGAGGGCGTGACTACCAGCAGAGCCAGTTCAACCGGGCCACCATGGCCCTGCGCCAGCCCGGCAGCACGTTCAAGCTGTTCCCCTATCTCGTCGCCCTGGAGCGGGGAGCCACCCCAGGCGATCCGGTGGAGTGCGGCGCCCTGCGCTGGCGAGGGCAGACCTTCACCAGCGACTGCAGCGGTTCATTGACGCTGGTGAGCGCCTTCGCCCGCAGCAGCAACACCGCCGCGCTCCGCCTTGCCCAGCGGGTGGGCCTGGAGGCGGTGGTGCAGAAGGCCCGCGACCTGGGCATCACCAGCCCCCTTGACCCCGTTCCCGGCCTTGCCCTGGGCCAGAGCGAAGTCACGCTGCTGGAGCTCACCGCCGCCTATGCGGCCATCGCCAACGACGGCACCTGGCTGCCACCCACCACGATCCGCAAGGTGGTGGATGGCGAAACCTGCCGCGGCGAGGAACCGGACGAGTGCCGCCGTCAGGCCGAGGCGGGGGGCCGCGCGACCCCCGCCCCTGCAGCTCCCGCGGGCCGGCAGGCGGTGACGCGGGAGACGGCCCGGCGCATGCAGCAGCTGATGCGCGCGGTGGTGCGGTCGGGAACGGGGACGGCCGCCTCCCTGGGTGGCCAGGAAGGGGGCAAGACCGGCACCACCAATGAAAACCGCGACCTGCTGTTCGTGGGTTACGACGCCGACCGCAACCGGGTGATCGGCATCTGGCTCGGGAACGACGACAACAGTCCCACCGGCGCCACCAGCGCTCTGGCGGCGGGGCTCTGGGGCGAGATCATGCGTTCCGCCCGCAGCTAGGTGGGGGACGCGCCGGCGTGAACCATCGCACCCGCCTCTGGATCGCCGCCGGCGTGCTGCTGCTGGCGCTGCTGGTGGTGGGCCTGGTGCTGCAGGCCTTCAACCAGCTGATCTGGCATCTCAGCGGCGTGCTGCCCTACGGCCTGGTGGGGCCAGTGGCCCTGCTGCTGGTGCTGGCGGTGGCGGCACTGCTCGTGCAGCTGGCCTGGCCGTGGCTGCGCCTGCTGCGTGCCGATGGAGCCCGACGTGGGGACCGGAAGCGCGGCGGCGCCGGAGCGCCCAGCCCGGAGGCGCCCGCCAGCAGCCGCGAGGCGGCGGCCCGCAACCTGGAGGCCATCGACCAGACCCTGGAGCGCGTCCGCGACGGCATCGCCCGTGAAGCCCTGCAGCAGGAGCGCCAGCGGATGGCACGCGAGCTGGAGCGCGGAGACCTGACGATCGTCGTGTTCGGCACGGGGTCCGCCGGCAAGACATCGCTGATCCGGGCCCTGCTGCGGGAACTGGTGGGCAGCGTGGGAGCGCCGATGGGCTCCACCACCGAGGCCCAGCGCTACCGGCTGCGGCTGCGGGGGCTGGAGAGAGCCGTGTGGCTGGTGGACACCCCCGGGATCCTCGAGGCCGGTGCCAGCGGCCGGGAGCGGGAGCAACTCGCCCGAGAGCAGGCCAGCCGCGCCGATCTGCTGCTGCTGGTGGTGGACGGCGACCTGCGGGCCAGCGAGGCGGAGGTGCTGCGCAGCCTGGCCGGCATGGGCAAGCGACTGCTGCTGGTGCTGAACAAGTGCGATCTGCGCGGCGAGCAGGAGGAGGAGCGGCTGCTGGCGCTGCTGCGCCGCCGCTTCGAGGGTCTGCTGGCCCCGGAGGACGTTCTTCCCGCCAGCGCAGCCCCCCAGAGCGTGCCGATGCCCGGCGGGCGGCCCCTGCAGCCGGCGCCCGAGGTGGAGGTGCTGCTGCGGCGCATCGCCGCCGTGCTGCATGCGGACGGTGAGAACCTGATCGCCGACAACCTGCTGCTCCAGTGCCGCACCCTCAGTGAGGCGAGCAGGTCCCTGCTGGCGCGCCAGCGACGCAGCGACGCCGAGACGGTGGTGGAGCGCTACATGTGGATCGGCGCCGGAGTGGTGGCGGTGACCCCGCTTCCGGGACTGGATCTGCTCGGCGCCGCCGCGGTGAACGCCCAGATGGTGATCGAGCTGGGGCGCGTCCACGGGGTGGCGCTGAGCCGGGAGAGCGCCCAGGACCTGGCCCTCTCCGTGGGGCGCACCCTGGCGGCGCTGGGACTGGTGAAGGGCGGCGTGGGACTGCTCACGGCGGCCCTGAGCCTGAACCTGCCGGCGCTGGTGGTGAGCCGGGTGGTGCAGGCGGTGAGCGCCGCCTGGCTCACCCGGGTGGCCGGGGCCAGCTTCATCACCTATTTCGAGCGCGATCAGGACTGGGGCGACGGCGGCATGCAGGAGGTGGTGCAGCGCCACTTCGACCTCAACCGCCGGGAAGGGGCCCTGCAGCGCTTTCTGCAGGAGGCGCTCAGTCGCGTCGTGGAGCCCCTGCGGCGCCGGGATCGCCAGTTGCCGCCACGCCCCGAGGGACGCTGAGCGGCGGTGTTCCGATCCCTGCCGGAGCCAGACCCAGGGCCTCGGGTGGTGGCGGCTGCAGCGGCCCCCGGCTGTCGAGCAGCACGATCAGCAGCAGGTAGAGCACACCCACCAGCACCGAGATGGCGCCGGTGATGATCGCCACCCAGCGGCCGCGGCGTTGCTGGGTGGCGGGCTGCAGGTCGGTCATGGGATTGCGGGAAGGCTGGCGCCCACCACGTGGGCGACCCGCTCCAGTTCGCTGCTGCCGGTGTGGGGGTTGCCCAGCACCGCCTTGAGATGGTGGCGGCCGCGGTAGAGCGGGCGGGAGAGCATCAGGTCGTCCTCCAGCAGGCGCTGGCGGGTGGCCAGGCTCCAGCGCTCGGCGGCAGCGCCATCGCCGTGCTCCGGCGTGAAGGCCAGCAGGTGCAGAGGACCTCCCACCAGACGCAGCCCGGGAATCGCCGCCAGCAGGTCCTGCAGCGCATGCCTGCGCGCCACAGCGCCGTCGAGCACGGCCTCGATGCCGTCCAGCCCCAGCTGACGCAACCCCAGCCAGAGCTTGAGCACCTCCGCCGGCCGTGTGCCCTGGATGCCCTGTTCGCCGCCGTGGCCGCCACCCCAGCTGGGCTCCATGTAGGGCAGGCCCGTGCCGAAGGCACTCTCCAGCAGGCGTGGCTCAGCGAGCAGCAGCAGGGAGGAGGTCTTGGTGATGCCCAGCAGTTTCTGGGGATTGACGGTGAGGGAATCGGCCTGCTCCAGCCCGGGCACCCGGCTGCGGTGGGCCTGGCTGAGGCCGAACACGGCGCCGATGGCGCCGTCCACATGCAGCCACAGCCGATGGCGGCGGCAGAGGGCGGCAATGGCCGGCAGCGGATCCACGGCGCCGCGCACGGTGGTGCCCGCGGTGGCCACCACGGCGATCACCGGGATGCCGCGGGCGGCCAGCAGCTCCAGCTCCTGTTCGAGCCGTGCGGCGTCCATGGCCCCCTGGAGGTCCACCGGCACCTGCCGCAGCGCGTCCGCCGGCAGCCCCATCACCGCCAGCGACTTCGCCAGCGAGACATGGGCGTCTGCGCTGGCCAGCACCACGGCTTCGCTGCAGGTGGCGAGGTCCCTGCTGCGCCGGGCGGCGACCAGGGCCATGAGGTTGGAGAGGGTGCCGCCACTGGCCGGCACGCCACCGCTGCCCGGCGGCAGGCCGAGGCGCTCCGCCAGCCAGGCCATCAGGCCGCGCTCCAGGCGCGTGAGGCTGGGGGAGAGCTCCTCGGCCAGGAGGTTGTTGTTGAGGCCTGCGCAGATCAGCTCTGCCACGATCGAGGCCCCCAGGGCAGGCGGGTCGAGATGGGCCAGGGCGCCGGGATGGCCGGGGTTGTAGGCCCCATCCATCACCAGCTGAAGGTCGGCGAGCAGTTGATCGACAGGCTGGGGACGCTGGGCGGGCTCCACCGCCGGCATCAGACTCAGACCGGGAAGCGGCGGGCGCAGGGAGGAGCTGCCCAGCCAGGCGCAGAGGCGACGGCTGGCCTGCTCCAGGAACTCCTGCAGGGCATGGTCGTGCCCGGGCGGGCTGGCGAAGGGCAGCGGTGGGATCCCCCGCTGGGCCTGTGGCGCGCTTGCCAACGGCGGATGATCAGACCGCCCCATTGTCA
>JALOOQ010000047.1 GCA_025454305.1 Cyanobium sp. Prado107
GGCGGCTCGCCCCTGGCCCAGCTCGAGAGCTGGGTGAACGTGGCCTGCCCCAGCTGCGGCAAGCCCGCCCGGCGCGAGACGGACACGATGGACACCTTCATCTGCTCGAGCTGGTACTACCTGCGCTACAGCGACGCCCGCAACGGCGAGCTGCCCTTCAGCCGCGAGGCCGTGGACCACTGGCTGCCGGTGGACCAGTACGTGGGCGGCATCGAGCACGCGATCCTGCACCTGCTCTACGCCCGCTTCTTCACCAAGGTGCTGCGCGACCGGGGCCTGCTGGGCTTCGATGAGCCCTTCACCCGGCTCCTCACCCAGGGCATGGTGCAGGGGATCACCTACCGGAATCCCCACACCGGCCGCCACATCGCTCCCGCCGATGTGGCGGATCCCAGTGATCCCCGCGATCCTGAGAGCGGCGATCGGCTCGACACCTTCTACGAGAAGATGTCGAAGTCGAAGCACAACGGTGTCGATCCCGCCGTGGTGATCGACCGCTACGGCGCCGACACGGCGCGCATGTTCATCCTCTTCAAGGCGCCGCCGGAGAAGGACCTGGAGTGGGACGACGCCGACGTGGAGGGGCAGTTCCGGTTTCTGCAGCGCCTCTGGCGGCTGGTGGACGGCGCGGCGGAACGGGGCCTGAGCCTGGGGGGCCTGCCGGGTCCGTCCGGCGGCCTCGACGGCGCGACTCTGAGCGGCACGGAGCTGACTGAGGCCGAGCGTGCGTTGCGGCGGGCGGTGCACACCGCCATCGCCGCCGTGAGCGACGACCTGCAGGGCGATTTCCAGTTCAACACCGCCGTGTCCGAGCTGATGAAGCTCAGCAATGCCATGGCCGAGCACCTGGCCGGCGTCTCCGACGCCGTGGCCGTGGAGGCCCTGCGCACCCTGCTGCTGCTCCTGGCCCCCTTCGCGCCGCACCTGGCCGAGGAACTGTGGAGCCGGCTGGGGGGCGAGGGCGGGAGCATCCACAGCCAGGCGTGGCCGGTGGCCGATGCGGCCGCCCTGGTGCGCGACACGATCCCGCTGGTGATCCAGGTGAAGGGCAAGGTGCGCGGCAATCTGGAGGTGCCCGCCGACGCCGACCGGGCCACCCTGGAGAAGCTGGCCCTGGAGAGCGAGATCGCTGCCAGATGGCTCGAGGGCCGCTCGCCGAGCCGGGTGATCGTGGTGCCGGGCAAGCTGGTGAACCTCGTGCCCTGACCCAGGCGGCACGCCCCTGCCCGCCATGGCCGATTCCATGCCCAGCGTCCCGCCGGACCGGTTCACAGCACTGCGCGGAGCGGCGTTGCTGGCCGATCCAACGCTCAACAAGGACACCGCCTTCAGCCCCGAGGAACGCCGGGAGCTGGACCTGGAGGGACTGCTGCCGGCGGCGGTGGAGACCCTGGAGCTGCAGGTGCGCCGGGTGTGGGACGGCTTCCAGCGCCAGAGCGACGCCATGGCCCGCTTCGGCTACCTGAGCGCTCTGCGGCAGCGCAACCTCACCCTCTTCCACCGATTCCTGGAGACGCACATCGAGGCGGTGCTCCCCGTGGTGTACACCCCCACCGTGGGCGCCGTGATCGAGGCCTTCAGCCACACCGACCTGCCGGGCGGCCAGGGTCTCTACCTCACACCCGAACACCTGCCGCAGCTGCCGGAGCTGCTGCGCCGCGCCGCGCCGGAGGGCGTCGACCTGCTGCTGGTGACCGACTCCGAGGGCATCCTCGGGATCGGCGACCAGGGCATCGGCGGCATCCACATCTGCCAGGGAAAGCTGGCCGTCTACACCCTCTGCGCCGGGCTGAATCCGGAGCGGACGCTGGCGGTGACCATCGACGTGGGCACCGACCGCCCAAGCCTGCTCAGCGATCCGCTCTACCCGGGGCTGCGCCGCCGCCGCCTGCGCGGCGAGGCCTACGACGCCGTGCTGGACGGATTCGTGGAGGCCGTGGAAAGGGTGTTCCCGCAGGCATTCCTGCACTGGGAGGACTTCGGCAGCCCGCAGGCCCGGCACGTGCTGGACCGCTACCGCCACCGCCTGCCCAGCTTCAACGACGACATCCAGGGCACCAGCGTGGTGGCCGCCGCGGCGGTGCTGGCGGGCTGCCGGGGCCAGGGGGCCCGCCTGGAGGACCAGCGCATCGTGATCTTCGGGGCGGGCACGGCCGGCTGCGGCATCGCCAAGCGGCTGGTGCGGCTGCTGGAGCTGCAGGGACTGAGCAACGAGCAGGCGCGCGCGCGCATCTGGGCGATCGACCGGCAGGGGCTGCTGCTGGAGGGTCAGGAAGGCATCCCGCCGGCGGCCCGGCCCTTCGCCAGGCCCGCCGGCGACGCTGCCGGCCTCGACACCGACGCGGAAGGGCGGATCGGCCTGCTGGAGGTGGTGCGCCAGGTGCGTCCCTCCGTGCTGATCGGCACCTCCACGGTGGCCGGCGCCTTCGACCGTGCCGTGGTGGAGGCCATGGCCGGTGCCGGCGGTCAGCGGCCGCTGATCCTGCCGCTCTCCAACCCCACGGCCCTCGCCGAGGCCACGCCCGCGGATCTGCTCGCCTGGAGTGACGGCAGGGCCCTGGTGGCCAGCGGCAGTCCCTTCCCGCCGGTGCGCCACGGCGGCCGGGAGCGGCGCATCGGCCAGTGCAACAACTGCCTGGTGTTTCCCGGCCTGGGGTTCGCCTGCGTGGCGGTGGGTGCCACCACGGTGAGCGAGGAGATGATCGACGCCGCCCTGGCGGCCCTCGTGGAGGAGATCCCCGCCAGCCGTGATCCCGATGCGCCGCTGATGCCCGCCATGACCGAGTCCCAGGCGGTGGGAGCGGCGGTGGCCGAGGCCGTGGCCCTGGCGGCGGTGCGGCAGGGCGTGGCCCGGCTGGCCGGCACGGAGCAGGAGGCCCGGGCCTGCCTGGATCGGGCGCGCTGGAGCCCCACCTACCCGCGCCTGCGCCCCATCATGGTCGCAGCCACGGCCGCACCATGAAAGCCATCTGGAACGGGGGCGTCATCGCCGCAAGCGACGACATCGTGACCATGGAGGGTAACGCCTACTTCCCGGCCGATTCCCTCTCCCCCGACTGCTTTCGTCTCTCCAGCCACCGCAGCGTCTGCGGCTGGAAGGGCGAGGCCCACTACTACGACGTGGTGGTGAATGGCCAGGTGAACGCCAACGCCGCCTGGTTCTATCCCGATCCAAGGCCGGCGGCCGCACAGATCCGGGGCCGCATCGCCTTCTGGAAGGGCGTCACGGTGACCTGACGGCCACACCACCGCCGCAGCTCCGCGGTGCCCACGGTCGGATAACCGCTCCACCACGGCGGGCGGCCGCCTTGGCACCGACGCACGGCCGCTCCAGAGTGCGGGAACCGAACGACCACCGATGCCGCGCCTCCTCCAGGAGTGGCGCCGGTGGCTGGCCCAGCAGCTGCGCCGCTGGGCGGCCGCCCTGGCGCCCCCATCCGCCCCCCAGTTGACGCCACCACCCTCCCTGGAGCCCCTGCTCTCGCCCCTGGCCTCCTGCCCCGCCACCCGGGAGCCCCTGTCGGTGGAGCAGGCCGTGCTGGAGCGCAGCCTGGGCGTGCTGCGCCGCGAGGCGGCCGACGCCCTGGCGGCCCTCGGATCGGCCCACGCCCTGGTGAGCTCAGCCCGCTTCAGTCAGCTGCAGGAGGTGCGCCAGCGCGTGGCCGCCGGCCAGCTGCCCGATGAGGCTCTGCAGACCATGGCGGCTGACTATCAGGGCTGGCAGAGCGACCAGGTGCGCCTGTTCGATGCCCTGGCCCTGGTGCTGCGCATGCGCATCCCCCAGGGCCTGGCGCTGGAACAGGTGGGGGAGGACCTGGCGCCCCAGGCCCGCCGGCATCTCGCCAGCCTGGCGGCCGAATACCAGCGGGGGCTGCTGGTGCAGCAGTTCCGCCCCGCCGCCGGCCCCGGCGGCGCACAGCCGGATGGCGAGCGCTGATCAGATCCCCAGCGCGTCGGCCCCTGGCGCCGGCCCTGGGGTCTGCAGGGGTTCGGCGGCCACCCAGGGAATCAGCAGGGCCAGAACCGCCGCGAGAAAGCACCACACCGAGGTGAAGGTCTGCGTGAAGGCGATCCAGCTCACCACCACACTCACCAGCAGGGCGAGGGCGTACCAGGCCAGGCGCTGCGAGCCGCAGAGCAGCAGCGGCACCAGCACCACCAGGGAGTAGCTGCTCACCCCCAGCTCCCGGGAGAGCAGGCCATCGGCCAGCAGCCGGGTGTGGTAGCTGATCGAGCCGCCGAGGATCTCCGGGACCACCCGGGCGCCATCGAGCGCCAGCGGCAGCCAAAGCCACAGCCCCAGCACCAGCCCGAGGGCGAAGACGAAGCGCAGCAGAGGCACGACCTCCGGCCGACGGGGCCGTGCAGCCTGCAGGGCACACCAGGGGATCCAGGCGGGCCAGAACCCGTGGGCGAAGAACAGAAATCCCACGGCGGCGTGATCGGTCCAGGGCGCTTCCAGGGGAGCCTTGAGGCCGAGCCACACAAAACCCTCCAGGGCCTGCTGCACACCGAACAGCCAGGGACACAAGGCCAGGGAAAGCAGGTCGGTTCGCCGGCGGCTGCGGCAGGCCTGCAGGGCCCAGGCCCCGGCCGGCACCAGGACGGCGGCGGCGGTGAAGCTGGCCTCGCTGGAAAAACACATCGCGGGCCCTTCGCTGGTTGTCCCCTCGAGCCTGGCAGCCGGATGGCAGGGGCGCTGCCACCAGCCCAGGAGGCTGCGGGGCCCGGGGCGTAACTTGGCCCCCTGTCCCGTCGATGCCAGGCCCCATGCGTGCCCTGCCGCTGCACCTCGAGGCCGGGAGCGACCTGTACCGCAGCCTGGCGTCGCTGGCCGCCAGCCATCAGGCTGCGGGCTTCGTGCTGAGCGTGGTGGGCAATCTCTCCCAGGCCGCCTTCCAGTGCCCGGGCCAGTCCGGTCCCACCCTGGTGCGGGGAGAGCTGGAGATCATCACCCTGCAGGGAACGCTCGCCCCGGAGGGGGTGCATCTGCATCTGAGCCTCTCGGACGGCAACTGCCAGGTGTGGGGAGGACATCTCGAGCCGGGCACCCTGGTGCTCAAGGGTGCCGACGTGCTGGTGGGTCTGCTGGAGGCGGCACCGGCCCATCCCGCAGCCACCTCCGCACCGCATGCTGCCGATCCCCAGGTGGCCGCCGATCCGCACGCACTGGCCGATCCGCGGGTGGAGATCGTGGTGGCGGAGGGCTGTCCCTACAGCGCTCGCGCCCTGCGCATGCTGCGCACCCTGGCGATCCCCCACACCGTGCGACAGACGGACCGGGGACCGGTGCCCCAGGTGTTCATCGACGGCATTGCCGTCGGCGGCTATGACGCCCTGGCGGAGCTGCATGGCCGGGGCAAACTCGAGTCCCTGCGCAGCCACTCCTGAGCGCCTGCATGGACCTGCGCCTCACGACCCTGGAGGGCTGCGGTCTGGCCATCGGCGGATTTCCTCGCTTCAGCTACGACGCCCGCGGTGGCAGCGGGGTCGGCCGGCTCGATGCCAGGGCCGGGGAGGACTGCGGCGTAGCCGAGCGGCCCCTGCACTTCAGCCCGCAGGAGCTGCGCATTCCCGCCCTGTCCTGGCGCAGCACGCGCATCCTTGGGCTGCCGCTGCCTCCCGGCCTCACCATCGCCATCGAACCCTTGCAGCTCAGCGGCCTCTTCGCGCCCCGCAGTGGTGAGCTCAGGCTGCGCTTCCAGGCCCGGTTCCATTGCCGAGCCATGGGCGTCTACCGGCCGCCGCCCCTGCGGATCGACACGGAACTGAGCACCGGAGCCCTTCACAGCCGCCGCCACCGCTGCCAGGGCCAGGCCCTGGACGGCGAGGGCCTGGGGCTGCTGGTGGGCGTGGCCCAGGTGCCGGCGAGCGGTGACCGCTGGCTGGACCGCTTCCTGGGACTTCCAGATGAAGCCCTCGCCCTGCTGCGCTGCCGCCTGAGCGATCCGCTCAGCGGCGGCTGAAACGCAGGGAGGCCGGCCGGCCCCAGTCGCCCTCCACCTGCAGACCGGGATCGTTGGCGCCCTGGTGGCGCAGGATCCAGAACAGAGGTTCGGCGCTGTCGGTACCCAGGCTCTCCTGCAGCTCAGCGAGACTGCGGGGCTGGCCGTCCTCCAGCTCGCCGATCAGGCGCTGCTGGAGCTCCAGCACGGCGGCCGCCGCCCGCTTGCCCGCTTCCACACCGGGCTGGTCGTAGGCATTGATGTTCACCAGCTCGGCATACAGCCCCACGGCGCGCTCGAACAGGGCGATCAGGGCCCCCAGTGCGGCGGCATCGAAGCGGCGCAGGGTGATCGTGAGGCTCTGGCGGCCACCTTCCAGCAGGGCCTGGCGGGTGCCCAGCAGAAAGCCCTCCAGCACATCCCCGGGGCGTTCGTCCTGGATCGCCGGCAGACCGCCGGCATCCTCCAGCACCTCGATGAAGGTCACGAAGAAGTTGTCGATGCCGTCGCGCAGCTGCTGCACGTAGGCGTGCTGGTCGGTGGAGCCCTTGTTGCCGTACACGGCCAGTCCCTGGTTCACCACCGTTCCCTGGCGATCACAGCGCTTGCCCAGGCTCTCCATCACCAGTTGCTGGAGGTAGCGGCTGAACACCGCCAGGCGGTCGCGGTAGGGCAGCACCACCATGTCGCGGCGTCCGCGGCCCTCGCCGGCCACATGCCAGGCCGCCGCCAGCAGCGCAGCCGGATTGGCGCGCAGGTCGGGCATGCGGGTGGCGGCATCCATGGCCGAGGCTCCCGCCAGAAAGGCCCGGATGTCGACGCCGATCAGGGCCGCAGGCAGCAGACCCACGGCGCTGGTGACGCTGGTGCGGCCGCCCACCCAGTCGAACATGTCGAAACGGGCCAGCCAGCCCTCACGCTCGGCCAGCTGATCGAGACGGCTCCCCAGCATGGTGATGGCCACCGCCTGCTCGGACCAGCGGCCGCCCATCGCCTCCAGCCGGGCGCGCACCTGTTCCATGCCGATTCGGGGCTCGGGGGTGCCGCCCGACTTGCTCACCACCACCACCAGGGCGGTGCGCAACCGCTCCCCCAGCACGGCGAGGGTGTGGCTGATGCCCTCCGGATCGACGTTGTCGATGAAATGGATCGGCAGGCCGGTGCGCACCTGGCCCAGGGCCTCCACCATCAGCAGCGGACCAAGGCCCGAGCCGCCGATGCCGATCCACACCACATCGGTGAACCGCCCTGCCTCCAGCACGCCGCTGGCAAAGTCCTCGATGCGATCCACCTCAGCGGTGATGTGGGCGGCCGTGGACGCGTCCGGGGCCAGCTCGGGGGTGCGCAGCCAGTAGTGCCCCACCATGCGCTGTTCGTCGGCGTTGGCGATGGCCCCGGCCTCCAGGGCCGCCATGGCGCTGAAGGCCTGCTGGAAGCGGGGTGCCAGAGCCTCGAGGTCAGCGGGGCCGAGCGCCATGCGGCTCACATCGAGCCAGAAGCCGAGGGCATCGTCGTGCCAGAGCAGATCGCAGAAGCGCTGCCACTGGCGGGCTGGATCGGTGCGCGCGAACTCAGCGGTCATGGCCTCGGCTGCTCCGGGGAGGGGGATCGCCAGCGAAACCTAGGGCTGAGAGGGGCGGCAACCACCAGCGGGTGCCGGCGTGATGACCGCTCCCCGTCAGCAGACACCCCCTGACATGATCCGTAAGATTTGGCCGGTCTCGATCCGGCATCACCAAGGCCCTGCCCCGCTCGAGTCTCTCGAGCGTTCCGGCCCCGCGTGATCTTCAGGGTGTTGTTTTTCCAGGGATTTCCCCAACGGTGTTCCATCTGATCCACAGCACGCCTCCCTCCGTCCGGCCGCGTCAGCGGACGGGTACCGCCCTCCGTGCGCTGGGTTTCGGTTGCGCCCTGCTGCTGGCCGGCAGCCTGCCGATGGCGGGCAAGGGGCCCCCTGCCTGGATGGATGGTCCGATCGCCCTCGGCGCCGGGAACGCCGGGCTGGCTGCCGGTGCCCTCGGCGGCGATGAGGAGTCCGTCAGCCCTGACCCCCTGCGCTTCAGCCCGGAGGAGCTCAGGGAACTCCACCGCCGCTTCGGGGTGCACGGTCCCCAGCCGCGGCTGGCCCAGCTGTTCAGCAGCGGCATCGATCAGCTTCAGCCCCTGCGGAACCACACCCTCGGCCAGATCGAATCCCTGAGGCCGGTGATCCTGAGCGAGTGCGCCCGGGAGCACATCAACCCGATGCTGGTCACCGCGATCCTCTTCGACGAACTGCGCCACGCCAAACCCGGGGAGAACCATCCGATCGCGGCCCATTCCGGCCTGTTCACCACCCACGGTCCGGCCCAGATCGGGGTGGGAGAGCTGGTGCACCAGGGGCTGCTGAGCAAGGATGCCAGCCCTGAGGAGATCGCCGCAGCGCGGGATCAGCTGCTCGATCCCGAACAGAACGTGAAGCTGCTGGTGGGCAAGATCGCACGGCTCAAGCGAGCGCTTGGTTTCCCCACCGACCGCATGCTGGACGCCAGTGAGAGCGCCAGGGATGCCAAGGCACTGGCCACGCTCGCCTATCTTCACAACGGCAAGCTGGATTATCCGAGGGGAATCCTTGCGCTGATGCAGGACCCCGAACTTCACGCGCTGATCTACGGCCGTCAGAAGCGTTCCGTCTCACCGCTGATCTGAACCGGTCAGCAGAGCTTCCCCATCGCTTCCAGACGCACCTGCAGGGCCTGCCAGTCGAAGCTGCGCGGATCGGCCCGCTCCCCCCAGAGGTCCACGGCCCGGTGGGTCGTGATCTGGTCGGGGAGGATCGGGAAGCTCTCCATCCACACAGCCAGCAGGGCCGCCAGCGCGTCGTACTGCCGAGCGGTGTAGCCGCTGTGGACGGGTCCGGCATGCTCGCCGTCGGCGGGAGTTTCCAGACTCACATGCAGGGCGAAGTTGTTGACCGAGCCACTCACCCTGGGGTTGGTGACCGCCCACTCCCCGCGGAACGCTGAATTGCCGGCGCCGAAGGCCCGCTTGGATGGGTCCAGCAGCTTCACCACCCGGCCATCGAGGCCGATCATGGCGTGGTAGCTCACCTGGTCCTCGTCGCGGGGGTGGGGGGTGCGGAACGTGTTGATGGCCGACTGCATGCTGTAGACCGTCTCGTGCAGCACCACCAGCCGTGGAGTGGGATCGAGGCGGTTGCCGAAGGCATCCCGCTGGTGCCGCTCGCCGTAGTTGGTGGGGTCGATCCTGATCCGCTCGGGCGAGGTGCGCAGCTGTCCGGCCAGAGCCACCAGCCGGCTGCGGCGCTCGGCGTCCACGGGCCGGCAACTGGAGCGCAGCGGCGACTGCCAGCGCTGGTGGGGCGGAGGCGGCGGCGCGGGCCGGGAGGGGGGATCGGGCTGGCGAGGGGGTTGCCGCACCTCCTCGAGCAGGTCGAGCAGGGAGCGGCCGCCGCCGGCACCCGCCAGGCGGGTGGTGCCATCCCGGGCCAGCCAACCCAGACCCCCCAGGCCGAGCACACCGGCAGCGACGGCCGCGAGAACGAGGGGCTGGCAGTGGCGGTTCATGCCACCTCCAGGGCCAGCCACTGCCGCCGCCGCTCGTCGGCCTCCGCCGGAGCGGCGGGATCGACCTCCAGGCGCCAGCCTCTGGTCCGAGGTGGCTCCGGGGTGAGCGTGGAGGAGATCAGCCGGCCGTCCCGGGCAGCCAGCAGGGGAAGCGGACTGGTGGAGTCTCTGGCGGCAAGCACGCTGGAGACCTCCTCGGCCGAGCGCAGCCGCTGGCCCGCCAGTGCGATCAGCTCATCTCCCACCATCAGCCCGGCCTGTTCCGCCGGAGAGTCCCGCAGAACACGCTGCGCCGTCAAGCCCTGGGAGGTCGGCTCCAGCTGCCATCCGGCCCAGGGATCCTCCGCTGGCTCGGCTGTGAGGCGCAGACCCACATCGGCCAGATAGGCGTCCAGCGGCGGATCCTCGAGACCCTCGAGCCAGGCCGGCAGCAGGGTGGCCAGATCCGGCGCCGGGGAGGCGAAGGCGTCGAGCAGATCGGTCTCCCCATAGCCACGGCCCCAGGCGCCATGGCTGCGCCACAGGGTGCGCAGCACCGCCGGCAGGCCGCTGCCATGGCGGCGCAGGTGCAGGTCGAGCACGAGCGCCAGCACCGCACCCTTGAGGTAGTAGCTGATCTGGCTGTCGACGGCATAGGCATCGGCCTTGTAGAGCTTCACCCAGGCCTCCTCGCTGCTCTGGCGCAGGCTCTGCAGACGGCGCCCCGGGGTCAGCCGGTAGCGGCTCAGGTCGGCACCGAGATCGCCGAGCACGTCGGCCTGGGTGGTGACGCCGGCGGCGTGGGGCAGGAGCTGATCGACGTAGCTGGTGACCCCCTCGGCGAACCACAGGCTGGGCACCACCACCGGTCGGTCGTAGTCATAGGGGGTGAGCTCGGCGGGTCGCAGCCGGCGCACATTCCACTGGTGCAGATATTCGTGGGCCACGAGCTTCAGCAGCTTGCGGCGGCCGTCGGGTTTCGCCAGCCGGCGGCGGCCGTACTGCAGCACCGTGCTGAGGTCGTGCTCCAGGCCGCCATAGCCGTTGTCGGTGAGATGCAGCACGAACAGGTAGTGGTCGGCCGCCGGCCGCTCCACCCCCATCAGCCGGCAGCAGGCCAGGCACACCCGTTGCACGTCCCTCAACCAGTCGGGGTCGGCCTCCACCGGATCCAACCCTGCCAGGGTGGTGCCCCAGCTCACCCAGCGGTGGTGAACACCGGCGACGTCGAAGCCGTGGCAGGCATGGGGACCGGCCTCGACGGGCGTGTCCACCAGCTGGTCGAAGTCACTGGCCAGCCAGCCGCCGTCAGCGCAGGATGGCAGCGCCACGAAGGACTGCCAGCCCGCGGGCAGCTGCAGATGGAGGCGGTGGGGCAGCCAGCGCTGGCCCAGCACCTGCAGCACCACCGCGGCCAGGGCCAGGAAGCCGTGCTCGGCGGTGAGGTGACAGGTGCGCACCGTGAGCTCGGTGGCCAGCACGCGGTAGCGGATCCGCACCGGGCTCAGCCGGGGCAGGCTCAGTGACCAGCTGGCGGTGCCGCTGCGACGGGTGCGCAGGGGTTCCTGGTCCTGAAGCACCTCCAGCCCCTCGAGCTGGCGCACGTAGTCGCGGATGAGGTACGACCCGGGCGTCCAGGCCGGGAGAGCCAGGCACAGCTCGTGGTCCTGAGGCTGCACCTCCAGGGTCACGGCCACCAGATGGCCGTGGCAGGCGCGCAGGTCGAGGCGGACGACGGGTCCGCTGCCGGGAGTGGCCGGGGTGGTGGGGGTGCTGGCTGTGCTGGGGCCGGAGAGAAGGGCGCCGGTGTCTGGGGTCACCGCAGGGCAGGTCAGGGACGCATGGTGATCCGGGCGCTGCCCTGATGGCGGGCCACCTCCGCCAGCGCCATCTCGGCGGCGTAGCGGCGGGTGATGGCGGAGAGCAACTGCTGCAGGCGGGTGCTGCGGCTGATGCGCTGCAGATCTCCCACCAGCGCCAGCGTGCCTTCACCGTCGCGGCACCAGCCCAGCCGCTGGCCGTCATCCAGGCGCACCTGCAGGACGACCGCCTGGCGGTCATCGGCGAACCCGTCCAGGTGGCCTCCCCAGCTGGGTTGCAGGCCGATGGCCTCGAGGCTCCTGGCAAGCACGGACTCGTCGCGCAGCACCGTGGGCAGGATGGAGAGATGGGACATGGACGGGATGCCCGCTTTTGCTGACCCTAGCCAGCAGCTGGACGGCTTCCAGTGGCCGTTGCAACCGGCCGAGCCCGCGCCGGGGGCGATGCGGCGCCTGCGGCTGGCGGTGATGGCCTCGGGGGAGGGCAGCAATTTCGAAGCGCTCACCCTGGCCTGCCGGGCTGATCGACCACCGGCCGACGTGGCGCTGCTGGTGGTGAACAATGCCGCCTGCGGTGCCAGGGAGCGGGCACGGCGGCTGGGGGTGCCCTGCCGGCTGATCGACCACCGCCTCCAGCCGAGCCGCGAGGCCCTCGACGCGGCCCTGATCTCGGCCTTCCAGGAGGCGCAGGTCGACCTCGTGGTGATGGCAGGGTGGATGCGGATCGTCACGCCCCGGCTGGTGCAGGCCTTTCCGGAGCGCCTGGTGAACATCCACCCGTCACTGCTGCCCAGCTTCCGCGGCATGGACGCGGTAGGGCAGGCCCTGGCAGCAGGGGTGCGACTGGCCGGATGCACCGCCCACCTGGTGAACGAGGAGGTGGATGCCGGTCGGATCCTGGTGCAGGCCGCTGTGCCCGTGCTGGACGGTGATGACCACGCCAGCCTCACCGCGCGCATCCAGCGGCAGGAGCACCGCATCCTGCCGCTGGCTGTGGGGCTGGCGGCGCAGCGGCTGGGTCTGCTGGCTCAGGGGTAGAACGGCAGCAGCGGCAGGCCGGCGCTCTCCTCCAGTCCCGCCATCAGGTTGAGGCACTGCACCCCCTGGCCGGCCTGGCCCTTCACCAGGTTGTCGATGGCGCCCATCACGATCAGCTGGCCGGTGCGGGGATCCGCCTGCACGGAGAGCAGCGCCCGGCAGGTCTGGCGCACCCACTTGGTGGAGGGATAGGTGCCCACCGGCAGCACGGACACCGCCGGCGCGTCCCGGTAGGCCGAGCGCAGCACGGTGCTGCAGTCCTCGGCGGTGAGGCCGGGATCGCGCAGCCGGCAGTACACCGTGGCCAGCAGGCCCCGCACCATCGGCATCAGATGCGGAGTGAACTGCAGCTGGATCTCCCGCCCGGCCACCTGACCGGCGATCTGCTCGATCTCGCTGGTGTGGCGGTGGCCCACCACGCCGTAGGGGG
>JALOOQ010000185.1 GCA_025454305.1 Cyanobium sp. Prado107
CAGCGAGCATGGCCAGCTGGTCCGCGAGCTGGCGGGCCACGGAGACCAGGTGTACGGAGTCGCCTTCGATCCGGCCGGCCTCCGGCTGGCTGCTGCGGGTGGCGATGGCACCGTGCGGATCTGGCGGGTAGCCGACGGAGAACCGCTGCTGACCCTGCTGGGCCACGAGGGTCCTGTGGCGGCGGTCGCGTTCTGCCCCCGTGGCGAGCAGCTGTTCAGCGGCGGAGCTGATGGCACCCTGCGGATCTGGGATGAGGCCAGCGGCGAGGCGGTCGCCTGCGTCGCGGCCCATCACACCGATCTGCGCTGCCTGGCCGTGGATCCCAGGGGTCGCTGGATCGCCACCGGCGACGGGGAAGGCCTCATCCGGCTCTGGTCCTTGGCCGATCGGCTCCTGCTCGAGACCCTGCCGGGCCACCGGTCCCATCTGGTGAGCCTGGCCTTCAGCAGCGATGGGGCGTGGCTGGCCAGCAGCAGCACCGACCATTCGGTGCGCCTCTGGGAGATGCCCAGCGGCCGGCCTCGGGCCACCCTCAGCGGCCCTGCCAGCTGGCTGCACCGGGTCTGCTTCAGCCCCGACGGGCGCTCGCTGCTCTGCGGCGGCAGCGACTACAGCGTGCGCCACTGGGCCGTGCCGGAGGGAACGCTGCTGCGCAAGTGGGTCGGGTACTGCAACTGGATGTGGTGGGCGGAATACAGCCCCGATGGCCGCTGGATCGTCAGCGCCGGCGGTGACCGCACGGTGCGGATCTGGGATGCAGCGACAGGCCGCCTGCACCGCACCCTTCGGGGGCATCACGCCTGGGTGCTCTCGGCGGTGTTCTCGGCCTCCTACGACGCCGCCGGCAGCCGCATCGCCAGCGCTGGAGACGAGTCGATCCACCTCTGGGACGCAGCCAGCGGCCGGAAGGTGGCAACGCTTCGCGGCCATCGCGGCGAGGTGCTCTGCCTGCAGTGGAGCCCCACGGCCCCGCTGCTGGCCAGCGGCGGCAGCGACTACAGCCTGCGGCTCTGGGAGCCACTCCACCAGGAAGCCACCGCTGTGCTGAGCGGCCATCGCGACTGGGTGCGCTCCCTGGCCTTCGATCCCAGGGGCAGACGCATCGCCAGCGGCAGCCACGACCGCACGGTGCGGCTGTGGGACGTGGCGAACGGCACCTGCTCTCTGGTGCTCGATCGCTTCGAGGCGTGGGTGTGGGGTGTGGCCTTCACGCCTGATGGCAACCATCTGGTCACCGCCTCCGGCACCGACCTCAGCCTGTGGGATCTGCGGCAGGGCACGGCGGTGCGCCGCTTTCCCGGTCACACCAGCTGGATCCGCACCCTTGCCGTCAGCAACGATGGCCGCTGGCTGGCATCAGGCAGCAGCGACGGAGCGGTTCACCTGTGGGATCTGAGCCACCGGGACCTTCTCTGGTCCTGCACCGGCCACAGCGATCAGGTGCTCTCGGTGCGCTTCAGCCCCGATGGGGCCAGGGTGGTGAGCGGCAGTGCCGACGAGACCGTGAGGATCTGGGAGCGACGCAGCGGCAGCTGCGAAGGCACACTCCGCGCTGAGGGGCTCTACGCCGGCACCCGCATCAGCGGTGTCAGAGGCCTGGCTTCCGCCGCTCGCGAGAGCATGCTGGCGCTGGGGGCGCGAGAGGACTGACCCTGCAGTTCAGCCCTCCAGGTGCCGATCGATCAGCGGCGCGACCTGCTCGGCCCGCTCGATCGCCAGATCATGGGTGCCGCCGGGCAGCACCACCAGCTGCGCCACGGGGAGAAGCGAGGCCAGACTCCGGCCCACCCCCACCGGGCTGATCGGATCGGCGTCGCCCCACAGCAACAGGGTGGGACTCGCAACGGACGTCAACTGATCGCTCAGGTCCACCGCGGCGGCAGCGAACCAGTCCGGCAACCGTGGATGGGCAAGGCGGAAGGCCTCGCGCCAGTCCGCGGCTCCGTGCTCGGCCATCGGCAGACCACCGGAGGTGACGGCCAGCACCAGGTGGGTGATCCACCGGGGGGCGGCGAGGGCTGCCTGCAGGGCCAGCACCCCGCCCATCGACTGGGCTATCAGGGCCGTGGGGCGATCCAGGCGGGCGAGCACCAGCTCCAGCAGGTCGCTGAAGCCCCGTACCGATGGATCCGGCGGTGTCTCCCCGAAACCGGGCCAGCCCAGATGGATCCGCTCAGCGCCGTGTTGGAGCCGCTCAGCCACGGGCCGCCAGTGGGCGGTGTTGCCGGAGGCACCGGGGAGGAACAGCAGCCTGGTGGGAGGATCCAACGCCGGCACAGCACTCCGGTCCCATGACACGCCGCTTCCACCTTGCCCTCGGCGTGGCTGATCTGGCGGTCTTGATCGCCGACTACAGCGCCCGGCTCGGGATGGAGCCGGAGTGCGTGGTTCCGGGGGAGTACGCCCTCTGGCGAACCGATGGACTGCATGTCTCCATCCGTGTGGTGCGCGCGGCGGAAGCCGGCCAGCTGCGCCATCTCGGCTGGGAGGAGCCGGAGGCGGCGTCATCGCAACCGATCCTGATCAGCGGCTGCATCGGTCCCCGCGGCGACAGCTACATGGCCGACCAGCAGATGAGCGCCGATGAGGCGGAAGCGTTCCACCGCTGGCAGATCGCCGTGCTCGCCGGCGCTGGGGTCAATCTGGTGTCGGCCTTCACGGTCAGTGCGGCGCCCGAGGCCGTCGGCATCGTCCGCGCCGCCGGGAGTGAGGGGGTGCCGGTGGTGGTCTCATTCACGCTGGAGACCGACGGGCGGCTGCCCAGTGGCCAGCCGCTGGCGGGAGCGGATCGGTGGGCTGCGGGTGAACGCCTCCCGCAAGAGCCATGCCGAGCTCGATGCGGCCGAAAGCCTGGATGCATGCGATCCCCAGGAGCTGGGTGCGGAGTTCCGGCAGCTGAGCGAGCGGCTGCCCCGCCTGGCGGTGCTGGGGGGCTGCTGCGGCACCGATCAACACCATGTGGCCGCGATCGCCCGGGCCACCCTGCCAGTGCTCTGGGAAGCCCTGCAGCGGCTCTGATCCCAGAGGATGCATCGCCTGGGGCTGCCCTCCATCGCTTGACCAACGACCTCCAGCACCGCCTCCTGGCCTACCTCGAGCAGATCGCCCGGCCCCGCCACGCCCAATAGGACCGGCTTGGGCTGATGAGCGTGCGCACCACCATCCGCGAGCAGCTCGCCGCCCTTGGCCCAGTGCAGGAGCAACCCTTCCAGGAGGGCAGTGAAGCCGGCACTAACCTGATCCTCTGGCTCCCCGGCCAGCACCCCGACCTCGATCCGCTGCTGGTGGGCGCTCACAACGACGGGCCCCTGCACTCCATCGGTGCCGACGACAACGCCAGCGGCATCGCCGCCCTGCTGGAGTTCGCCCGCCGCTGGCGCGCCAGCCCGCCACGGCGGCCGGTGTGGATCGTGGCCTTCGATCAGGAGGAGTGGGGGATGCTGGGCAGCAAGGCCCTGGCCCGTGAACTCCGCCAGGCCGGCCAGAGGCTGCGGCTGATGGTGAGCCTGGAGATGCTCGGGTTCACAAGCCCGACGCAGGACTACCCGGTGCCAGCGATGCGCCGCCTCTACGGCGAGGTGGGCGACTTCATCGCCGTGGTGGGCAACGCCGGGGCCGCCTTCACTCTCACGCAGCTGGCAGGGCCCATGGGCCGGCATGTGAAAATCAGGGTGCTGCCGGTGCCCAATCGCGGCCGGGCGCTGCCGGATGTTCGCCGCTCGGATCACAGCCCCTTCTGGGATGCGGGCTACGACGCGGTGATGGTCACCGACACCTCGTTCCTGCGGAACCCGCACTACCACCGGATGAGCGACACCATCGAGACGCGGATCTGCCCTTCCTGGCGGGCGTTACCGACGGGCTGGATGCGGCGCTGAGCAGGCTGTGAGGCGGATCAGCCTGCTGCACAACCCCTGGCTCTCATTCGACCTGGACCCATGACGGCGGTCAGGGGGGTTCCATCCAGACTCCCTGCCGATGCCGTACGCCCCAGGAGAACCGCTGCCTGGTTCATCTGGAAGGCGATCCCCCCATCGGTGCCGCTGAACGAACTCCGCGTCTTGCATGCCCCCCACCCACCCCAGTTCCGCCTGCGGCATCTGTCGGCTTCACGAAGATGCCGCCAAAGTAGCCGCCTACGAGATCGCCCGCACCGATCTCTGGTTGCTGCGGCACCATCCCGACCCGGCCCC
>JALOOQ010000186.1 GCA_025454305.1 Cyanobium sp. Prado107
GCTCTGGCCGGGTTCGGCCTGCTGTTCACCGGCATCGCCACCCTGCAGCAGGCGATGGCCGGGCAGGGGCTGCTGCTCGATCCCGGCCGCTTCGACGCCGCAACGGTGATCGGCCGGTTGCAGCTGCTGCTGCTCGGGCTGCTCACCACGGTGATCACCCAGTCATCGGGGGCGGGGGTGGCCACCAACCTGGCGGCCCTGGCCGCCGGCGCCATCGCCCTGCCCCAGGCGCTCGCCCTGGTGATCGGCATGGATGTGGGCACCACCATCACGGCGATCCTGGCGGCCCTGGGCGGCAGCCTCAGTGCCCGGCGCACCGCCGCGAGCCATGTGGTGTTCAACCTGTTCACCGCCGGCCTGGCCTTCAGCCTGCTGCCCCTGTATCTGCAGGCCCTGGAGCAGTGGTGGCCAGGTCTGGTTCGGCAGGATCCCGAATTCGCCCTGACGGCCTTCCACACCGGCTTCAACGTGGCCGGGGTGCTGCTGATGCTGCCGTTCACCGTGCCCTTCGCCGCCCTGATCCGCCGGCTGCTGCCCGCCGAGGGTGACCGTTGGGTAGACACCCTCGGCGACACCCCTCCCGAGGACGCGGTGCTGGCGATCGCCCAGGCCGAACAGGCCATGAACCAGACCTTCGTGAACCTGCTGGATCTGCTGCGCCAGGCCCTGAGCGGAGCATCCACCCGCCGGCACCCACGGCAACTGGGCGTTCTCCAGGCCGATCTGGACCGGGTGGAACTGTTTCTCGACCAGATCCACCTGAGCGGACTGCCCGAGCCCCTGGGGCAGCAGCTGGTGCATCTGCTCCATGGCCTCGACCACCTGCAGAGGCTGCACGAGCGCTGCGAGGAGGAACCGGAGCGGCTGCGCACCGTGGTGACCTGCACCGAACTGGCCAGAGAACGACAGACCCTGCTGCGCACGGTGGAGCGCATGATTCCGCTCGCCCTGGAGCGGCAGTGGCGGGAAGCGGCTGCCGCTGCCAAACGCAGCGCCCGCAAGGTCGAACACCGCGTGGATGACTTCCGCGACGCTGTGCTCGACCGGGTGGCCGCCGGCGACATGGACGTGATCGGGGGAACCGCGCAGATGGAGGCGATGCGCTGGCTGCGCCGGGTGAGCCAGCACCTGCTGCGCATCGGCAGCCACCTGGCTCAGAAGACCTGAACGGCACGGGTGGTGCCCTGAACGACAGCCGGCCTCAGCCGTTGAGCAGCGACCCCTTGCTGTCCTTGAGCTGCTTCCAGAGGCGGCGGATCTCGTGGTAGGCCTCCTCCTGGGTGAGCTTGCCGTTGCTCTGCAGGCCCACCAGCAGACCGACACGATCCGCGAAGGTCTCCAGGTTCTGGTGAAACATCACCCGCTGGGGCGACCAGTCGGCGGCGCGGTAGGAGGAGTGGGCCTCGAGCGGCCCCCGCACCGAGGGGAGATCGCCGGGACCCCGGTCGCCGGAGGGCGGGGTTGCGGGCGAGGAGCTCAAGGAGGATGAACCGGTAGCCAAGTACGGCAGGTTAGCCACGAACTCAGGAGGGTCCGTGCAGCGCCGGACACCATCCATCCCCTGCCCCTCGAGCTGCGACAGCCGCTGTGACCTGGGGCACCGACAGGCCGGCAGGCACCCATGAGGATTGCCATCCCGCACGCCAGCGGCATGATCTCCCCGAGCCAACTTTCCGACGTGATGTTCTGTCTGCTGCTGCAGGCCTGCATCGTGGGCGGTGGTCAACTGCTCGAGCGCTCGATCGCCCCCGCCCCCCCGTGCTGCGCCCGACCCCTGGTGCCCTGACCTCCCGCCGGCTGGAGGAGCGGCCGGCCAACCTGCCCACCGAGCTCTATGTGCATGGGGGGCGCCAGCCGAGCCGCTTCAGCGCCGTGGTGTTCGGTGCCCACGGCGCCGAACTCCGAGCTCTCCAGGGGCCGGAGGATCTCGAACGTCTGAAGCGCCAGGGGGAGCCGATCTGGCTGCGGGTGATGGGACTCTCCCAGCCGGGGCAGATCACGGCGATGCTGGACGTGCTGGGGGTTCCGGCCGTGCTGCTGCCGCCCCTTCTGGAGGTGCCCCAGCGGCCACGGGTCGACAGCCTCGACCAGGCCCTGCTGGTGGTGCTGCATCGCCTGAGCGTGGCCCACGACCCGGCGCACCTGATCAGCTCCCAGGTGGGCCTGCTGCTGCTTCCCGGCCTGCTGGTGAGCTTCGAGGAAGCGAGCCTGGGGGAATCCTTCCCCGAACTCACCGACTGGCTGCGCTCCAATGTCGGCGCGGTGGAGCAGCGGGACCTCGACGACATCCTCCACTATCTGATCGATGAGCTGCTCGATGCCCTCTTCCCGATCCTCGAGCAGGGCGCCAACCACCTCGACGATCTGGAGGAGGCGGTGCTGAGGCGTCCCCAGCCCAAGCTGCTCAACATCACCTTCCAGCACCGCAGCAACGTGCGCCGGATCCGCCAGCAGATCTGGCCGCTGCGCCATCAGATCCGCAAGCTGCTGGGCCAGCGCCAGCAGCTGCTCGGCCCCGAGGCGCTGGCCGGCTTCAGCGAGATGGCCGATCAGGTGGAGCTGCTGTTCGAGAACTGCGAACTGCTGCGCCACCAGTGCGACGGCATCACCCAGGCCTATGCGGTGAGCGTGAGCAACCGCATGAACCAGGTGATGAAGACGCTCACGATCCTCACCAGCATCTTCGCTCCGCTCACGGTGATCGGCGGCATCTACGGCATGAACTTCGAGCACATGCCCGAGCTGCAATGGCGCTATGGCTACGCCTACGCCCTGCTGCTGATGCTTCTGGTGGCGGCGTTGCAGGTGTGGCTGCTCAAGCGGCGCGGCTGGTTCAAGGACTGGACGGCCCTGCGCTGAGACAACCCGGCCTTAACCATTCCCGGCAGGTCAGCCCAGCAGAGTTGAGGCATGGCACCCCCAGCCATGCCGTTGCGCAACGGCGACCACGCCCACGGTCTCCTGGCGGGCCACTGCCGGCGGCTGGTGGAGCTGCACGGGCCGGCGCTGGAGGGGCGGCAGCCGGAGGCACTGGCCGGGGCGCACCTGACCCTGCAGCAGCTGCGCATCACCCTGGAGCAGTTCGAGCCGGCCCTGGAGCTGCCTGCCTGCGTGAGCCCGAAGCGTCTGGGCAAGACCCAGCGGCGGCTGGCGCTCACCCGGGAGCTGAACCGGCTGCAGCAGCGGCTGGAGGCCGGATTTCTGCCCCAGGTGCCGGAGCGGGAGGGCCGGCGGCTCAAGCCGGCGCTGCGGCAGCTGCGGCGGGAGCGGGAGCTGGCCCATCAGCACCTGGCGGCCGCGCTCAACAGCAGCGGCCATCTGCAGCTGATCGCCCAGCTCCAGGGCTGGCTGCGGCAGCCGCGGTACACCCCCCTGGGCGAACAACCGCTGGCGGTGTGGCTGCCGGAGTGGAACGCCGGCTCGGCGCCGCTGCTGCTGCATCGCGGGTGGTGGGTGGAGGAGCGGGGCACTGACCTCGACGCCCTGCGGGGTCTGGGGGAGGAGGTGGTGGCCGCCCACCTGCGGATCACCAACCTCCCGGTCGGCGGCCTGCCTCCCTGGAGCCACGGGCGCCGGCGGGCCTGGCTGGATCAGCTGAGGCGGGCGGACGAGCTGCTGAGCGAACTGCACGATCTGGAGCTGCTGCGCAGGGCGATCGACGGGCAGCTGCGCGACGGCATCGAGCGCACCGTGCCGCAGCTGGAATGGCTCCTGGAGCAGCACCAGCTGCAGTGCTGGCGGCAGTGGCGGGAACTGGCGGACGCCGTGCTGGCCGGCAGGCGGCAGCGCACACCCCGGGGACGGATCCGCGCGCTGCTGCTGCGCCTGGCAGCGCGCCTGGAGTGATGTGTTCTGGAACACAGATGACGGGTGACCTGGCCACTGCCCCGTCCTGGGGTGAACCGTTACATTCCGCCGGATGCCCTTTGGGCGTCTTCCCTATCGGTGTGAGGACCCGATGAAATTCTTCCAGCAATTGCTGGTTGCTCCGGCGGCGCTCGGTCTGCTGGCCCCCGTGGCCGCGACCGCCGCTGAGATCAACCTGGATGGTGTCAAGAAGTACACCTCCACATCGCGGAGTGACGAGCAGGTCACCAGCATCTCCCAGTTCTCCGACGTGCGGCCCACCGACTGGGCCTACCAGGCGCTCTCCAACCTGATCGAGCGCTACGGCTGCGTCGCC
>JALOOQ010000187.1 GCA_025454305.1 Cyanobium sp. Prado107
CGTCGGCGATGAAGCCGGCGTAGTCGGCGTTGCTCACCAGGCGCGGAGCGAGGGCGAAGGGTTCCAGCCAGACGCGGTGGCGCGGTGTCTCGTTGTCGAAGCGAAAGCCGCTGCCGCCGCCCCTTCCATCCCCGCCGCCGCCCGGTTGGCCGATCTCCACAAGCCCGCCGGGCCACTGCAGCCAGCCGCCCGCGGGCTCGCCGGCGGCGGCCGCGCCGTTCAGGCGCCGCTCCCAGAGCGCTTCCGGTCCCTCGGCACCGGTGTCGTAGACGGGGGCGAGCGGGTTGCGGCTGAAGCCGTCCAGCAGGTCCATCAGCAGCAGTTCCTGGTGCTGCTGCTCGTGCTGCAGGCCCAGCTCCAGCAGGGCCCCCACCGCCGCCGCCCGGCCTGGCTCGCAGCGCTCCAGCAGCTCAGGCAGCCGGGCCAGGGCGGCGTCCACCCGCTGGCGCCAGGCCAGCACGGCGTCGACCGGCGGGCGGCTCAGCAGCCCCCGCTGGGGGCGTGGGTGCCGATCGCCGACGGCGTCGTAGTAGCTGTTGAACAGATAGGTCCAGGCCTCGGGGGCGGGCTCGTAGGCCAGCGGCAGACCCGCCGCCAGCTGGGGCCTGAGCACGAACTGCTCGAAGAACCACGTGGTGTGACCGAGGTGCCACTTGGGCGGGCTGGCGTCGGCCATGCCCTGCAGGCAGAGGTCCTCCGGCTCCAGCGGTTCGATCAGCTCCAGGCTGCGGGAGCGCACGGCGGCCAGGCGGGCGGCCAGCCGGGCGGCTGCCGGCGGGTCGCCGGTGATCAGGCCGCTGGTCATGGAACGCCCGCCGCAGGCCCGACGTTAGGGAGCTTGCCTACGATCCGGCCACGCGGCTGCAGCACGATGGGCGGGATCACCGAGGGGTTTGTCGGCGCGGTGGGCCGCACCCCGCTGATCCGCCTGCGCGCCCTCAGTGAGCTCACCGGCTGCGAGATCCTCGGCAAGGCCGAGTTCATGAACCCCGGGGGGTCGGTGAAGGACCGTGCCGCCCTGGGCATCCTGCTCGAAGCCGAGGAGCAGGGCCTGCTCCAGCCCGGCGGCACGGTGGTGGAGGGCACCGCGGGCAACACCGGCATCGGCCTCACCCACATCTGCAACGCCCGGGGCTACAACGCCCTGATCGTGATTCCCGACACCCAGTCGGCCGAGAAGATCGGCCTGCTGCGCAGCCTCGGTGCCGAGGTGCGCACGGTGCCGGCGGTGCCCTACCGCGACCCCAACAACTACGTGAAGCTCTCGGGTCGCATCGCCGCCGAAACCCCCGGGGCCGTATGGGCCAACCAGTTCGACAACCTCGCCAACCGCCGCGCCCACTACCGCACCACCGGTCCGGAGATCTGGGAGCAGACCGGCGGGCGGGTGGACGCCTGGGTGGCGGCCACCGGCACCGGCGGCACCTATGCCGGCGTGGCCCTGTTCCTCAAGGACCGCAACCCCAGGGTGCGCTGCGTGCTCGCCGATCCCCACGGCAGCGCCCTCTACGCCTGGGCCAGGACGGGCGAACTCTCCAGCGAGGGCAGTTCGGTGACCGAGGGCATCGGCAACAGCCGCGTGACCGCCAACCTGGAGGGCGCCCCGATCGACGACGCCGTGCGCGTCGCCGACCAGCCCGCCCTCGACACCATCTATCAGCTGCTCTGGCGGGAGGGACTGTTCATGGGCGGCTCGGTGGGCATCAACGTGGCCGCGGCGGTGGAGACCGCACGCCGGCTGGGGCCGGGCCACACGATCGTCACCGTGCTGTGCGACAGCGGCGACCGCTACCGGTCCCGGCTCTACGACCGCGACTGGCTGGCCGGCCGCGGGTTGCGGCAACCTGACCGCACAGCAGCGGTGGCCGCCGCCTGATGGCATCCCACTCCGAGCCGGCTTCCGATCAGCCCTCCCAGCCGGCCACCACCGGCGCGCCCGGGCCCGACACCCTGATCGGCGAGCGCTACCGCCTCGAGGCGAGGTTGGGAGGCGGCGCCCAGGGGGCGGTGTGGCGGGGCTGCGACCAGCTCGCCGCCGATGCCCCCGTGGTGCTGCGCGAACTCGGGCCGGAGCACGACCAGCAGCGGGCGCGCGAGCGCTGGGGACGGCTGCAGGGGGTGCTGCACCCGCAGGTGCCGCGGCTCGGGGGTGCGATCAGCCAGGACGGCCGGCTGTGGCTGGTGCGCGAGTGGCAGGCCGGCCGCACCTTCGCCGAGCTGCAGGCCGCCCGGGCTCAGCGCCAGATGGTGTTCGGCCCCGGCGAGGTGCTGCTGCTGCTGCGCCAGATCCTGCCGGTGCTGGCGGTGCTGCACGGCCAGAAGCTGGTGCACGGCGACCTCTGCCCGGCCAACCTGCTGCGCCGCGACAGCGACGGTCTGCCGGTGCTGCTCGACTACGGCCTGGTGGCCGGTGGTGTGGCGGTCACGCCCGGCTACGCCCCGCCGCAGGCGGCCGCCTGCGAACGGCCCGAGGCCTGGATGGATCTCCATGCCCTGGGCGTGACGGCCCTGGTGCTGCTCAGCGGCGATCCGCCCGAGCGGCTGCTCGACCCGACCACGATGAGCTGGCGCTGGCCCGCGTCGCTGGGCGAGGAGCCCGCCCTGCAGGCCGCCCTGGAGCGCCTGCTGGCCACCGACTCCCAGCGCCGCTACGGCTCCGCCGCCCAGGCCCTGGCTGCTCTCCAGGCCCTGCCGATGCCGGAGAGCACCGGTCCGGTGCCGCGCGCGGACCGCACCCTGGCCCTGGTGCCGCCCCCCGCTCCAGCCGCGCCGCCGCCGGCCACCCGGCCGCCGGCCGCCACCGCGTTGCCCTCGCCAGGCCAGTCGCCGCCCCAGCCACCACCGCCCTCGCCCCTGCCGCCGTCCCTGCAGGTGCCGCCGGCCTGGACGCCGTCCGAGCCGGCCGCCGCGCCGCCGCCGGAACTGCCCCCCCTGCACACCCTGCGCACCTCCAGGACGGCGGGCGACCGACGCATTCGCGGGGAGCAGCGCGAAGAGCAGGTGGAGGGCAGCGTCTGGCCGGTGGTGATGGCCCTGGTGCTGTCGGCCGTGGTCGGCACCGCCCTGGGCTGGTGGTGGCTGAGCCGGGGCACGAGCCAGCAGCCCACCACCCCCGATGTGGCCCTGCAGCTCCCTACCAGCCTGCCCCAGGAGGAGGTGAACCAGCGCCAGCAGCTGCTCAACCGCCTGCGGGCCATGCAGGTGGACCGGGCCTGGTTCCTGAAGCTGGTGGACGCCAGCCTGCTGGAGCGCTTCCCGGAGCGCGGCGGACGGCTGCCCAGCGATGCCGCCGAGGACGCGCCGCTGCGCCAGGCCTGGAACGAGCTGGCCGAGGAGTGGCTGGTGCGGGTGGAGCAGCTGCCGCTGGCCCTGCGTCAGCGGCTGGGCCGCTTCGGCAATGCCGACTGGGAGCGCCGCCAGGGCCAGCTGGAGGGGCAGGGTCTGAGCGGGCCGGTGCTACGCCAGCTGGTGTCGGCCAATGCCCAGAGCCTGCTGCCGGGGCGCTCCGGCACGTCCCTGCCGCCGGAGCCCTTCCGCCAGCTCTGGTACGCCGCCGCCGAGCAGAGCCTCGCCAACCTGCAGATCGAGGCGATCCAGGCCCGGCCTCTGCAGACCGAAGTGCGCAGCGCCTCGGTGGCGGCGGGCGGCGGGCGGCTGTTTCCGGTGCGCCCGCCTGACGGTCACACCCTGGTGCTGGGCGTGAACGGCTCGCCGCTGATGCAGATGAGCGTGTTCGCCGCCGACGGTACCCTGCTGGAGGGCCGCGGCCCGCTGCGGGTGGTGAGCCTTGGGCCGGAGAACCGGGCGCCGCTGCAGCTGCTGGTGATCAATGAGGGCGTCGCTCCGGGCGTGGTGACGCTCTCGGTGCGCGCCGATCCGCCCGCGCCCCAGCCGCCACCGCCGGTGCCCGGGCCGGGGGACAGCCCCGAGCCGCCTGAGGCTGGCGAGCCCCGCCCGGACAGCCCGGCCGAGGGCCAGCCGCCCCAGGAGTCCCCAGCCGAACCCCCACCGCCCGGGGAGGCTCAGTAGCGGGCGATCGCGGCCCGGGTCTCCTTCGCCATCTCCTTGCGCCGCTCCTCCTGGCGCTTGTCGTGCAGTTTGCGGCCCTTGGCCAGGCCCAGGGTGACCTTGATCCAGGAGCCCTTGAGGTGAAGGTTCAG
>JALOOQ010000188.1 GCA_025454305.1 Cyanobium sp. Prado107
GTGGCGGAGCTGGCGGCCACCCAGGAGCCGGTGGCCCTGGTCGATCGCCTGCGGCGCTTCGCCTTCACCGTGATCGCCACGGTGGTGCTGGGGCTCGAGGGCGACGACCGCGAGGCCCTGTTCGCCGACTTCGAGATCTGGACCAGGGGGCTGTTCTCCTTCCCCCTGGCGTTCCCGGGCAGTCCCTTCGCCCGCGCCCTGGCCGCCCGCGGCCGGCTGCTGGAGCGGCTGGGTGCGGTGCTGCGCCGGGCCCAGGCCCAGGCGGCGGCGGGGGAACCCCTGGCTGCCGGCGGGCTGGATCTGCTGGCCGGCGGGCTCGATGAGGCCGGCCTGCCCCTGGCCGATGACGATGTGGTGGAGCAGCTGCTGTTGCTGCTGTTCGCGGGCTATGAGACCACCGCCTCCTCGCTCAGCTGCCTGATCCTGGCCCTGTTGCAGCATCCGGAGGTGGAGGGGTGGCTGCGCCAGGAGCTGGCGGCGCTGAGCTGGCCGCCGGCGGCGGAGCAGGCCACCACGGCCTACGACCCCGGGCGGGCGCCGCGGCTTGACGCGGTGGTTCAGGAGGTGATGCGGCTGACGCCGCCGGTGGGCGGTTTCTTCCGCCGCATCAGCGCGCCGCTGGTGCTCGACGGCGTGCTGGTGCCGGCCGGTCGGGTGGTGCAGGTGGCCCTGGCCGCCCACAACCGCCACGCACCGGAGGCCGCCGGCGGTTCGCCGCACGATCCGCCGGGAGATCCACGGCCCCATCCCCAGGCTGATCTGGAGGCCTTCCGGCCCCAGCGCCACCTCGAGGGCGGCTGTCCGGTGGCGCTGCTGCCCTTCGGCGGCGGCGAACGGGTGTGCCTGGGCAGGGCCCTGGCGGAGCTGGAGATCCGGCTGCTGGCGGTGGGCCTGCTGCGTCAGCTGGAGCTGCAGCTGGTGCCGGGGCAGAACCTGGAGCTGCAGGTGATCCCCAGCCCCACTCCCCGCGACGGCCTGCTGGTGCGCCCCAGGATGGCCCCAGGTGAGGTGATGGGCTGATGCCCCAGACGGTGGAACCGGTGATGGAGGTGCTCAGCCCGGCCGAGCGCGCCAAGCTCGACGGCGGTGACGACGCGCTCTTCTATGCCGACCCGCGCTTCGTGCAGCACCTCGATGCCGCCTTCCGGGCCCGACTCACGGCGCTCTACCGCGAGCGCATCCCCCCCCGCGCGGTGGTGCTGGACCTGATGAGCAGCTGGGTGAGCCACCTGCCGGAGGACGTGAGCTACCAGGAGGTGATCGGCCACGGCCTCAACGAACAGGAGCTGCGGGCCAATCCGCGCCTCCACCGCCACTGGCTGCAGAACCTCAACAGCGATCAGCGGCTGCCCCTGGAGGACGCCAGCGTGGACGCGGCCTTGATCGTGGCCGGCTGGCAGTACCTGCAGTATCCCGAGGCGGTGGCCGCCGAGCTGGCCCGGGTGGTGCGGCCGCGGGGTCAGGTGATCGTCGCCTTCAGCAACCGGATGTTTGTCCAGAAGGCACCGCGGATCTGGACCGACGGCGGCGACCGCGACCATCTGACCACCGTGGCGCGGGTGCTGATGGCCCAGGGCTGGCCCAGGCCGGAGCTGATCGCGGAGGCCACGCGGGCCCCCGGCCCGCTGGGCTGGATCGGAGCCAGTGGAGATCCCTTCTTCGCGGTGATCGCCACACAGGCTGCATCGGCGGCGGGCTGAATCCGCTTTCCTCGTTAGCGTTCCGGCAGGACGACACACCGGCATGCGCCTGTCGAGATCAGTTCCGTTTTGCCGTCAATTCCACAGCCGACGACCCCATCGTTCTCTGCGCGGGCTCCTGGCGGGAGCGCTGATGGGGGTGGGTCTGCTGGCGGGCCCACCGGTGCGGGCCATCGAGGAGGTGGTGATCGAGTTTCCGGTGCTGGAGCTGGATGTCACCCTGCGGCTGGCCGAGCTTGAGGATCCAGCCCTGCTGCGGCGGGGCACCAGCGATCTGGCGGAGCTGGACCGGGCCAGCGGCGGCAGGCTCGGCCCCAAGCTCGTGGAGGTGTTCCGGCAGCCCGTGCCGGTGGCAGTGACCAACATCGCCGAGGGTTCGGTGGGATCACCGCTGTTCGAGCAGGGGATGCTGGTGCTCTCCAGCCTCGGCACCGTGGAGGGGCGTCCGCCGGATCTCAGCGGCGAGGTGCTGCGGCAGGCCCTGGAGAAGGCGTCCGCGGGCGGGGAACCCACCCTGCTGTCGCTGATCAGGGCGATCCCCGGCGAGCGGGTGCGGCTCGACCTCGGCAGGCTGCGGCAGGTGAGCGAACGCATGCTGGCGCAGCGCCGACGCAGCGAGCAGCTGATCGCGGCGGTTGCCCCGGCGCCGGTGGCCCCGGCTGCTGCTGCCGGGGCGGACCCGGCTGCGGCGGTGAACCGGCAGGTGCTGGGGCTGGCGGTGCCGCACCGCCCGGAGCCGCTCGATGTGCTGCTGCTGCGGCCCAGCCAGGGCGGCAACGGCCGTCTGGTGCTGGTGTCCCATGGGCTGTGGGACAGGCCGGAGTCCTTCGAGGGCTGGGGGCGGCGTCTGGCGGCGGCGGGCTACACGGTGGCCCTGCCCCGCCACCCCGGCAGCGACCAGGAGCAGCAGCAGGAGGTGCTGAGTGGCCGGGTGCCGCCGCCGTCACCGGAGGAGCTGGTGCTGCGACCCAAGGATCTCTCCGCCGTGATCGATGCCGCTGCCGACGGCCGGCTGCAGGTGGGGGGCCTCGACACCCGGCAGGTGGTCGTGATCGGCCATTCCTGGGGAGCCACCACGGCGCTCCAGGTGGCTGGCCTCTCCCCCAGCGACGCTGAGCTGCGCCAGCGCTGCCCCAACCTCCAGGATCCGGACCGCAACCTCAGCTGGACGCTGCAGTGCAGCTGGTTGCAGGCGGCTGACATGGCCGGCATCTCCGACCGGCGGGTGATCGCCGCGGTGGCTGTGAGCCCCCCCCTGGAACTGCTCTTCCCGCCCGGTTCAGGCAGCCGGCTCCACTCCCGGGTGCTGCTGGTGAGCGGCACCCGGGACTGGGTGGTGCCTCCCGATCCCGAGGCCGTGGTGCCGGCATCCCGGGGTGCCACCCGTCTGGGGCACCGCCTGGTGCTGGCCCGGGGCGGAGATCACTTCAACCTCCGACCCGGCGACGGCCCCCAGGGGGGCGTGCTGGGGAGCCTGGTGCTGGCCTGGACCGATGGCGCCTTCGCCGCCGGCGAGCGGGCCCGCCCCGCCGAGGGAGCCCCGAACCTGCTCACCCGCGCCAACTGGGGCAATGCCCAGATCCCGCTGGTGGATGTGAGCGAGCGGTTGCAGGCTCCCTGAAGGGCCGTTCAGTCGCGATGCCAGCGGCTGCGCAGCACCGTGCCCTCGTCGCTGTAGGGCGCCTCGAGGCTGCCGCCATAGGCGGCCTCGATGGCCTTGCCGACGGCGCGGGTGATGTGGGTGCCCGTGAAGCTCAGCTCCAGCGGACCAGCCGCCATCCCTCCGCCCTCGGCGGCACCAGCCCCTTCGCTGCCGGTGTCGATGGCGATCAGGCGCTCCAGGGGCCGTTCGTCGCGGATGCGGGCCTCGGTGTTGTTCACCAGGCGCATGATCTCCTCACAGTGGCCGGCGAGGAAGGCGCCGCTGAGGGTGAGCACGCCGGCGGGCACGCCGTCACGGATGCGTTCACAGGCCGGACAGCGGTGCTGCGTGGCCTCGGCGGCGGCGGGTTCCCAGGTCCAGCGCCCCTGGTTGTAGGACGCCTGACAGTCGGGGCAGACGGCAGGCCCCGCTGGCTTGGCGGATTCGCGGTAGGGGTCGCCGCGATGGGCGGCCGTGTTCACACCGTCATGGCGGGGCTGGTGGGTGGGGCCGCGGCTGGAGAACATCTGGGTCATGGTGATTTCCTGATCCCTTCAACCTCTCTCTAGCCATGGCGCTGACCGCCAGCCATGGCGGATCCCACGCCGGCCCACCTGCGAAGCCAATCCAGCAACGCCCCCTGTTGGACTCGAACCAACGACCGGCCGCTTAGGGAAACCCTGGAAAACTCAGCCAGGCCACGAGCCAATGGTGCTGTGATCAGAGGCTGGGACTGGTTTGATGGGCGGCAAGCAGCTGGGGTTCGGCG
>JALOOQ010000189.1 GCA_025454305.1 Cyanobium sp. Prado107
AGGATGACGATGCCGAGGATGTCATCGAGCACGGCGGCGCCGATCACGGTCTGCCCTTCGCGGGTCTTGAGGAACTTCAGCTCCCCGAACACGCTGGCGGTGATGCCGATGGAGGTGGCGGTCATCGCCGCGCCGGCGAAAACGGCCGGAATCAGCGGCACGTGGAAGATGTAGTACAGACCGGCGGTGCCGAGGGCGAAGGGCAGCACAACCCCCGTCACCGCCACGGTGGTGGCCTGCACACCCACCGCCACGAGCTCGTCCAGCTCGCTTTCCAGGCCGGTGAGGAACAGCAGGGCGAACAGACCGATCTGCGACACGGCCTGGAGGTTGCCGAAGGTTTCGCTGTACACCTCCTGCACCGTCTGAGGCGTCACCTCCGCCAGTGATCCCACCAGGCTGAGCAGGCCATCGCTGATCTGGGCCTGGGCTTCGGGGGGCACGATCAGGTGCAGACCAGATACGCCGATGAGCACGCCGGCCACCAGTTCTCCGAGGATGGAGGGCAGCTGGACGCGCACCATCAGCTCGGCCAGAAGGCGGGCGGCCACGAAGATCACCAGGAACTCGCCCACGGCGATGAGGGTTTCCGTCACCTCCAGCTGATGGCTGCCCACCTCGCTGCCCACCTCCAGGAGCAGGGAAGGGAAGAGCAGCGCGGAGTGGGACAGGGCAGGGCCGAGCAGCTGGGCCAAGGGCACTGGCATGGATGAGGGAGGGAGGGAAAGGCGAGGGGAACGGGCGCAGCGCCGCGGGCGGGGCAGACCCTAAGGCTGGGCGCCGGTGTTCGGTTCCTGATCCCTAATCGCTCCAGGGGTTCGGCGATGGCAACCATCGCTACGGTCGGAAAATTGCAGATCTGGCATGGCGCAGGCGACTCCGACCCCACCCCAGGCGTTCACCATGGGCCGGCACGCCAACCTGCGTCTGCCCACGCCGGGCTGCTACGCCGATCCGCACCGCAGCGGCCTGACCGCGAGCGACGTGTTCGACGGCATGACCGAGCACCTCTTCTACACGCTCGGCAAGCTCGCCCCCACCGCCAGCCGCCACGACCTCTACATGGCGCTGAGCTATGCGGTGCGGGACCGGCTGATGACCCGCTACCTGGCCGGCCTCGAGGCCCTGCGCAAGACCCCCACCCGGGTGGTGGCCTACCTGTCGGCCGAGTTCCTGATCGGCCCCCAGCTGGGCAACAACCTGCTGATGCTCGGCATCCAGGAGGCGGCGGCGGAGGCGCTCAAGGGCTTCGGCATCCAGAACCTGGGCGAGATCCTCGACGTGGAAGAGGAGCCTGGGCTGGGCAACGGCGGCCTGGGACGGCTGGCGGCGTGCTTCCTGGAATCGCTGGCCTCGCTGGAGATCCCAGCCACCGGCTATGGCATCCGCTACGAATTCGGCATCTTCGACCAGCTGATCCGTGACGGCTGGCAGGTGGAGATCACCGACAAGTGGCTCAAGGGGGGCTGGCCCTGGGAGCTGCCCCAGCCCGATCAGGCCTGCTTCGTGGGCTTCGGCGGCCGCACCGAGACCTACCGGGACGAAGGCGACGTGCTGCGCAGCCGCTGGATTCCCGACGAACACGCCATCGGCGTGCCCCACGACGTGCCGGTGCTGGGCTACCGGGTGAACACCTGCGACCGGCTGCGCCTCTGGCGGGCCGACGCCACAGAGACCTTCGACTTCTACGCCTTCAACATCGGCGACTACTACGGGGCCGTGGAGGAGAAGGTGGGCAGTGAGACCCTCTCCAAGGTGCTCTACCCCAACGACGGCACCGACGAGGGCCGGCGGCTGCGCCTCAAGCAGCAGCACTTCTTCGTGAGCTGCTCCCTGCAGGACATGATCCGCAGCCTCGACGCCCGTGGCATTCCGGTTCAGGACTTCCCCGACCACTGGGCCGTGCAGCTCAACGACACCCACCCGTCGATCGCGGTGGCCGAGCTGATGCGGCTGCTGCTCGACGAGAAGCTGCTCGTTTGGGACGAGGCCTGGGCGATCACCACCGCCTCGCTGGCCTACACCAACCACACCCTGCTGCCGGAGGCGCTGGAGAAGTGGGGGGTGGACCTGTTCGGCGCGCTCCTGCCCCGCCACCTGGAGATCATCTTCGAGATCAACCGCCGCTTCCTGCAGCAGGTGCGGGTGCGCCATCCCGGTGACGAGGGGGTGCTGCGCCGGGTGTCGATCATCGATGAGGAGGGTGCCAGGGCGGTGCGCATGGCCAACCTGGCCACGATCGGCTCCCACCATGTGAACGGGGTGGCAGCCCTGCACAGCGATCTGGTGCGGCGCGATCTGTTCGCCGACTTCGCCGCCCTGTGGCCGGAGAAGTTCACCAACGTGACCAACGGCGTCACGCCGCGGCGCTGGCTGGCCCTGGCCAACCCCCGCCTCTCTGGCCTGATCAGCGACACCATCGGCGATGGCTGGGTGAAGGACCTCGAGCAGCTGCGCCGGCTGGAGGCCCATGCCGACGACGACGGTTTCCTGGAGCGCTGGGGAGAGACCAAGCTGGCCGTGAAGACCCAGCTGAGCCACTACATCCGCAGCCACACCGGCGTGTCGGTGGATCCGGCGTCGCTGTTCGACGTGCAGGTGAAGCGCATCCACGAATACAAGCGCCAGCACCTCAATGCCCTGCAGATCGTTGCCCACTATCTGCGCATCAAGAGTGGCCAGGGTGATGATCTTCCGCCCCGCACCGTGATCTTCGGCGGCAAGGCGGCACCGGGCTACTACATGGCCAAGCTGATCATCCGCTTCATCAACGGCATCGCCGACACGGTGAACGCCGATCCCGACATGAACGGGCGTCTGCGGGTGATCTTCCTGCCCGACTACAGCGTGAAGCTGGGCGAGAAGGTGTATCCGGCCGCCGATCTCTCCGAGCAGATCTCCACCGCCGGCAAGGAGGCCTCCGGCACCGGCAACATGAAATTCGCCATGAACGGCGCGCTCACCATCGGCACCCTCGATGGCGCCAACGTGGAGATCCGCGAGCAGGTGGGCGAGGAGAACTTCTTCCTGTTCGGCCTCACCACCGAGGAGATCGCCGCCCTGCGGGCCGAGGGCTACCGGCCCTGGGAGCGCATCGGCTCGATCCCGGAGCTGGGCGAGGTGCTGCGCCTGGTCGAGCAGGGTCACTTCAGTGAGGGTGACGGCGACCTCTTCCGGCCGCTGCTGCAGAACCTCACCGGCCAGGATCCCTACTTCGTGCTGGCCGACTTCCAGGACTACCAGCGTGCCCAGGACGACGTGAACCAGGCCTGGAGCGATCGCCGCCGCTGGAACCGCATGGCCGTGCTGAACACGGCCCGCACCGGCTTCTTCTCCTCCGACCGCTCCATCCGTGAGTACGCCGAGCGCATCTGGGGTGCCCAGCCCTACCCGGTGACGATCAGCTGCGAGATGGACTGAAGAACTGTGGCGAAGCTCAGCCTGGTGCTTGCCATCGATTCAGGGTTCGAGGAGTTGGCAGCTGTGGCGCTGTGTTCCACGCTTGTACACAATGCATTGAAACAAGTAGTTGTGGTCACCCCTGAGGGCTGTCAGCTATTGCGCCTGCCGGAGATAGCGAGAACATTTGAAACGAAGTTGACTCAGATCCATGTCCGGAAAAACAGCCCGATTTGGCAACTAAGTCCAGACGTTGCACCATATTTCTACTGTGTTGAGGCGCTTGAGCTGTGCGACGCCCCTGGACGCTACCTTTATCTTGACGCAGACACCCTTTGCGTCGCCAGCCTAGCGCCACTGGAAAGACTCCGACTCACTTCGGAGCTTCCATTGGGGGCCTGCTCCCATGGAAGACCCATGGCAGACAGACAGCTAGTCCTGAGGCTTGACAGTGCTTACCACTACTTCAATGCCGGCGTCATCCTATTCGAGTCCGCTCATCTGCAATCGATTTTCAGCTGCAGAGATGCAGTAGATTACTTTATTGAGAATGAGGCATTGTGTCGATTTCGAGAGCAATGCGCGATGAATTCCATCCTAAGAGGAAAAGTTCAGTATCTACCGCTTCAATACAACTACCTTTCCTGGATGAGGGAACGAAGATCAGACCATGCGTGGCATGACCCAACCGTAAA
>JALOOQ010000048.1 GCA_025454305.1 Cyanobium sp. Prado107
CTTCGGCTTCGAGGTCGAGCCCACCATTGCCCTGGAACTGCTGCCCCAGAGCGCGGGAGTGTACCGCATCATCACGGTGCCCGCGGCCGGCGGCGACTCCCTCGACAGCCTCTACGACGTGGAGTTCAACGCCGCCCTGCAGCTCGACCAGGCCGAAGGTGATCTCACCCTGGTGCGCTGGCAGCTGGACCTGTGCGTGTGGATCAGACTGCCCGGGGTGATCACCCTGTTGCCGGCCTCGCTGGTGCAGAGCAGCGGTGAACATCTGCTGCGTCAGATCGTCCGCCAGATCTCCCGGCGTCTCACCTGGAAGGTTCAGGAGGATTTCCACGCCACCCATGGCCTGGATTGCCCTCCGCGACGACGGGCCCAGTTCTGAGCAGACCACTCAGGCAGGACGGTTCTCCCAGATCCTGTTGAGGATCTGAATGCCGCTCACGGCCTGCCAGAGGAAGAGGGTCATCATCGCCATGTTCAGCCCCACATGGGCCTTGCGGGCGATCAGGTTGCCCTGCTGCATCAGCGGGATCAGGGAGACGGCCAGGACCAGGAGGCAGACCATGGCGATGCCCACCAGCAGGTGAGGCCCCACGAACAGCTTGCCGTTGTTGAGATAGGTGACCCCCATGCCGCCGAAGAAGCCCAGCACCAGGAGCGCCAGCAGGATGCTGCCCATCTGGAAGTGGCGTTTGGCGTACTGGCCCTTGATCAGTTGCTTGCGGGTTTCGGCGTCCGCGGTGCGCGTCTTCTTGGCCTTGATGCCCAGCAGCATGCTGTAACCGGCCAGCGCCAGCAGACCCCACATGGTCAGCGGGTGCAGGAAGTTGAGGTAGAAAGCGAGCGACTCGGGCATGGGTCGGGGGTCGCGGGTTGCGTGGGGGTGCCTGGGGCCGAAGCTACATCCGCTCAGTGCAGGAAGTGACGCCGGCCTGTGACCACCATCACGAGACCGAGTTCGTCACAGGCGCTGATGGAATCGGCATCACGGACGCTTCCTCCGGGCTGAATCACCGCCCTGATGGCGTGGCGCGCCGCCAGCCGCACGGTGTCATCGAAGGGGAAGAAGCCATCACTGGCCAGTACCGCCCCGCGGCTGCGCTCGGCCGCGGCCTCCAGGGCCAGCCGGGCCGATCCCACCCGGTTCATCTGCCCGGCGCCGATGCCGAGGCTCTGTCCTTCCCGGGCCACCACGATGGCGTTGGAGCGCACATGGCGCACCAGCTTCCAGGCGAAGCGCAGATCGTCGAGCTCCTCGATGCCGGGCTGGCGAACGCTCACCACCTGCCAGCCGCTCTCCTCCACCGCCGCGTCATCGAGGTCCTGCACCAGCACCCCGCCGAGCACGCTGCGCAGCTGGCGCCGCGGCGCCCTGGCGATCGCCTCCGGATCGAGCTCCAGCAGCCGCAGGTTGGTCTTGGCCGCCAGCCGCTCACGGGCGGCGGCATCGAACCCAGGCGCCACCACGCACTCCAGGAACAGGCTGGTGAGCTGTTCGGCGGCGGCGCCGTCCACCGCGGTGTTGAGGGCCACGATGCCGCCGAAGGCCGAGAGCCGATCGGCGTCGAGGGCCCGCTCCAGGGCATGGGCGCAGCCACGGCCCACCGCCACGCCGCAGGGGTTGGTGTGCTTCACCACCACCGCCGCAGGCTGGGCACCACGGCCGTAGCCGAACTCCCGCACCGTGGCCAGGGCGGCATCGAGGTCGATGAGGTTGTTGTAGCTGAGCTCCTTGCCCTGGAGCTGACGCGCAGCGCCCCAGCCGGCATCGCTCTGGCTGTACCAGAGCGCCGGCTGATGGGGATTCTCGCCGTAGCGCAGCGACTGGTGAGCCGGCAGCTCTAGCCGCAGGGGGGCGCCGGGCGCGTCCGCGGCCGCCGCGGAGCGCCGGTCGGCCAGCCGGCCCGCCAGCCAGCCGCTGACGGCGGCGTCGTAGCTGGCCGTGTGCTCGAAGGCCGCCACAGCCAGCTCCCTGCGCAACTCTTCATTGACGCGGCCCTCCCGCAAGGCGGCCAGAAACGCGTCGTACTGGCCGGGGCTGGTGAGCACCGCCACATCGGCATGGTTCTTGGCGGCAGCACGCACCATGGCCGGCCCGCCGATGTCGATGGTCTCGATGGCGGTGTCGAAGGCCACGCCGGGGTCGGCCACCGTCTCGCGGAAGGGGTAGAGGTTCACCACCACCACGTCGATCGGGTCGATGTCCTGGGCGGCCAGATCCGCCTGGTGCCCGGGGTCCGACCGGCGGGCCAGGATGCCCCCGTGGATGCGGGGATGGAGCGTCTTGACCCGGCCGCCGAGAATCTCCGGGGCCCCGGTGTGGTCAGCCACCCTGGTCACGGGAAGCCCCGCGGCCTCCAGAGCCGCGGCGGTGCCGCCGCTGGAGATCAACTGGTAGCCGGCCTCCAGCAGTCCCTGGGCCAGGGGCACCAGACCGTCCTTGTTGGAGACGCTCAGGAGGGCCTTGGGCGCCATGGCTCGCGATCGCACAGCAGTGGGGCCAACCTACGCAGCAACTGCACCGTCGCCATGACCTGGGAAGGAGCCCCGGGGGATCCCTGGCAGGCTTCCACGGGGCCGGACCGTCTCCAGCGCGATCCCCCATCCGCCCGGCACCGTCTGGTGCTGCTGCATGGGTGGGGGGCCGACGCCGACGACCTGTTCGAGCTCGGGGAGCTGCTGGTGGGGCCCGAGGTGAGCGTGGTGGCGCTGCGGGCGCCGCTGCCCCATCCCGCGGGGGCGGGGCGGCAGTGGTACGACCTGCAGCAGCCCGGATGGCCCCAGCTGCCGGCGGCGCGCCGGGACCTGCTGCTGCGGCTGCAGCAGCTGGATGGCGAGCTGCCCCTCGACCGCACGGCGGTGCTGGGCTTCTCCCAGGGGGCAGCCCTGGCGCTGGATGTGGTCACGGGAGGCGCCGGGCTGCCGGTGGCGGGACTGATCGGCTGCAGTGGATACCCCCACCCCGGCTGGCAACCGGGAGGGCCTGCGGCCCGCCCGGTGCCTCCGGAGGCACCGGTTCTGCTGACCCATGGCGAACTCGACCCGGTGGTGCCCTACGCAGCCAGCGAGGAACTCAGGAGACAGCTCACGGCCAGCGGCCGGACCGTGGAGCTGCTTTCCTTCAGTGGCGGCCACACCATTGACGAAGCTCTCTTCCCAGCCCTGCGGGCCTTCATGCAGACCTGCTGGCACAGGTCTGACTCGCAGGAGATCGGAGAGATCTGAACTGGACGGTCTGGATCAGACGAAGGCGTACTCGTACTCCTCCATCTCCTCCCAGTCGTCGGCGGCCAGGGCCTCGATCCCCTCGAACAGCACCTCCTCACCGATGCGGTCGACGATCTCGCGCAGGGACGGGAACAGGAAGTGATTCTCCTCGGCGTACTGGGCGCTGAACAATCCCTTCTCACCCCAGAAGAAGCGGTCGGTGGTGTGCTCGTTGCGACGCACGTTCAGAAGCGCGGGGGGCGTCAGCGCCTGCTCGGCGATGTAGCGACGCGCTGCGGTGACGGGCTTGTGGGAGCCGGTTTCGAGATTGAAGGTGGGGACATGGGCCAGCACCCGCTGACCGGCCAGACGGCGGCGGCTGATCCGCTTGCGCTTCTTGGACATGAGCTAGCTCCCGGGGAAGGGAGGATCGAGGAACAGGGGGAGGGAGACACGAGCGGGGGAGGCCCGCGGAGCGGACCGGTGCTCCAGGGAGCACCGACCGGAACCGGCCAACCCGTCGGTGGCGGACACGGCCTGGGGACGCCGGCACAGATGCGGGGTTCCGCCCATTCGGGACCCCGGACAGGAGGTGGAGGGCACAGGCCGTGGAGTTCCTCAGCCTGAACACACCTCTGCTGTAGCTTCATTGGCGTGGAAGCGCAACTGGATGTGCGCACCGTGACCAACGGCAGCGGCGACCCGAAGGACCGCGCGGGAACCGTGCGGTAGTGGTCGATACGGCGATCTTAAGACTTTTTCCCGAAATTTTCCTGCCCGCTCCAGATTTTCTTCGGCAGAACGACCCCCCGGTCGATCCCCTGACGCCGATGCCAGTCTCCAAGCGGTTCCTGAGCCTGCTCAGCTTCCAGCTGGCGCAGTTCGCCGACCGCGACGACGTCATCTCGCTCGTGGTGTACGTCACCGAGCCCGGACCAGCGGACACCCCCAGCCTGATCCCCGTGGGCCAGTGGCCTGCGGGCGGCAAGGCACTTCCGCCGCTCAGCGACGCCAGTCCACTGCGGGCAGCGGAGGAACGTCGGCGCTGGCTGCCGCTGCGCCACCGGGGCATGCTGCTGGGTGCCCTGCAGGTGGAGACCAGCCAGGTGCCCTGGCCGGAGCCCCTCAGCCAGCGGCTGCAGGCGGTGGCCCTCTGCCTCACCGAGGGACTCTGCCTCGATCTCGAGCACCGCCGCCTGCAGCACCAGCTGAACCATCAGCAGGAGCAGCTGCGGGTGCTGCTGCACCAGCTGCGCAACCCCCTGGCGGCGCTGCGCACCTTCGGCCAGCTCTTGCTGCGGCGTCTCGGGGGTGACAGCCGCAACCGCACCCTGGTTGAAGGGCTGCTGCGGGAGGAGCAGCTGCTGCGGCGGTACGTGGATGCCATGGACCAGCTGGGCCAGGGCGACGCGGTGTTCGCCGCCGCCGAGACCACCCCACCGCTGCTGCTGCCCCCCGGCCTCGCCGGTGAACGGCCCCAGCCTCTGGAGCCGCTGCTGCAGCCGCTGCTGCAGCGGGCCGCCGCCACCGCGACCCTCCAGTCGCGCAGCTGGCATCCGCCGGCACAGCTTCCCGACTGGCGGGGCGACACCGGCAGCGTGGCCGAGATCCTCGCCAATCTGTTCGAAAACGCCTTCCGCTACAGCCAGCCGGGAGCGCCGGTGGGGCTGCATGTGGCCGGATCACCGCAGAAGGCCTGGCAGCTAACCGTGTGGGACGGCGGCACCCCGATCCCGGAGGCGGAGCGCGAGCGGATCTTCCAGCCAGGAGAGCGGGGAGCGGGCTCCGCCGAGCTGCCCGGCACAGGACTGGGGCTGGCGCTTGCGCGGGAGCTGGCCCGCAGGATCGGCGCAGACCTGCGCCTGGAGGACTCGCCCAGCCGGGTTGACCCCTCGCTGCCGGAGCGGGGCAACGCCTTCCGCCTCAGCCTGCCGTCGCCAGACACCACAGCAGACCCGTGACCAGCAGCGCCAGCACCTCACTCCACTCCACACAGGCCCCGTAGCTGTCGCCGCTGTGGCCGCCCAGGCGGCGCCCCAGCCACCAGGGCATCAGCAGGGCCGGCGGCAGGCCCGCCAGCGCCAGGCCCACCGGCACCAGTGGCTGACCGGGCGCCAGGGCTGCGCTCAGAGCCAGCAGGAGGAGGCCGGCAAGCAGGGCCGGCAGCAGTTCCCTGGGCAGCCCGCGCCAGTGGCGGCGATGGAAACCGGCGCTGCCGGCGGCGGCCGGCGCCTGGCGAAGGTAGGGGTAACGCTGCATGGCCAGCAGCGGCGCCACCCGGCCCCAGAAGCAGGTCCACACCAGAGCCAGCGCCCCGACCCAGGCCGCCGCCGTGGCCAGGCAGAGGAGACCGGCGGCCCGCAGCAGGGCCAGCTGCAGCGCCGCCTGCACCGCCGCGGCTCCGACCCGGCTGTCCTGCATGGCCTCGAGGGCACGGGGGCCGGCCGCCAGCCCGTCTGCGGTGTCGAGGGCCCCGTCGTGGTGCAGGCCGCCGCTGAGGGCCAGACCCACGGCCATCACCAGCGCCACCCGCGCCCCCGCCGGCAGCGGGCCCTCGCTCAGCAGCCAGAGCAACGCCTGCAGAGCCCCGAGCACCAGGCCGATCAGCGGCGCGAAGCGGGCGATGCGCTCAAAGCGGGGAGCGATGGCGGGCCAGGCCGGCAGCACCGAATAGAACACCCAGGCGCCGGCCAGGTCGCGCAGCCAGCCGGGGGAGCGCAACGGTCGGCGCCTAGCGTCATGCCAGCTCCGGCGCGGCCCCATCAGCGTGTCCCCCCACGGCGGCGATTCAAGGGCCGGCTCCGGGCAGCCCTTCCACTTCGTCACCACGGCCCGCTGCGGCGCCAGCCGCGCCCGTTGCGGCCTGTTCCACACCCCGCACGGCAGCGTCGAGACGCCCGGCTTCATGCCCGTGGGCACCCTGGCCACGGTGAAGGGAGTCACGGCGGATCAGCTGCGCGGCACCGGCGCCCGCATGGTGCTGGCGAACACCTATCACCTGCACCTGCAGCCCGGCGAGGCGATCGTGGCGGAGGCCGGCGGGCTGCACCGGTTCATGGGCTGGGATGGGCCGCTGCTCACCGACTCGGGCGGTTTCCAGGTGTTCAGTCTGGGGGACATCAACCGCATCGACGATCAGGGGGTGACCTTCCGCTCGCCCCGGGACGGCCGCCGCATCGAGCTCACGCCGGAGCGGGCGATGGCGATCCAGATGGCCCTGGGGGCCGATGTGGCCATGGCCTTCGACCAGTGCCCCCCCTACCCGGCCGGCGAGGCCGAGGTGGCGGAGGCCTGCCGGCGCACCCATGGCTGGCTGGAGCGCTGCATCGCCAGCCACAGCCGTGCCGACCAGGCCCTCTTCGGCATCGTGCAGGGAGGCTGCTACCCGCAGCTGCGGGCGGAATCGGCCCGGGTGGTGGCCTCCATGGATCTGCCCGGCATCGCCGTGGGCGGTGTGAGCGTGGGCGAGCCCGTGGCGGAGATGCACCGGATCCTGCGCCAGGTGGGACCGCTGCTGCCGGAGCACAGACCGCACTACCTGATGGGAGTGGGCAGTCTGCGGGAGATGGCCATCGCCGTGGCGCAGGGGTTCGACCTGTTCGACTGCGTGCTGCCCACCCGGCTGGGTCGTCACGGAACCGCCCTGGTGGGAGGCGAACGCTGGAACCTGCGCAACGCGCGCTTCCGCCACGATCACGCCCCCCTGGATGCCAGCTGCCCGTGTCCCGCCTGCACGCACCACAGCCGCGCCTACCTGCACCACCTGATGCGGGCGCAGGAACTGCTCGGCAAGACCCTGCTCAGCCTGCACAACATCACCCATCTGGTGCGCTTCAGCCGGGCCATGGCCCGGGCGATCGTGGAGGGTTGTTTTGCGGAGGATTTCGCTCCCTGGGAGCCCGACTCCCCGGCCGCACACACGTGGTAGCGTCCGGTCCACGCCTGTCGATCGAGTTCCGGGATGGCCGCCTACGCCCTGCAGACCCTGGCCCAGCTGCCCGAGGCCTACCAGGCCTTCGCTCCGCTCGTGGACATCCTGCCGATCATCCCTCTCTTCTTCCTGCTGCTGGCCTTCGTGTGGCAGGCCTCGGTGGGTTTCCGCTGAGTCAGCCCCCTCCCCTCAACGGTCTCTGAGCACCGCCCAGGCGAAGGCCGGCAGTGCGAGCATGCGTCGCCAGCGGCGGGGCTCCTGAACGAGTCTGTACAACCACTCGATGCGCAGGGCTCCCATCCAGGCGGGAGCCCTCTTTTTGACGCCTGCCCAGACGTCGAAACTGCCCCCCACCCCCATCCACAGGCCGCCGCGGCGGCCTGCCAGGCCGTGGATCCAGGTTTCCTGGCGCGGCACCCCCAGGGCCACCAGCACCAGGTCGGGGCGGGCCGCCAGCAGCCGGTCCTCCAGGGCAGACCAGGCCTCCACAGGCTGGTATCCGTGGGCGGTGAGCACCAGCTCCAGCCCCGGGATCTGGGCCCGCAGGCGCGCCACCAGCCGCTCCATCACCGCCGGCGAGCCGCCCACCAGGGCCAGCCGCCACTGGTGGGAGGCGCCATGCTCGAGCAGCCGGCGGGCCAGCTCGATGCCGGGACTGCGCCGCACCCGGTGTCCCTGCCGGCCCAGCGCCCACACCACCCCCGCCCCGTCGGGAATCACCAGATCGGCGGCGGCGATGGCGCGGCCCAGCTCCGGGTTGGCCCGCGCCGCCATCGTCATCTCGGCGTTGAGGGTGACGATCTGGCCACCACCCCGGTCGCGCAGCGCCAGGGCCGCCTCGAACACATCCGCGCAGACGTCCACCGGCACACCCAGCACCCCGCTGCGCAGCGGCACTGGCGGATCGGTTGCCGGTACTGCCATGACGAGGTGGAGCCGCGGGGGAGAATCTATGGGCGCCGGCTGTGCCGCAGCCCGGGCCGCCCGGCCACCCCTCACCCCGTCCCTACACCGCTCCGCTCACCGAGATGGCCAGTGCACCGCCCCTGACGGCCCTGGCCGACCCGGATCAGGCCTGGGCGGTGTTGCGGGATCTCGATCGCCAGATCGAGCAGGTGGTGCTGGCGCGGCAGCATCCGATCAGCGGTCTGCTGCCGGCCAGCACGGCCCACACCGTGCACGGCAACTACGGCGACGCCTGGGTGCGTGACGGTGTCTATTCGATCCAGTGCGTGTGGGGGCTGGCCCTGGCCCACCGGCGCCTGCGGGGGCCCAACCGGCGCAGCTTCGAGCTGGAGCAGCGGGTGCTGCAGCTGATGCGCGGGCTGATGAACGCCATGCTGCGGCAGGCCGCGAAGGTGGAACGCTTCAAGCACAGCCGCAACCGGCTGGACGCGATCCACGCCAAGTTCGACACCGCCACCGGCAATCCTGTGGTGCCCGACGACGGCTGGGGCCATCTGCAGCTCGATGCCACGGGGCTGTTCCTGCTGCAGCTCGCCCAACTCACCCGCGCCGGCCTGGTGGTGGTGCGCTCCAGCCATGAGCGCGACTTCCTCCAGAACCTGGTGTACTACGTGGCCCAGGCCCACCGGGTGGCCGATTACGGCATCTGGGAGCGGGGGGACAAGGGCAACCATGGCCTGCCGGAACGCAACGCCAGTTCGATCGGGCTGGTGAAGGCCGCCCTGGAGGCTCTCGAGGGTCTCGACCTCTACGGCCCCCACGGCGACGGCAGCTACTGCCTGGTGATCCCCCACGACGCCATCGTGCGGCTGCGGCGGGCGCTGCAGGGCCTGCTGCCGCGGGAGTCGGCCAGCAAGGAGGTGGACGCGGCCTGTCTGTCGGTGATCGGCTACCCGGCCTGGGCCGTGGAGGATCCCCAGCTCACCGCGCGCACCCGCACCCGCATCCGCAACGATCTCAGCGGCGGCTACGGCTACAAGCGCTTCCGCCGCGACGGCCACCAGACGGTGGTCGAGGACCACACCCGCCTGCACTACGAACGGGAGGAACTGGCCCAGTTCCAGCACATCGAGTGCGAATGGCCCCTGTTCTGGGCCTACGAGCTGGTGACGGCCTGCTGCGAGGAACGCTGGGATGAGGCCCGTCAGTGGCGCCAGCGGCTGGCGAGCGTGAGCCTGATGGTGGACGGCGTGGCCCTGCTGCCCGAGCTCTACCTGGTGCCCGAGGAATCGGTGGAGGCGGAGCGCCGCCAGCCCGGCAGCCAGCCACGGGTGGCCAACCCCAACGTGCCCCTGCTCTGGACCCAGAGCCTCACCTGGCTGGGCGACCTGCTGCTGGCGGGCCTGATCACCCCGGCCGACCTCGACCCCTGTGGCCGGCGTCTGCCTGCCCGCCTCGGCGCCGAGACGGTGCTGGTGGCCCTGGTGCCGGCCACCGACGCGATCTCGGCCCGGTTGAACGAGCGGGGACTGCCGAGCTGTGGGGGAGAGGCGGCGGGGGGATTCCGGATCGCCTCCTCCGAGGAGCTGGCCCGGCGTCTGGCCCGGGTGGGAGCCAACCCCCGCCTGGGCCTGAGCGGTCATCCGCCGAGCACGATGCGAACCCTGGCCACCGCACGGCTCTACCGGCGGCCAGGCGGAGCCGAGGCCGGGGGCATCAGTGGCAACGGTGTCTTCGGCCCCGGCGAGCCGGAGCGACTGGCCTTTCTGCCCGCGGTGCTGGAGGAGGGCACCTTCTATCTGGCCGACGACCCGGAACAGCTGGTGGACAGCGTGGTGGCGGAGCTGCGGCTGTTGCAGCGCCACTGGGCGGGTCCCGGTGCGCCGGTGCTGCTGATCCCGGTGCCCGAGGGAGCGTTCCGGGCCGATCCCGAACCGTTCCTGAACCTGGGGGAGCAGCTGCGCTGCGGCCAGGTGGACGGCGTGCCGGTGCGGCTGGGTGTGCTGGAGGAGCTGGCGGATCTGGCGAGCTGGGTGGACCTGCCGCCGGAAGCCGTGGCGGCCCCGATCCCCGCCTCGGCCGCCACGCCACTCCAGGCGAGCACGCGTCAGGCCCCGCTCTCGGCCGCCGAAGAGCGGGAACTGGAGCGCGACGACCTCAGCATCGGTGAGCTGGCCGAGCGGCTGTGGAGCAGCACCTCCCTGGAGGAACAGGGCGAGGTGCTCGAGCAGCTGGGCCGCCGTCTCGGCGTTGACGCGCGGCTGCAGGGGCCGGATGGTCAGTCGGTGGCCCTGCGCACCCTGGCCGAGGAGGTGTACCGCCGGGCGCTGGGGGAGGGCGACTGGGATGTGGTGCGGCGCATGGCCGCCCGGCTGGAACTGGTGCATCCCCAGCTGGAGGACGCCATCACCGACCTGCTGGCCCGCCAGAAACAGGTGGTGGTGGGACGCAACTACACCGCCGATTCCCTGATCACCACCCCTCAGACCGGCGGTGTGATCGCGGCCATGATCCGCCGCTTCAGCGGCGAGGACGGGCGCGAATGGATGCTGCAGCAGGAACTCCTGCTGGCCCTCGATGGCCTGGCCCGCCATGAGCCGAGCCTGCTCAGCGGCAGCCTCACCCTGCAGCTGGGCCAGCTGCTGCTGCTGCTCACCAGCGAGCTGGCCCAGGAGGCCGATCTGAGCCCGATCGATGCTTTCGAGAGCCTCTGCCATCAGCCCCCCCACGCGATCCGCAGGCGCCTGCGGGCGGTGCTGCTCGATGCCGACCATGCCCGCGCCGCCCTGCAGCGCAAGGAGCAGCTGCACGTGAGCGGGCGGGTGCGCTGGACCGTGCCCGACCCCCTGGACGAGCTGCCCGGCGGCGAGTGCTGGCTGCAGCACCGCATGCGTCTGGGCGCCCTGGGACGGGTGCCGCGCGACTTCTACGCCGGCGTGTGGGAGCTGCTGCACCACTGCCGCGGCATCGTCATCGGCGACAAGCTGGAGAAGCGCAACCGCCTGGCCAGTGAACCCCTGCTGAGCGAGAAGACCCCGGGGGAGCGCAACTTCGCCTCGCTGGTGGAGCACCTGCTCAGCAAGATCGAAGCGTCCGAGTACCGGCAGCTCTGCACGGAAACCCTGATGACGCTGATGGCCTTCGTGGAAGCCAACCCCCAGGTGCGCTTCGACGATGACCTGGCCCTCGACGTGGTGATCGGCCATGCCGTGCGCGTGGGCTGGCAGAGCACGCACCCGGACGTGCCGGCGGAGGAGTACAGCGGGCACAAGGCGGCCGCCTGGGACCGCTTCTACCGCGCCTCGCCGGCGGCCTGCCGGCGCTGGCAACTGCAGGCGCTGCGGGAGCTCAGCGGCAGCTGAGTCAGATCGGCTGCTCCAGGCTCATGCACAGATTGGGCTGCTCCACGCACTGCTCGATCAGGTCGGCCAGCAGCAGCGCCCGGGAGGCCTGCAGGCCGTCCACCGCCGGTGACTCGTTGCCGCGCACACAGGCCAGAAAGTGCTCCAGCTCGGCATAGAGCGGCTCGATCGAGGTGGTGCTGACCTCCTCCACCAGACCGTCGGAGCGGTACACGAGCTCGCCGTGATCGGCGCTCACCGACTGGTGGGAACGGCGGTGGATGTGCAGGGTGCGGTTGAGGAAGTCGGTCTCCACCAGGCTGGCGCGGCAGTGGGCGCTGAGGCTGCGGATCTTGCGGTGGGCCATCTTGCTGGCCGTGAGACTGGCCACCACGCCATTGGCGAAGGCCAGGGTGGCGTTCACGTAGTCGATCGGCCCCTCGGCGCTGCGCCCCCCCGCCGCGGCCACGCGCAGCACGGGAGCACCGGCCAGCTCCAGCACCAGGTCGATGTCGTGGATCATCAGGTCAAGCACCACCGACACGTCGTTGGCGCGCTCGGGATTGGGGCTGTGACGGCGGGCCTCCAGCACCACCACCTCCTCGTTGGCCACCACCTTGAGCAGCTCGCGGAAGGCGGGGTTGAAGCGCTCGATGTGTCCCACCTGCAGCAGCACCCCGGCCCGCTCGGCGGCACCGATCAGCGCGGCGGCCTCCTCCTGGCTGGCGGCGATCGGCTTCTCGATCAGCACGTGCTTGCCCGCCCGCAGACAGGCCAGCCCCACCGGGTGGTGCAGCAGGGTCGGCACGGCGATGCACACCGCGTCGACCTCCTCCAGCAACGGCTCGTAGGAGGGATGCCAGGCACAGCCGAACTGCTGGGTGGCCAGCTGACCGCGTCCCCGGTCCGGGTCGGCCACCCCCACCAGCGGCTTTCGAATGAGCCGATTATCGGCGATGCGTGCACCCGGAAGGCAGGCGCGCGCCTGCCTGCGGATCTCACGCCTGAGACCCGCCATCGCCGCTCTGGGCATCGACCACGACGGGTTCGATCGGCCGCTCGATCCGCACCCGTTCGATGCGCGGACCATCCATGGCCAGGATCTGAAACTGGTAGCCCTTCCAGCGCAGGCCCTCTCCGGGGGAGGGGATGTGCTGCAGCCGCTCGAGCAGGAAGCCGGCCAGGGTGTGATGGCCCTCCGCCTCGGGAAGCGCCAGCGGCAAATGGCGGTTGAGCTCGAAGATCTCCAGCTCCCCGGCCGCCGACCAGCAGCCCTCGTCCAGGCCGATCAGCCCGTCATCGGGCTCCAGCGGGTTCTCCTCCTCACCGACGATCTCGCCGGTGAGGTCTGCCACGGTGACGAGGCCCTCGGTGCCCCCGTGCTCATCCACCACCACCAGCAGGGGCTGGCCGCTGCGGATGAGCGGCAGCAGTTCCGCCAGCGAGCTGCTCTCCTGCACGCGTGCCACCGGCCGGATGTAGGGGGCCAGGGGGGAATCGGGTTGCAGCAGCCCCCGGGCTATGGGATCGGCCAGGTGGCGCAGGTCGAGCAGGCCGCGCACGTCATCGAGGGAGCGGCCGATCACGGGAAAGCGGGCGTGGGCGGTGTCATGCACCGCCCGCATCAGCTCCGCGAAGGTGACATCCAGGGACAGGGTGACCATGCCGGCGCGGGGCACCATCACCTCCCTCACCCGGGTGTCGCGCAGCGAGAACACGCCCTCGAGGATGTTGCGCTCATCGGGCATCAGGCCGGTGACGCTGCCGGTTTCGATCAGCGTCTCCAGCTCCCCGGCCGACAGCACCGGCACCAGATCATCCCAGTTGCGGGGCAGGCCCAGCAGCCGCAGCAGCAGTCCACCGAGTCGCTCCACCAGGCCCAGAAGGGGCGCCAGGCTGCTGCTGAGGGCATCGAGCAGCGGCCCCAGGCGCAGGGCGGCGTGCTCGGGGCTGTGCAGCACCCAGGCCTTGGGCGCCAGGCCCCCGAACAGGGTGGCCAGCAGCGCCATCAGCAGAAACACCCCCAGATCGAGCCAGGCCTCGGGCAGGCGGGCCAGCGCGGTGGAGGCCGGCTGAGCCAGCCGCTCGGCCAGGCCGCGACCGGCCCAGCCGAAGGCCACCAGGGCCAGCACCGAGCCGAGCTGGGTGGCGACCAGCGCCCGGCGCAGGCGGCGCTGCAGCTTGGCGACGGCAGCGGCGCCTGGCTCGCCGGCCTCCACCAGCTGGTTCACCCGGCTGGGCCGCAACTGCATCAGGGATGCTTCGCCGGCCGAGAAGAAGGCGCGCAGGGCGACCAGGGCCGCCAGAGCCAGAATCAGGAACACAGTGCTGGAACCGTCTCTGGGCGGCAGGGCGGCGGTTGTCGCTGCATCTGGCGCTGCGTCGACGGGGTCATGGGGGTCGCGAGGATCGAACTCGCCTTCGGCGGATTATGAGTCCGCTGCATTCACCAGATTGCTAGACCCCCGGCAGCGGAGGACGCGCCGGCGGTCTCACCAGAGACCGCGCACGGGAGCGGACCAACTGGCCTCGCCGCCCTGCATGGAGAACGACTGCGGAGCACTCTGGGACACCGGTTGCACACGCACGGGCTCGCCGGCACCGCTGAGGCTTCCGGAAAAACCACTGGAGACGTCACCGGTGCGCAGCGGCATGGGATCAGCCTGCTGATCGAGCAGGAAGTTGGTGGTGTTCTCCACGGCGCTGCCGTCCCAGACGATGGTCTGATCGGTGAAGCCGAAGCCCATCACCCGGTTGCCTTCCATGCCACCCATGGCGATGCCGAAGAGATCGGTGATCTGATTGGTGAGGCTGACACCGCGGGCGAAGGGGGCTGTATAGCTGAAGAACCGCTGTTCCACGAGCTGGGGAACGGTCTGGACGGTGCCGCAGCGGGTGACCTCCACCGGCGCCGCGGGAGCGGCTCCCGTGGCGGACGGTGCTGGCGCCTCCAGCGTGGTGGTGCAGACCACGGGACCGGCCTGCGCCGGCATGGACCAGGCCGTGGCGAGCAGGGGGGCAGCGATCAGCGGAGTCAGGGTCAGAGCACCCACGGCGGAAATCCGGCCGTACTGCCCGTGGCTCGCCTGGCGGGGGCTGAGAGCTAGGAAGGCCTCACGCGGTGGGAGCGACATGACCGGGACCTCCAGGGCTGCTGGGTGACGGATGAACGCGTGGGACGGGTGAACGCGTAGAACGCCCGCCGGAGCGGAAGCTTCCACACCCAAACTAGGCAATCCAACGCCGATCCACCAGTGCCGTCTCTGGAGTCTCAGTCCCGGCTCAATCTGCCGACCGATCCCGCGGCAGTGCGGCAGCGGCTGCTGGAGCTGCTGGCCGGCCGGGCCTACCGCCATGGCACCTTCACCCTGGCCTCGGGACGCACCAGCCCCCACTACGTCAACTGCAAACCGGTGAGCCTCAGCGGTGAGGGGCTGGTGCTGCTGGGAGCGCTGCTGCTGAGGGAGGTGGAGGCCGGCGCGGCCGCCGTGGCCGGCCTCACCCTGGGCGCCGATCCCCTGGTGAGCGCGGTGGCGATGCGGGCCGCGCTCGACGGCCGACCCCTGGCGGCCCTGATCGTGCGCAAGCAGGCCAAGGGCCACGGCACCGGCGCCTGGCTGGAGGGCCCCCTGCCTCCGGCCGGGAGCACCGTCACCGTCCTGGAGGACGTGGTGACCAGCGGCGGCTCGTCGCTGGAGGCGGTGGCCCAGCTGCGCGAGGCCGGCTACCGGGTGAACCGGGTGGTGACGATCGTGGACCGGCAGGAGGGCGGCCTGGAGGCGATGACGGCCGCCGGACTGGAGCTGCGCAGCCTGTTCCGGCTGGACGAGGTGGCCGCCCGCAGCGCGGCCCTGGCGGAGAGCCGCTGATGAGCGCCCCCTGGAACTGGCGGCCCGCAGGCCCCTCCCTGAGCCGGCGACCGGCGTCCCTGATCCGGCTGGAGGGCAGCGATGCCCTGCGCGTGCTGCACGGCCAGACCAGCGCCGCCATCGAAGGGGCCCGGCCGGGGCAGTGGATCCCCACCTGCTGCATCACCCCCACCGCCCGGCTGCGGGCCCTGGCCGAGGTGGTGGTGGATGCCGACGGGGCCTGGCTGGCGGTCACCGCCGGTGACGGAGCCCAGGTGCACCAGGCCCTCGACCGGGTGCTGTTTCCGGCCGACCGGGTGCGGCTGCTGGCGCCGCAGCCCGGCTGGCTGGTGGAGCCGGTGCCGGGCGAGACCGAGCAGCTGGAGACCGCGGAAGCGGGCCGCTGGCAGGACCTGGAGAGCGGCGGCGGCTGGCAGCTCGGGCAGGGCCGGCTGGGGCGGGCGCTGCTGCTGGCGTCCGACACACCCCTGCCGGCCGCCTGGGCCGGGCGCACGCCCCTGGGTGCAAGGGAGGCGGAACGCTGGCGCATCCAGGGCGGTGTGCCGGCGGTGCCGGGCGAGATCAACGCCGATCACAACCCCTTCGAGCTCGGCCTGGCCGATCGCGTCAGCCTGCGCAAGGGCTGCTATGTGGGCCAGGAGACCCTGGCCAAGCTGGCCACCTACGACGGCGTCAAGCAGCTGCTGCGCCGCTGGCACTGGCAGGCCGAAGTCGGCGTGCCTGGGCCGGAGGTGGGCCAGGTGCTGCAGGAGAGCCAGGCGGAGGGGACGGCCAGCGGCGACGCCACGGCAGGGACCGGGGCGCGTCTGGGGGTGATCAGCACCGTTCTGGAGCTCGGCAACGGCGACCGCATCGGCCTGGCTCTGGTGCGCCGGCGGGCTCTGGGACTGCCGCAGCTGCAGGCCGGCAGCGGCCGCGCGGCTCCCCTGCTGCAGCTGTCGGCTCCGGACGGCTTCGTGATGCCCCCGGTGGGGGCGGGGGCGGAGCCGACAGCTCAGGCCTCCTGATCCAGCAGCCACCCCACCACGGCCCAGGTGGCCAGGTTGTCGTCGCGGTTGTAGATGAAGATCCGCTGCAGCCGCCGGGCGCCGCCGTCGCGGCGCCACTGGCGCCACCAGAGCAGGCAGCGGGCTCCGTCCACACCGGTCTGACCCCAGCGGAAGCCCAGCCAGCCGGCCACCGCCTTGAGCCCGTAGCTGTTCACCGGCAGACGCCAGTGCCGGCGCACCCGGTCGTGCACGTCCAGCAGCCTGTTCTTCAAGGCAGCGACTTCAGTCTCGTCAGCTCCCTGGCGGCGAGCCAGACGCAGCAGGGCGATCGCCTCGGTTTCGCCGTAGTGGAGCAGCGGCCAGCCGGGGTAGCGGGCCAGGTAGCGGCGCAGCCGTCGCCAGAGGCGCTCCTCGCCGTGTTCCTGCAGTGCCAGCAGGGGGTGGTAGGGCCAGTTCTCGCCGGGCTGGGGCAGGCGGGGCCAGGCACCGCCGGCGGCACGGCGCACTACCACGAAGCCATGGAGGAAGTCGTCGCGGGCGTCGGGATCCGACTCGATGTCGTAGAGGAGCACGCCGGGCGCCGCGTCCAGCTCGGGCAGAGGCCCCGGCCCCGCCGGGGACAGGCGCTCGGGCCGGCCGCTGGCCTGCACCCGCGCCTGGGCCACCAGGGCGGCGGCGATGTCGCGGTGCTGATCGCCATGCACCGCCAGGGCCTCGGCCAGCTGCTGTGGATCGGTGGCGGCCAGCTGCGGCAGGCTGCCGATCCCCTGATCCAGCAGCATCTCGCGCCGTTTGCCGCCGATCCCACTCACCTCACTGAGATGGCCGTCGCGACGGGCCTCCTGGTCGCAGAGCCCCCGCCAGCCGCAGAGCACGCACTTCTTGCGGTCGGCCACCAGCGGCGGCGCCTCCCGGCGGCCCAGATCCACGGCCAGCTTGGTGACGGCCTCATCGAGCTGGGCCTGCAGGCCGCCTGAGAGCGTCAGCCGCTCGCGTTGGAGTCCCCGGCCGGCACCCGCCACCACCAGGGCCTGGGGCACGGGTGCCTGCTGGCGCTCAGCCAGGAGCCGCCCCCACAGCGCCAGCACCAGCCTGTGCTCCCGGGTGGTGTTGCGGCCCTGGCGGCCCAGCACCGGCCGGTAGGCGT
>JALOOQ010000049.1 GCA_025454305.1 Cyanobium sp. Prado107
CAGCGAGCCGCTGCGGCCGCTGGCACGCCAGCCCGGTGGTCGCTGCGTGATCGGATCCCCGCTCAGCCACACCCGTGGGGGCGCATGGGCCACCAACCAACGGCGCTCACGGGGACCGGGGCGGAAGCCGAGCCACAGTCCGTCCAACGACGCCCCGCGGCTGCCCCCTGCACGGGCCGCTGCGCCCACCGGCTGCTGATCCCGCCAGGCCCAGAGGTCCTGCACATCCGGCAGCAGCAGCCAGCGGCGCCGCCCCACCTGCAGCCGCACCCCACGGCTGGCCATGGTGATGGCCTCGGCGCCAAGGCCCGGACTCCTCAGGTGCTGACCGGGCTGCAGCGGCGGGCTGCCATCGGCGCTGGCCAGCACCAGGCCGGCCCGCTCCTGCCAGCAGCCGCCAGGCTCCGGCGGCAACGGATCGAGCAACAGGGCCCAGTCGAAGCGCCCGATTCCCAGCCCCCGGGCCAGCTGGCCGGCCTGGTGGCAGCTGAAGCCGTCGGCCTGAAGGGCCACCAGCGCCGCACGGCCCTGGTGGCGGGCCAGCAGCAGATCCCGCTGGCCCTGGTGCACCAGCAGCAGCTGGTCGGCCCGGAGCAGGCCCAGATGCCCCACTGCCGCCGCCGTGATCAGGGCCAGTGCCAGCCGGCGCCAGCGGCGCGCCAGGCCGGGGACCGCCAGGCCCAGCACCCCCAGGGACAGCAGCAGCACCAGCCATGGGACAGGGCGACCCAGCTGCCACTGGGCCATCGGCAGGCGGGCGACCCCGCGCGCGATCGCCAGCAGCAGTTCCGCCAGACCAGCCAGCGGCACCAGCACCGGACCCACCAACGGCGGTGCCATCAGGCCCAGCAGGGCCAGCAGCATCGCCCCCAGGGTGAGGGGCGAGAGCAGCGGCGCCGCCAGCAGATTCGCGGGCAGGGAGAAAAGCGGCACCACGCCGAAGTGGTGCAACTGCAGGGGCAGGGTCCAGACAGAGGCGGCCAGGGGCACGGCGGTGGCAGCCGCCAGCCAGCCGCACCAGCCCGGCAAGCGGCGCCTCAGCGCCCTCTCCATCGGGCCTGAACTCACCACCAGCGCCGCCGTGGCCACCACGCTCAGCTGGAAGCCCACGTCCACCAGCCACCGGGGCCAGATCAGAAGCAGCAGCAGGGCGCTGGCCAGCAGGATCGCCAGCGGCCGGCCTCGCTGCCCGCACTCCAGTGCCAGAAGCGCCATCGCCGCCATCAACACCGCCCGCAGCACCGAGGGCTGGGGGCCGGCCAGCAGCACGAACAGCCCCATCGCCCCGCTGGCCAGCAGCAGCCGGGGGGTGCGCGGCAGCCGCCGGGCCAGGGGCAGCACAGCCCCCAGCAGCACGCTCAGGTGAAAGCCGGAGGCGGCCAGGGCATGCGAGAGGCCCGAAGCGCGGAACGCCTCCCGCACCTCGGCCGGCACCGGCACCACGGCGCTGCCCAGCACCAGAGCCGCCAGCACACCGCCCCGTTCGGGACCGGCGCGCTCCATCAGGATCTGCGCCAGGCGGCGGCGCAGGTCGGCCACCGGCGTGGCGGGGCGGGCCAGCACCTCGAAGCGCTCCACCTGCAGCTGGCTGGCGGCCTGATGGCGCGCCAGCCGTTCGGCCGGACCGGCCAGCAGCGGATGGGGCGCCGGCCGGGGCCGCCGCAGCCGGCCCTCCACCGCCAGCCGCCAACCCTGCTGCAGCGCCGGCGTGGGGCAGGGGCTGAACTGAAGCTCGCTGCGGCCCACCGGCAGCTGCAGCAGGGCGCTGCAGCGGTCACTCCCGTCGCCTCCACTCCCGCCCGGGCTTCTGGGATCGGCCATCAGGGTGCCCACCAGGCGCACCGCCTGCGACGTGCCGCGCTCAACGAGCCGCAGGACGGGATCGCCCGGGGCCGGCGTGAGCGGCTCCAGGGAGACGAGCACGGCACGCAGCAGCACCACGCCCAGCAATAACCCCCAGATCAGTCCCCTGAGCCCGCGCCCGCCCATGGCCGACGTTCACGCTGAATCCGCAGCTCAGGGTTGCCCCACGGCTCGGAGATCGGTGGCGGGGATCACCGGGGTGGATCGGTGCTGGGAATCAGAGACGGGGGAGCCGCAGCAGCAGGTCGCAGAGCTCGGCGCTGGGCAGCTCCTGGCCCAGCAGCGGCGCCACCAGGGAGGCCACCGGCCGCAGCCGGCAGGGCCAGTAGGCCCGCTCGCTCAGGCGGCCGAGCTGAAACGTGCCCAGCAGCACAACCGCCAGCAGCACCGTCTGTCGGGGGAAACGGCGGTGCCTTGATGCTGTCATCAGGCTTGCCAGTGCATGGACACGAGCTGAACCTCAGGGGATGGCACCTGGCTTGTAGCCGAGGCGAAGGAAATCACACCGGTAGATCCGAGCCAGACGTTTGAGGCTTTGGCGATCCAGTTGTTCGATCCGGTAGTGCTTCTGCGACCGGTTCAAGTGGGGGAGGGTGGGCTGCAGCCGCTGACTGGAATCAAGCAGCGTCAGCAGCGTATTCGCATCCTGCTGGAAACGCTCGAAGCGACCGATGAACTGGGGCTGAATGGCCTTCAGACGCCTCATCTGTGGAGCGAACGCGGAAATCGTTTTGTAGGCGCCGTTCGACCGCAGCCGGTCCACCACGTCCGCAAGACTGGGAGCGTCATCCAGCAGCCACAGCCGCAGGCGGACCATTGGCGAGGGATCGCCGAGCTGCCTGTACAGCCGCTCATGCCGCTGCGCCATGTCGACCCAGTAGTTGCAGGCACTGACGAAGCGGTCCACCGGGTGGCGCACGAACGTGAACCGGAACCACTGCTGCCAGTCCACAGGCAGGCCACGCTTGGAATGATGGCTGTGCCGGTGCGGGTACCCCAGCAGGCTCTCGATCGTCTTCCCACCGGTCTTTGGGATGTGCAGGAACAGGGCCTTGCGCTCTGGAATCAACAACATGGGTGGGGAGGCTCATCAGGGCGCCTTCAGGGCGCCAGCAGCGGGAAGCCCAGAGCCTCGCGCTCGGCCAGCCAGGCCTCGGCCACCTGGCGCGCCAATGTGCGGATGCGGCCGATGGTGGCGGTGCGCTCGGTGACCGAGATCACGCCGCGGGCCTCCAGCAGGTTGAAGGTGTGGCTGCACTTGAGCACGAAATCCAGGGCCGGGGCAGGCAGCTTGCGCGCCACCAGATCGGCCGCCTCGGCCTCGTAGATCGCGAACAGCTGCTGCAGCCGCTCCGGGTTGGAGGCCTCGAAGTTGTAGGTGCACTGCCCCTTCTCGAACGGCAGCCAGATCTCGCCGTAGGAGCGCTCGCCATTCCAGCTGAGATCCCAGATGCTCTCCACGTCCTGGAGATACATCGCCAGGCGCTCCAGGCCGTAGGTGATCTCGATCGACACGGGCCGGCAGTCGATGCCGCCGCACTGCTGGAAATAGGTGAACTGGGTCACCTCCATGCCGTCGAGCCACACCTCCCAGCCCACGCCCCAGGCGCCGAGGGTGGGCGACTCCCAGTTGTCCTCCACGAAGCGGATGTCGTGGTCGGCCTGGCGGATGCCGAGGGCCTCGAGGGAGGCCAGGTAGGTCTCCTGGATGCCGTCGGGCGACGGCTTGATCAGCACCTGGTACTGGAAGTAGTGCTGGGCGCGGTTGGGGTTGTCGCCGTAGCGGCCGTCGGTGGGGCGGCGGCAGGGTTCGGCATAGGCCACGGCCCAGGGCTCCGGGCCGATCGCCCGCAGCACCGTGTGCGGACTCATCGTGCCGGCGCCCTTCTCGGTGTCGTAGGGCTGCAGGATCAGGCAGCCCTGCTCGGCCCAGAAGCGGTTCAGGGTGGCGATGATGTCCTGGAAGTGCACGAAGGCCGACCGGCTGGCGGTCATTGTGTCGCCCGCTGTGTCCCGCAGGGTGCCTGCAGCTGCAGCAGGCCCATGAGCCCGCCGGCCAGCGGGCGGTGGCGGGCGACGGCGAAACCGGCGGCGCGGGCCAGCGCTTCCTGCCCGGCGCCGGTGGGGAAGCGTTCGAGGCTCTCCTCCAGGTAGGCGTAGTGCTCCTTCAGGCCGGCCCCGGCCGCCACGGGCACCACGAGGCGGCGCAGCAGCAGGCGCTGCAGGGCGGCGGTGCGGCGGCCGGCGGCGCCGGTGCTGTCGGAACGGTTGAAATCCAGCACCGCCGCCCGGCCACCCGGTCGCAGCAGGCGGCGCAGTTCCGCCAGGCCGGCGGCGGGATCGGCCAGGTTGCGCAGGCCGTAGGCCATCACCGCGCCATCCACGGAGGCATCGGCAAGCCCGGTGGCCAGGGCGTCGGCCTGGAGCCACTGCAGCGGCAGCCAGGGCTGGCGTGCGGCCCGCTGGCGGGCCAGCCGCAGGGGTGCCGCGGCGCGGTCGACCCCCAGCACCGTGCCGCCGGGACGCACCCGCACCGCCATCAGCATGGCTAGATCACCGGTGCCGCAGCAGAGATCGAGCAGCCGCTGGCCGGGAGCAGGGGCCAGCCAGGCGATCGCCTGCCGTTTCCAGATCCGGTGCAGGCCGAGGCTGAGCAGATCGTTGAGGCGGTCGTAGCGAGGCGCGATCTGCTCGAACAGATCGTTGACCGCGGCCGGGTCACCGGGCCGGAAGGTCGGCATCAGGACTGAGCAGCGGGGCGTCTGGCCAGAGCAGGGAATCGGGCAGGAACACCGCATCGAGACTCACCCCGGCCTCGAGGGGCGGAGCACCAGCCAGCAGCGGCCGCGGACCGGTGAGCGTGATCACCATCACCGTGGCCAGGCCCACGGCGGAGCAGCACACCATGCAGCCCGCCAGCATCAGCGAGAACTCCTGACGGTCGGTGGCGGCCTGCATCAGCTGCAGAGCCCAGGCCACCAGGGCGATCACCGCGGCCACCAGCAGCAGGGCGAGACCGGTGAGCAGAGGCTGTTGCAGAGGTGCCACAGAAAGGGGGATGGCTTGGGAAACGGCTGGTTACCAATGTAAAGGCAAGTAACGACCTGTGAGCAAAGATGAGAGGCCTAAACGGTGCCGCAACAGCTCAGTGCGGCATTGCAACGCGGCATCTCACCGCAGCGTGGCCTCCGGCCCGCTGGTTGAGGGTGCCTCGGGCGGGCGGATGGGCAGGCCGCGGCCCAGCAGGTCGGTCTTGATCGCCTCCACCGTGAGCACCCCGTCGTGGAGCAGGGAAGCCAGCAGCGCCGCGGAGGCATGACCTCCCTGGGGCCCGGCGTCGAGGGCAGCGGCGATGTGATCGATGCAGCCCGCCCCGCCGGAGGCGATCACCGGCACCTCCACCGCGTCGGCCACCGCCCGGGTGAGCTCCAGGTCGTAACCCGCCTGGGTGCCGTCGCCATCCATCGAGGTGAGCAGGATCTCGCCGGCACCGAGCCCCACCACCCGCCGGGCCCAGGCCACCGCATCGAGCCCCGTGTTCTCGCGGCCTCCCTTCACGTACACGTCCCAGCCGCCGGTCTCCCGGCGGCGGGCGTCGATCGCCACCACGATGCACTGGCAGCCGAAGCGTTCGGCGCCCCGGGCCACCAGCTCCGGGTCGCGCACGGCGGAAGAGTTGAGGCTCACCTTGTCGGCACCGGCGCGCAGCAGCTCGGTGATCCCCTCCACGCCGCTGATGCCGCCGCCCACCGTGAACGGGATCGTCACGGCCTCGGCCGTGCGCTGCACCAGGTCCACCAAGGTGGCGCGGCCCTGGTGGCTGGCGGCGATGTCCAGAAACACGAGCTCGTCGGCGCCGGAGGCGCTGTAGCGGCAGGCCAGCTCCACCGGATCGCCGGCATCGCGGAGGCCCACGAAGTTCACGCCCTTCACCACCCGGCCCTCGGCCACGTCGAGACAGGGGATGATCCGCTTGGCAACCATCAGCGGAGCCTACGGACAGGGAAACCTGTGGAGCCGCGGCGGCAGCGGCTCTGGCCTGCAGCACTGGTAGGGTTGCGCCACTTTTGAACCGCGCCGCGAGCCCATGGCCCAGGCTGCCACCATCAACGTCGGCTCCCGCGTGCGTGTCGCCCGCGTGCGCGATCGCATCCCCGCCGATCTGGTGGATGCGCTCCGCAGCGACCCGAGCGGCACCGTGAAGGGCTTCCGCACCGTGGACGGCCAGGGGATCGGCGTGGTGGTGGAACTGGCCGGCGGCCAGACCGCCTGGTTCTTCGACGACGAGATCAGTCCCGCCTGAGCCCCCAGCGCCAACGGTCTTGACCAACAGTCCCAACCCCGAAGCCAGCAGCGGCTCAGCGGCCCGACAGCTGCTGGGCATGAAGGGTGCCGCCGGCAGCGACAACATCTGGCGGATCCGGCTTCAGCTGATGAAGCCGGTCACCTGGATCCCGCTGATCTGGGGCGTGGTGTGCGGCGCCGCCGCATCCGGCAACTTCCACTGGACCCTGCCGGAGGTGGGCGCCTCGATCGCCTGCATGCTGATGAGCGGGCCGCTGCTGGCCGGCTACACGCAGACGATCAACGACTACTACGACCGCGAGATCGACGCGATCAACGAGCCCTACCGGCCGATCCCCTCAGGGGCGATCCCGCTCGGACAGGTGAAGGCCCAGATCTGGATCCTGCTGCTGGCGGGGCTGGGTGTGGCCTGGGGCCTCGATCGCTGGGCGGGCCACAGCACCCCGGTGATGCTGCTGCTGGCCCTGGGCGGCTCGCTGGTGAGCTTCATCTATTCGGCTCCGCCGCTGAAGCTCAAGCAGAACGGCTGGCTCGGCAACTACGCCCTCGGCGCCAGCTACATCGCCCTGCCCTGGTGGGCCGGCCAGGCGCTGTTCGGGCAGCTCACCTGGGCCACGGCGATCCTCACCCTGGCCTACTCGCTGGCCGGGCTCGGGATTGCCGTGGTGAACGACTTCAAGAGCGTGGAGGGCGACCGGGCGCTGGGATTGCAGAGCCTGCCGGTGGTGTTCGGCATCGAGAAGGCCAGCTGGATCAGCGCCGGCATGATCGACATCTTCCAGCTGGCCATGGTTGCCGTGCTGATCGCGATCGGGCAGCATTTCGCTGCCGTGCTGCTGGTGCTGCTGATCATTCCCCAGATCACCTTTCAGGACATCTGGCTGCTGCGCGATCCGGTGGCCTTCGATGTGAAATACCAGGCCAGCGCCCAGCCGTTTCTGGTGCTGGGCATGCTGGTGACGGCCCTGGCCATCGGCCACAGCGCTCTGGTGACCTGAGGTGACCCGCACCATCCCGGCTCCCGCCACCGTCGCCGCCGCCGGCCGGCGCAGGGATGGCCGGCGGCTGGTGGTCACCGCGGTGGCGGCCGCCGTGCTAGGCGGCGGCGTGGCGGTGGTTCAGTCGAGCGTGGTGGGCGGATTCGACGCCCTGCTTCCGGATGCCAGCGGCATCAGCCACTACAACCGCCCCGGCACCCTCACCATTCTCTCGGCGGACGGCCAGGTGGTGCAGAAGCTGGGTCCGGTGTCGCGGGAGAAGCTCAGCAGCGGTGCCGTGCCCCCGCTGGTGGAGAAGGCGTTCATCGCCGCCGAGGACCGCCGCTTCTACCGCCATGACGGCGTGGACCTGCAGGGCATCATGCGGGCCGCCATCCGCAACATCTCGCGGGGCTCGGTGGAGGAGGGAGCCAGCACGATCACCCAGCAGCTGGCCCGGATCGTGTTCCTGAGCCAGGACCGCACCCTCATCCGCAAGGTGAAGGAAGCGGCGCTGGCCGGCAAGCTCGAGCGCCAGCTGAGCAAGCGCCAGATCCTCACCGAGTACCTGAATCTGGTGTATCTGGGCTCCAGTGCCTACGGAGTCGCCGACGCCGCCTGGATCTACTTCTCCAAGACACCCGAGCAACTCACGCTGCCTGAGGCGGCGATGATCGCCGGCCTGCCCCCCGCACCGTCGGTGTATTCACCGCTGGTGAATCCGGAGCTGGCCCTGCAGCGCCGCCGGATCGTGCTGCGGCGCATGCAGGAGGCGGGCTTCATCACCGCCGCCCAGCAGATCGAGGCGGAGGCTGCTCCGTTGGGGCTGAAGCCGGCCGATCCCAAGTTCTGGGAGAGCCGGGCTCCCTTCTTCGGCAGCTGGGTGCAGCAGGAGCTGGCCACCGTGCTCAGCAAGGAGCAGCTCGAGGTGGGCGGGCTCACCGTGCGCAGCAGCATCAATCTCACCTGGCAGGAGGAAGCCGAGAAGACGATCCGCACCTACGCCACGGGCTCCATGGAGGGTGCCCTGGTGGCGATGGAGCCCGGCACCGGTCTGGTGCGGGCGATGGTGGGCGGCAAGGACTTCAACCAGAGCCAGTTCAACCGCGCCACCCTGGCGATGCGCTCGCCGGGCTCCACCTTCAAGCTGTTCACCTACACCGCCGCCATCGACGCCGGGCTCAAGCCCGAGGACACGGTGGACAACAAGGAGCGCTGCATCCTCGACGGCTGGCCGCCGAAGCGCTTCTGCATCAAGGGTGCGGCAGGGAGAAGCACCATCTCGATCACCAGTGCGATCACCCGCTCCCTGAACGCCGCCTCGGTGGACCTGGCCGAGAAGGTGGGCTACCCGAAGGTGATCGAGACCGCCAAGACCCTGGGAATGGTGGGGGACATCGGCGAGTATCCCTCGATGGTGCTCGGGGCGAACGAGCAGTACATGCTGGACCTGACGGCGGCCTATGCCGCGATCAACAACCGGGGGGTGTTCGTCAAGCCCACCCCGTTCGAGGAGATCTACGGACCCGACGGCGAGCTGCTCTGGAGCCGGCGGGTGGATGGCGACAAGGGGCGCCGGGCGGTGCGCAGCGAAGTGGCCGACGCGGTGCAGTGGATGCTGCAGCAGGCGGTGAAGAGCGGCACAGGCGCCGGGGCGGCTCTGCCGGACCGGCCCGTGGCCGGCAAGACCGGCACCTCCGAGGGCGCCCGCGACCTCTGGTTCGTGGGCTCGATCCCTCAGCTCACCACCGCGGTGTGGCTGGGCTACGACACCAACCGCAAGACGGGCAGCAGCAGCGTGGTGGCCACCTACGCGTGGCGGCGCTTCATGGAGGCGGTGACCAAGGGCATGCCGGTGGAGCAGTTCCCCCCGAAGCCGGTGCTGACGGGCACCTTCAAGAAGCCAGCGGCGAAGTCCAAGCCCGCTCCCAAGCCCCGGGATCAGGGCTACAGCGAACCCGAAGCCGATCGCTGGCGCCGTCCCGAGGCTGAGGTCGAGGAGCCCACGCCGATCCCCGAACCGAGCTGGGAGACCGAGCCCGATCCGGAGCCCGCCGTGCGGCCGGCTCCGGCAGCCCGGCCCGGCCCAGGCCCGGCACCGGCCCCTGCTCCGGCACCGCCCCCCGCGCCCCCGCCGCCACCCCCACCTGCCGCTCAGGCTCCGGCTCCTCCGCCCGCCCCCACGGCGCCGCCGCCCCCGCCGCCGCCCCCGCCGGCCGGCGAAACCTGAACCTCCGGCCCCTGGGGTGCCAGCAGCAGGGCCGCGAAGAAACCATCCCCCTCGCCGCCACCGGGCCACCACTGCTGGCGCTGCAGCTCGCTCCAGCCGGGATGGCCCGCGAGGAAGGCATCGATCAGCTCGCCGTTCTCGGCCGGATGCACGGTGCAGGTGGCGTAGAGCAGCACACCGCCGGGGCGCAGCAGTGGCAGCACGGCCTCCAGCAGCCGGCGCTGCAGCGCCGCCAGCTCGCCGATCGCCGCCGGGGCGACCCGCCAGCGGGCGTCGGCATGGCGGGCCAGGGTGCCGAGCCCCGAGCAGGGGACATCGAGCAGCAGGCGATCGAAGTGCCCGCGCCAGTCGGGCCTGAGGGTGACCAGGTCGGCCGCATCGACCGCCAGCGTGCGGATGCAGTGCAGCCCCAGCCGCACCGCGTTGCGCTCCAGCCGCTGCAGCCGCGCCGCTGAGCGGTCCACCGCCCACACCTCCCCCTGATCCCCCATCAGCTCGGCGATGTGGGTGCTCTTGCCGCCGGGGGCTGCGCAGGCGTCCAGCACCCGCTCCCCCGCACGCGGATCGAGCAGGGGGGCGATGCGCTGGGCGCTGCGGTCCTGCACGCACCAGCGGCCCTCGGCATAGCCGGGCAGCTGGCGCGGATCCCCCACCCGGCCCTGGAGCGTGATCGCCTGCTCCAGCCCCGTACCCGCCAGGGGTTCTGCCGCCACGGCCGCCACGGACAGCTCGTCGAGCAGGGCCTCGCGGCTGCCGCGCAGCCGGTTCACGCGCAGATCCAGCGGCGGCGCCTGGTTGCAGGCCTGGGCGAAGGCCTCGGCCCGCTCGGGCGGCAGCCACTGCAGCAGCAGCTCCGCCAGCCAGAGCGGCAGGGAGTGGCGCAGGGCCAGGCTTCCGCAGGCGTCCTCGGGCAGCGGCAGGCCGCGCCAGGGCTCCAGGCCGGAGCCGAGCGGGGGCACCAGACCCTGACGGCGGCGCAGCAGCTCCCGCAGCATCCCGTTCACCACGGGCGCCAGCCTGGCCAGGCCGACGCGCTTGGCCAGCTCGACGCTGGTGCTCACCGCCGCCGCGGCCGGCACCCGCTGGCTGAACAGCAGCTGGTAGGCGCCCAGGTGCAGCAGCCAGCGCAGCTTGGGAGGCTGGCGGGCCGCCGCCACCCGGCCCAGGACATCGAGCCAGGCGTCGAGCAGCAGCCGCTGGCGGATCGCGCCGTAGGCGAGCTCGGTGGCCAGGGCCCGGTCTGCGGGGGGGAGATCGCAGCGCTGCAGCTCCCGCTCCAGGGCCAGATCGGCGTAGGCGCCGCCGGCCACCGCCAGCAGCACCTGCCAGGCCAGCCGGCGGGGCGCCAGGCCGATGGCGGCGCTGTCAGCCGGGGGATGGGGCGGCAGGGGGGCGGACAGAGGACGGCAGCGCGTCGGGCGGCACCCACAGATAGCGCCTCAGCGGCAGCCGGCCCGCCTCGTCCACCGCGATCCCCTCCTCCAGCAGCAGCTGGCGCTGAATCCAGTCGCTGCCCTCGCGGCTGGGGGTGAAGCTGATCCGCCCCTGGGCGTTCACCACCCGGTGCCAGGGCACGGGCGAGGGCAACGCCAGCCGCCGCAGCGCCCAGCCCACCTGCCGCGCGCAGCCGTAGGCGCCGATCAGCTCGGCGATCTGACCGTAGGTGGCGAGCCGGCCGCGGGGCACCAGGGCCACCGCCGCGTACACGCGCTGATCGAAGCTGGCCTGGGCACTGGGCATGGCGCTGGGCATCGCGCAGACCGCAGGCGGGCCGGCGGGAGTCGTCTCGGCAGCTGTCCTACAGCCGGATCTGCAGACTGCGAAGACCCAGCCTTCGCCCACCCCGGATCGTTCCCATGCCGCTGCTGCCCCGCCGCTTCGAGCGCCTCCGGGCCGTGCTGGACCGGCGCATGGGCGATCTCACGGTGCTGCTGGAGCAGGTGGAGAAGCCCCACAACCTCTCGGCGATCCTGCGCAGCTGCGACGCGGTGGGGGTGCTGGAGGCCCACGCGGTGTGCCTGGAGGGCCGCCTGCCCACCTTCAACAGCACCGCCCAGGGCAGCCAGAAGTGGGTGCCGCTGCACCTGCACGCCGGCAGCACGTCGGCGATGGCGGAGCTGCGGGGCCGGGGCTTCCGGCTCTACGGCACCCACCTGAGCGCCGGGGCCGTGGACTACCGCCAGTGCGACTTCACCGGACCCACGGCCTTCGTGCTGGGGGCGGAGAAGTGGGGGCTGAGCACGGAGGCCGCGGCCCTGGTGGATCAGGCCGTGATCATCCCGATGCGGGGGATGGTGCAGTCGCTGAACGTGAGCGTGGCGGCGGCCACGCTGCTGTTCGAGGCGCTGCGGCAGCGCCAGGCGGCGGGGCTGGTGCCGGAGGCCGGGGAGGGTCTGGAGCCGAAGCGCTACCGGCGCCAGCTGTTCGAGTGGGCCTACCCGGAGGTGGCCGCCTGGTGCCGCGGGCAGGGCCGCGACTACCCGCTCCTGGACGACGACGGCGCGATCGCCGAGGAGCTGCCGCGCACGCTGCGGCTGCGCTGCTGAGGTTCAGCCGAGAACTCCCAGACCCCGCGGCTCCAGAGGTGGGGGCCGGTGCTGCTCGGCAGCCGGAGGGCCAGGCCGAGGGCCAGCAGCTCAAGGGGCACCTGATGACCACCCAGGAGCACCACCACCAGGGCCACCGCGCCGAGCAGCATCTGCAGCAGCCGCCATACATCGTCGGGCTCGCGGATGCCGTTCCACAGCAGCGACGCTCCACTGACCAGCAGCACCAGGTCGAGCCACCAGGGCATGGTGTCCTCCACCGCTGAATCCCGGGGATGGGCTCGGCCACCACCAGGCGGGCATGGCGGCGGCCCAGGCGCGGACGGGCGGGCAGGGCGCCGCCGCCGAGGCGGGCCAGACCGTCGTGGAGCAGCAGGGCGATGTCGGCGCAGCGCTCGAACTCAGGCGAGTCGGCGCCGGCGGAGCCATCGCCGGGCTGGCCCAGATAGCCGCCGGACACGGCCACGAACGTTTCCACCAGCCGCATGTGCTGCAGCGCCAGGGAGGCCTCTGCGGCGGCCTGATCGGCGAGGAAACGCTGCAGGGGGGCCAGCCGGCGGCGCGGCGGCAGGTCTTCGCGGTGGATCCACTGCCAGGCCACCTCCTCGAGACGGCGGCAGCGGTCTGCCGGGGTGCCGGCCGCGCGCACCGCCAGGCGCGCCTCCGCCAGCCGCAGCACACGGTGCTGCAGCGCCGCGATGCGGCCGTCGCAGCGGTGGTGGTCCCCATGCCGCGGCCGGTCGGTGCCCTCGCCGGCAGCGGCGTCTTGTGACTCAACCTCGCCAAAGCGGCCGTAGAAGGCTTCCAGGGCGGTGAGCAGGTGCTCGCCCAGCCGCAGCAGCCGCTGCCGGCAGCGCTCCGGCAGCAACGCGGCACGGGCGGGGCCGCTGGCGCCGGCGGAGGACGGTGGCGGTGGCAGGCCCATCTGGCATTCCAGCCGCCCCAGCAGGCGCTCCAGCCGCGGCCAGGGGGCATCGGGATAGCGGTAGTGGATGCCGATCGGCACGATCCACACCGCTTCCGAGCGGCCGGCGCGGCGCAGGTCGTCGCGGCACCAGAGGGCCAGCCGGGCGCTGCCGGGCTCGAGGGGGCCGAGGCTGTGACCCAGCCCGTTGGTGGCCCCCTCCGGCGCCACCGCGAACGGGAACGGACCATCGCTCATGAGCGCCCGGGCCTGGCGCAGGGCGGTCCAGTCGGGGTGACGGCCACGCCGCAGCGACACCCCGCCCAGCCAGGAGAGCAGCCAGCCCAGGGGACGGCCGGCCCACAGGGGCATGCCGCGGTCGTAGAGAAAGTGCACCGGCTGGGGCCGCAGCGCCGGCGGCACCCCGCGCGAGAACAGCCACAGGCCGCAGAGGGGATCGTCCACGGCACTGTGGCGGAAGGCCAGCAGCAGGCGGCAGCGCCCCTGCCGGAACTGCTCCAGCAGGTTGAACAGCGGCGCGCCGTTCTCCAGCTCCAGGCGGGTGATGCCGGCAGGCAGCCAGCCCACCAGCCGCCAGCGCAGCAGCACCGGCAGCAGCGCGTGCACCAGCCGCAGCACCCGCGGCCGGTAGGCCGGCGGGATCGGCGCCAGCGGCGGTTGCACCCGGTCGGTGCGCTGCGCGGCCATGGCGGGAACGGGGTGGAGAGGGGGCAGCGGGCGGGATCAGCGGGCGGCGCGTGAGGCCTGGCCCACACCGCTCAGCCAGCTCTCCAGCCCCTCACCGAGGAAGGAGAGGCCCAGCACCAGCACGAACATCGCCAGACCGGGGTAGAGGGCGGTCCACCAGATGCCGGTGGGCAGGGCGGTGAGGGCCTGCTGCAGGTCTCCGCCCCACTCGGGGATGGTCTCCGGCAGACCCAGCCCGAGGAAGCCGAGACCCCCCAGCACCAGCACGGCGTCGGCGGCGTTGAGGGTGAGCAGCACCGGCACGGAAGTGATCACGTTGCGGAACAGGTAGCGCCGCAGGATCCAGGCCGGGCCGGCGCCCAGAGAGCGGGCGGCATCCACGTAGAGCTCGGCCTTCACCTGGGCGCTCTGGTTACGCACCACGCGGAAGTACTGGGGGATGTAGACGACGCACAGGGCGGCGGCGGCATTGGGCAGGCCGCGGCCGAGCAGGAAGGCCAGCACCACCGAGAGCAGCAGCACCGGCAGGGTGTAGAGGGTGTCCATCAGCAGCACCAGCAGGCGGTCCACCCAGCCGCCCAGATAACCGCTCACCATCCCCAGCGGCACGCCGATCACCAGCGCCACCACCAGCGCCAGCAGCACCACCTGCAACGCCACGCCGCTGGCCGCCAGGGTGCGCACGCACACGTCGCGGCCGAGCCGGTCGGTGCCGCACCAGTGGGTCGGCGAGGGCACGGCATAGATGGGGTTGTCGAGGCCGGCGTTGGGATCGGGCAGCAGCCCGGCCTGCACCAGCAGCGGCGTGAGCAGCGCCACCAGGGCGTAGGCGAGCACGATGATCACCCCCCAGCGGGCCATCCGGGCCGAGAGGGTTTCGGGGCGGGCGCGCCACCAGGGGCCGGCGGGCGGAGAGACGGGCATCAGGCCGCACGCTGGCATGGGGCGAGCCCGATCCTGGCAAGCGGGGCGGGGCGGAGCAACGGAAACGGATGGCGCCCCCGCTCACACCCCGTTCCAGATCAGCTCCAGCCAGCGGTCCCCCTTGAACATCCCCTGGCCCCAGGTGGCCTCCAGGTCGGCCAGGGGGCGGGCCTCGATCGCCTGGGGCAGGGTGAAGCCCTGGGCCTTGAGGGCGATCAGGCGCTGCTGCACGGTGGCGAGCATCCGGCGGTAGTCGACGAGCTCGGCCCGGCTGCCCACCGCCGGGCCGTGGCCGGGGATGAGGCGGGTGTCCTCGCCGGCCAGCAGCAGCAGGCGGTCCACCCCGGCGATGGCACCGGCGAGGGTGCCGCCGTGGCGGGTGTCGATGAAGGGGTACATGCCGTTGAACCACACGTCACCGGTGTGGATCACATCGGCGCTGCGGAAGCGCACGATCACGTCGCCGTCGGTGTGGGCGGCGGGCAGGTGCAGCAGGTCGATGATCTCGCCGTTGAGCCGCAGGCGCAGGTCGCGCTCGAAGGTGACGGGCGGCAGGGCGGTGGCGGCGGCGGGCGGGGTCACGAGCCCGAAGGCCTCGAGCATGGTTCCCTCGGCCAGGCGCCGGTGGGTGTTCTCATGGGCCACGATCACGGCGCCGGTGGCGGCGAACCCGGCGTTGCCGTCGGTGTGGTCGGCGTGGAAATGGGTGTTCACCAGAAGCCGGGGCGAGGGCGCCGGCTGGGGAGCGGCGGGCTTGACTGCTGACGGCGGGTTGGGTGCCGGAGGCTGGGGACCTGCAGGCTTCGCGGCGGAGGGCTTCGCGGCGGAGGGCTGGGAGGCGGCGGGCTTGGGCGGCGCCGGAGGCTTGGGCGGCGTGGAGGTGGAGGGTGCGGGCGGGGCCGGAGACGGAGCTGTCGCGGCAGGTGGCGACGCCAGGGCGGCGATGGCGGCGCGGATCGCGTCGGCCTGGCGGGCGAAGCCGCCATCCACCAGCAGCACGCCCGCGGGCCCGCTGAGCACGCCGATGTTTCCGCCCTCATTGCGGATCACCCCCACAGCCCCGCGCACCACCGCCGAGGTCACCGCCTTGGGGTCGGCGGCGGGGGCAGGCGTGGCGGGCGCGGCAGGCGCAGCTGTGGCAGGAGAGGGGGGAGTGGCGGCTGCCGGAGCGGGCGCGGCCGCCGGGGCCGGCGCAGCAGGCTGAGCGCTGGGCGCGGCGGGGGCAGGGGTGGCCAGTGCGGGCGTGGCGGTTGCAGGAGCCTGGGTCTGCCCCAGAACCGGTCGCCAGCCCGGCATCCCCAGCAGCAAGGCCACCAGCACGGCCAGGGCGGAGAGCAGCGGGAAGCGACGCATGGGGGCGGCGGGCGGCTGGGCGGCGGCTCCAGGATGCCGCCCCGATGGCGCCGCTGGGCGCGGCGGTGGTCAGGCCACGCGTCAGCCCCCCAGCGCCCGCAGCATGCCAACGGTGGCCATCAGCCACAGCGCCAGGGCCGCCAGGAAGCTGATGCCGAAGCCCGGGCCGCGCTTCTCGGGAGCCTGCAGGTAGCCGGCTGCGTAGGCCACCCGGGCGCCCACCCAGATGAACCCGAGCAGGCTGGCCCAGCGGGCGCTGGTGAACAGGGCCGCCAGCCACAGCGAGGGCAGGAAGAACACCAGTTGCTCGAGGGTGTTCTGCTGCACCCGCAGGGCGCGCTGGAAGGGCTCGGGGCCGTCACAGGCCGGCGGCTTCACGCCATGGCGGAAGCGGGTCCGCCCCACCAGCAGGCCGGTGGCCTGATAGAGCAGCAGCGCCAGCAGGGTCACGAGCGCCGGCAGGGCCGGCACCTGGGCGGGCAGCACGGGCAGGGGAAGCGGCATGGCGGATGGTGATGGAGGCCCAGCATGCCTGGGAGCGGCGGGACTGCTGCAAGCCCAGCCAGAAATGCGCATTAAGATGCGCATCATCTGACCGGGTGCGGACCAGCGATCGCGATGCGCACCACCCTCGACCTGCCGGATCCCCTGTTCGCAAGGCTCAAGGCACGGGCGGCCCACGAACGCATCTCGCTCAAGCAGTTGCTCCGCCTGTTCGTGGAACGGGGCCTCGATCAACCGTCATCCGCCAGCGCCGCTCGCCGTTCCGCAGCCACATTGCCCAGGGTGGAAGGGCCGCTGACGATCCCTCTCCATCAGCTCAGCAACGCCGGTCTGGCGGCCCTTCTGGAGGAATGAGCCCCGGCACCACTGACGGCCCAGCCACCGATCTCCCCGACCTGAACGTGTGGCTGGCCCTCACCTGCGCGGGCCACGTCCATCACCAGGCAGCGGTGCGCTACTGGGAGGAGCTGGCCGCAGGTGAGGTGCGGTTCTGCACGGTCACAGCCCTCGGTCTGGTGCGTCTGCTGTGTCAGCCCAAGGTGATGGGAGAGCTGGTTCACACGCCAGCGCAGGCCTCGGCAGTGCTGAAGGAACTGGCATCCCAGCCCGGAGTGTCCTTCAGCGAAGCGGAAGGGCGTGCCTGGGATGTGTTTCATGCCCTGGTGCGGGAGCCAGGCCTGAGTCATCGCCAGTGCACCGATGCCCATCTGGCCTCTCTGGCCATCGGTGAGGGTCTGCGGCTGGTGACCTTCGACCAGGGATTCAACCGGTTTGCGGGGCTGACCTGGCTGCGGCTGGATTGAACGGATCCGAGCCCCATCCAGATCCAGGCGGAGC
>JALOOQ010000190.1 GCA_025454305.1 Cyanobium sp. Prado107
GCTGGTGGACCTGAAGCTCAACACGGTGTGCCAGGAGGCCAGCTGCCCGAACATCGGCGAGTGCTTCGCCGGGGGCACCGCCACCTTCCTGATCATGGGACCGGGCTGCACCAGGGCCTGCCCCTACTGCGACATCGACTTCGACAAGAGCGTCCGCAGCCTCGATCCCACCGAGCCGGAGCGGCTCGGGGAGGCGGTGCAGCGGCTGGGCCTCACCCACGTGGTGATCACCGCCGTCAACCGCGACGACCTGGGCGACGGCGGCGCCGGCCAGTTCGTCGCCTGCATCGAGCAGGTGCGCCGCCGATCCCCGCACACCACAATCGAGCTGCTGATTCCCGACTTCTGCGGCAACTGGGATGCCCTCGCCACGGTGATGGAGGCGGCCCCCCATGTGCTCAATCACAACATCGAAACGGTACCGCGGCTCTACAAGCGTGCCCGACCCCAGGCGATCTACGGGCGATCGTTGGAGTTGCTGCGGCGGGTGCGCGAGGGCTGGCCCCGCGCCTACACCAAATCGGGCCTGATGGTGGGGCTGGGGGAGAGCGATGGGGAGGTGCTGGAGGTGATGGCCGACCTGCGGCGTCACGCCGTGGACATCGTCACCATCGGCCAGTACCTCTCACCCGGCCCGAAGCACCTGCCGGTGGATCGTTTCGTGACGCCGGACCAGTTCGAGGCCTACCGGCACCACGGCGAGCAGGAGCTTGGCTTCCTGCAGGTGGTGAGCAGCCCCCTCACCCGCAGCAGCTACCACGCCGGCGAGGTGCGGCGGCTGATGCTTCAGCACCCGCGCTGAACCGGAGCCTGATGCTGGAAACGGCTGCCCGAACCGCCTGATCAGGCAGCCGCCACGATCTCCCGCTCGGCGAGCCCCATCGCGGCCTTTTCGCTGGGAGGCACCAGCAGCCGGAAACGGGACTTCCAGCTGGGCCAGTCGGCCAGGATCTGAGCGGCGCGGGTACTGCCGGTGCACTCGAGGTGGCGCTCCAGCAGCGGCTTGAGCATCGCCTCCTGCTCGGAGGTCGTCAGCTCGGTGAGGGCCACGGTGTCGGAATTGACCCGATCGGCGAGGCGTCCATCCTCATCGAGGATGAAGGCCACGCCGCCGGTCATGCCGGCGGCCACGTTGCGGCCGGTGGTGCCCAGCACCACCACCACGCCACCGGTCATGTATTCGCAGCAGTGGTCACCGGCGCCCTCCACCACCGCCACGGCGCCGCTGTTGCGCACGGCGAAGCGCTCCCCGGCCCGGCCGAGGGCGAAGAGTTCGCCGCCGGTGGCTCCGTAGAGGCAGGTGTTGCCCAGGATCACCTGGCGGCCGGGGTCGATGGCACCGGCATGGGGCACCACGGTGATGGTGCCGCCGTTCATCCCCTTGCCCACGTAATCGTTGGCGTCGCCCAGCAGGTGCAGGGTCATGCCCTGCAGGAGAAAAGCACCGAAGCTCTGGCCTGCGGCACCCTCGAAGCGCAGATCGAGTGCACCGCCGAAGCCCGTGTTGCCATGCCGCGCGGCGATCTCGCCAGCCAGCCGGGCACCCACGCTGCGGTCGGTGTTGCTGATCGTGAGGGTGCGCTGGAGGCGGCCATGGTCCTCGATGGCGGCCATCACCTCGGCATCGGCGAGCAGCTGATCCTCGAGGATCGAGCCGTTCCCATGGGCCTCCCGGTCGTGCAGCAGCCAGCTGCGGTCGGCGGCCTCGGGAATCGGGTCCAGCAGGCAGGAGAGGTCCACACAGCTGGTCTTGGCCAGGGCCACGTCACGCACGGCCAGCAGATCGCTGCGGCCGATCAGCTCGTCCATGGTGGCCACCCCGAGCACGCTCATCAGCTGCCTCACCTCCTCGGCCACATAGAGGAAGAAGTTGACGACGTGCTCGGGAATGCCGGTGAACCGCCGGCGCAGGGCCTCCTTCTGGGTGGCCACCCCCACGGGGCAGTTGTTGGTGTGACAGACGCGGGCCATGATGCAGCCCTCCGCGATCATGGCGACCGACCCGAAGCCGAATTCCTCGGCTCCCAGCAGGGCCGCGATCACCACATCCCAGCCGGTCTTGAGGCCACCATCGGCCCGCAGCAGCACCCGGTCGCGCAGGCCGTTCTCGAGCAGGGCGCGGTGCACCTCGGTGAGGCCCAGCTCCCAGGGCGTGCCTGCATGCTTGATCGAACTCAGCGGCGAGGCACCGGTGCCGCCGTCGTGCCCGGAGATCTGGATCACGTCGGCGTTGGCCTTGGCCACACCGGCGGCGATCGTGCCGATGCCGATCTCAGCCACCAGCTTCACGCTCACCTTGGCGGCGGGATGCACCTGATGGAGGTCGTGGATCAGCTGGGCCAGGTCCTCGATCGAATAGATGTCGTGGTGAGGCGGCGGTGAGATCAGGGGCACACCCGGCTTGCTGTTGCGCAGCCAGGCGATGTACGCATCCACCTTGGGACCGGGAAGCTGGCCGCCTTCTCCGGGCTTGGCGCCCTGGGCCACCTTGATCTCGAGCTGCTGGCCGCTGCGCAGGTATTCGGGAGTGACGCCGAAGCGGCCTGAGGCCACCTGCTTGATGGCCGAGCAGGCCGAATCTCCATTGCGCAGCCCGCGGATGGTGGGAAGGCTGGGTGACCGCCCCGCCTGATCCACGTCGCTGAGCACGTGGAAGCGGGCCGGGTCCTCGCCTCCCTCACCGCTGTTGCTCTTGCCGCCGATCCGGTTCATCGCCACCGCCAGCACTTCATGGGCTTCACGGGACAGTGCCCCGAGGCTCATGCCGCCGGTGCAGAACCGCCGGCAGAGGCTCTCGACGCTCTCCACCTGATCCAGCGGCAGGGGCGTGGCGGCCGGCCTGAGCTCCAGCAGGTCCCGCAGGGCGGTCACCGGCCGGTTCTCGAGCAGGGTCTTGTAGGTGCTGAAGTGGTCGTAACCGGGACCCGCCTTCACGGCCGCGTGCAGCGCCTTGGCCATCTCCGGGCTGTTGAGGTGGAACTCACCGCCGGTGCGGTACTGCACGAAGCCCATGAATTCGAGCTTGGTGCGGTCGAGTTCGGGGAAGGCCTTGGCGTGGAAGGTGAGGGTTTCGCTGGCCAGTTCGCTGAGACTCAGCCCGGCGATGCGGCTGGTGGTGCCGCGGAAGGCCAGGTCGATCAGATCGGCGCCGACGCCGATGGCCTCGAAGATCTGGGCACCGTGATAGCTGGCGAGCAGTGAGATGCCGATCTTGGAGAGGATCTTGCGCAGACCGTCCTCCAGGGCCGTGCGCACGTTGGCCTGGGCCTTGTGCGGATCGAGGGGCGGCAGCTTGCCGGTTTCGATCAGCTTGCGGATGCGCGGCTGGGCGAGCCAGTGACGGGTGGTCTCCCAGGTGAGCCAGGGACACACCGCGCTGGCGCCGAAGCCGATCAGACAGGCCAGGTGGTGGGTGCTCCAGCACTGGGCCGTGTCCACCACCAGGGACGCGCGCAGGCGCAGGCCCAGCCTGAGCAGGTGGTGGTGCACGGCCCCGACGGCCAGGAGCGGTGGCACATAAGTGGTGGTGGCGTTGATGCCGCCGGGACTGCCATCGAGGCCGAGGCGGTCGCTGAGCACCAGGATCTGATGACCATCGCGCACGGCGGCCTCGGCCTCGCTCTGCAGCCGCCGCACGGCCTGCTCCAGCCCGGCGGGGCCGGTGGCCACGGCCAGGAGGGTGGAGAGACGGGCGGTGGGCAGGCCCTGGTCCGCCAGCATCGCCAGCTCGCTGTCGTTGAGCACCGGCGTGTCCAGGTGCAGCACGGCGGCCCCCGAGGGGTCGGGCCGCAGGGGGGATCCGCGGCTGCCGAGGTGCATCTCCAGGCTCATCACCAGCTTCTCGCGCAGGGGGTCGATCGGCGGGTTGGTGACCTGGGCGAAGCGCTGCTTGAAGTAGTCGTAGAGCAGATGCGGCTTGCTGGAGAGCACGGCCAGGGGGATGTCGTCCCCCATGCAGTACGTGGGCTCCTTGCCCGCTCCCGCCATGTCCTCGATCACCAGATCGAGGTCCTCCGCAGTG
>JALOOQ010000191.1 GCA_025454305.1 Cyanobium sp. Prado107
CCCCTGGTTCGGCGCCAATGTGGGCATGAACGTGGCCTGGCGCTTCCTGCTCGATCCCGACAACAAGATCTACTTCGTGGCCATCGACCTGCTGGCCTCTCCCGCCGAACTGCTCAAACTCGGCAAGTGATCGCTCGAGGCACCGCCGTCGGCCTGGGTCTGATCGGCGGCTGGTGCCTCAGCCTGCTGCTGCTGCTGGTCCTCGCTCCGGCCCTGCCGGCGGGGGTCGCACTGCTGGCCGTGCTGGTGCGCACCCAGCTGCAGACCGGACTGTTCATCGTCGGCCACGACGCCATGCACCGCTCCCTGTCGCCCGCCAGCCGCGCCCTCAACGACCGGCTCGGGCGGCTGGCCCTGGGGCTCTACGCCTGCCTGCCCTACGGCTTCTGCCGCCGCAACCACCTGCGCCATCACCGCGCCCCCGGCAGCGCCCGCGATCCCGACTTCCACGCCCCGGGCCGGCCTGGGGCGGTGGGCTGGTTCCTGCTCTGGGGCAGCGCCGCCCTGATCGCATCGGCACTCCATGGCCACGGACCTGAGGTGGTGCTGAGCTACTGGATCCTGCCGCTGGCCCTCAGTTCCCTGCAGCTGTTCCTGTTCGGCACCTACCTGCCCCACCGCGGCGGTGCCCCCGGCTCTCCCCATGGGGCGGTCACCCTGGCCTGGCCCGAACCGCTCTCCCTGCTGGCCTGCTTCCACTTCGGCTACCACGTGGAACACCACAGCCAACCCTCCCTGCCCTGGTACGCACTGCCCGCCTGTCACCGCAAGCTGCGGCGTCAGGCCGCCGGATTCGCGGTAGCCACACACGCGCTGTAGCGTCCAGCACATCACCGATCAGACAGGGGCAGAGGGATGGGAGGACAGCCAGCCGAACACCCGTCAACGATCCGTTCAACCCCTCCATCCCAGTCCCCTGCGGACGATGCTGGCTGGAGTGAGACCGAGCAGCTTGTCGCCCGGTGCGCCTTCGACCGGGCCCAGCAGCGGGTCATCCGCGGGCTGGTGGAGGCGGTGCAGGCCCACGCCCAGACGCTGGACGGCGTCGAGAGTGTCTGGACCCTGCACGACTTCCTCAGCATCCAGCGCCACGCCATCGAAGGCCGCTTCGACTTCCGCCTGTCCGGCCTGCTGTTCGTGTTCGCGAGCCTGGTGCGCGACGAGCTGCTGACGCTCGAGGAACTCGAGGGCCTGGATGCCGTGAAGCTGGCCAAGATCGCCGCGATGTCGCGGATCTAGCTCAGGTCCTGGTCCGGCAGGGGCTGGTCAGGGCCAGCTCTGGTTCCATCGGCTGCGGCGCTGATAGTCCGCCAGCACGGGCCTGCCCAGACGGTTCGGCAGCACCGCCTCACCGGGGTCCGGCCGCAGGTCACGCGGCAGCTCGAACAGCCGGGACAGTTCCGCCGCGTCCACCCAGCGTCCCGTGAACGGCAGCTCGGCGAAGGTGCGCTCCGGGCCCGGACGGTGGGCGAGCACGAAGCCCCAGGGTCCGAAGCTGGGCACCGTGACGCTGTAGGCCCGGGTGCGCAGGCCCAGGTGCTCCAGGCTGGCCTCGATCGAGGCCAGCACCCGGGGCGTGAAGAAGGGGGTCGAGGCCTGGGTCACCAGCAGCCCGTCGGTCGCCAGGCGCTGCCGCAGGCGGCCGTAGAAGCCCACGCTGTAGAGCCGCGCCACCGCGGCGGTGGCGGGATCGGGAAAATCGGCGATCACCACGTCGTAAGGCCCGGCCAGCTCGGCCACCCGGGCGAAGGCGTCGCCCAGATGCACCCGCACGCGGGGATCGGCGAGGCTGCCTTCGTTGAGGCGGCGCAGCACCGGATGGCGGCGGGCCAGCTGCAGCATCGCCGGATCCAGCTCCAGCAGATCCACCTGCCGCACCGCCGGCCAGCGCAGCACCTCGCGCAGGGCCAGCCCGTCGCCGGCACCCAGCAGCAGCACCCGCTGGGGTCGACCGTGCAGGGCCATGGCCGGGTGCACCAGGGCCTCGTGGTAGCGGTATTCGTCGAGGCTGGAGAACTGCAGGCTGCCGTCCAGGTAGAGACGCAGGTCACCGCGCCGGCGGGTGAGCACGATGCGCTGGTGGCGCGACTGCACCCGCCCCACCACCGGGTCGGCGTAGAGGCTGTCCTCGATGCGGTCGCCGAGGGGCCCCACCAGCACACCGGCCAGGGCCGCCACCGGCACGGCGGCGCTGAGGGGCCAGCGCCAGCGCCGCAGCGCCGGAAACCACCACACCAGCAGGGCGCTGGTGATGAGCGGCACCACGGCCAGGGCGGCGGCGGTGGGCAGCAGGCCCAGCCAGGGCAGGAGCACCAGCGGGAAGAGCAGCGCGCCGGCCAGGGCACCGAGGTAGTCGAGCGCCAGCACCCGCGCCAGGGCGGTGCGCAGCTGCTGCTGGCTCTCCAGCAGGCGGGTGATCAGGGGCAGCTCCATCCCCCCCAGCACCCCCACCAGCACGGTGAGCAGCACCACCGCCAGCCAGATCGGCCCGTCGAAGGCGAACAGGGCGAACAGGGCCAGCGGTCCCAGCAGGCACAGCGGGCTGAGCCCCAGCTCCACCCGCAGCAGAGCCCGCAGCAGCTGGCCCTGGGGTTCGGCGCCTGTGGCCAGAAACTGACTCAGCCAGGCCCCCAGCCCCATGGCCGCCAGGAAGGTGCCCACCACCACCCCCGTGGCCAGGGCGGCATCACCCACCAGGTAGCTGGCCTGGGCCACCAGCAGCAGCTCCAGCACCAGTCCCACGCAGGAGGAGATGGCGGCGGTGAGCAGCAGCAGGCGCACCTGGGGAGGGCTGAGATGCCGCCCCTGGCGCCGGGCGCGGCTCACTTGGCGCCGCGCGGACCGCGGCCCTGGAACCCGCCCCAGTCGCGCTGGCCCGCGGCCGGCTGCCAGCGGCCACCCACGGAACGGCCTCGGAAGGCCACCGCCCCGGAACTCCGGGGCGTGCCGTCCTCACCGATGCGGTAGAGGGCCGGACGGGTGACCGCCAGGCCGCTGCCCAGGAGCAGGGCCAGCACGGCGAGCAGCAGCAGCAGCTGTCGTTCCATCAGCCGGAGCTGGGCAGGGGAGTCACAGCCACCGGCCAGGGGGTGACCACGCCATCCTCGACCAGCAGCCGGATCCACTCCAGCTCCACCGCCCCGCCGGCCAGGGGATCGGGGAGGGAGGCCCGCAGGCGCACGCTGGTGGGCTCACTGAGGCGCAGATAGCGGCTGGCGCTCGCCAGCCACCAGTGGTCGTCGTCGTTGCTGTGACGGCGCAGGGGCACCGTCAGCCGCTCACGCAGCAGCAGCGTCCCCCAGGCATCGCTCACCGCCAGCTCCAGCTCCACCTGCCGCGGCGGCGGGGCCGGCCGGCTGGGCGCCACATCCGGTTCCTCGTAGCGGCCCAGCACCTGCACCCGCACCAGGCCGGGGCCACCCAGCTCCAGGCGCAGGGCCACCACGTCGTCCTCGAGGAGCAGGCGCCGGCGCAGGCGGCAGTCGCCGTACACCGCCACCCACAGCAGCCGCACCAGCAGGGCGGTGACGGCGGCGGTGATCAGCAGCAGGGGCCGGTCCACGCTGTGGTTGTCCACCACCAGCGCCACCCGCAGCGACGCCGGCAGGGGCCGGCCGGCGGCATCCGTGAACTCCTCGAGCGCCAGCCGCAGGGTGTGGTCTCCCCCCTGGCGGGGCCGCAGCTGCAGCCGCAGTTCCGCGTCGCTCTCGTCGTAGCGCCCGCTCTCCCCGTCCTCCTGCCAGATGCCCTGCTCGCGCCATCCCTCCTGATCGAACTGCAGCACCGTCCGGCCGGCGGGGTCGATCAGATCCACCGCCAGAGCCATGGCCGTGTTGGGCGGCAGCTCGGCGCGCAGATGGATCTCAGGGCTGCCCAGCCAGCCGTCGTGAAGCCGGAAGGGGCGGCTCAGCGTCGGCTGCTCCCCCTCGAGCACCAGCAGCTGGCGCTGGCGGGGACCGCTCACCGCCGCCAGCAGCACCAGCAGCGGCGCCAGCGGCAGCAGCAGTGCCAGCTGGGGCCAGCGCACCACCTCGCCTCCGCCGCTGATCTGCCGGGCCGGGGAGAGCTCGTCCGGACTTCCCCGGCCAGGTGCATCAGGCCCGGGAAACGGTGAGGCCCCCGGAGGCACTGGTGAATCCTGCCGCGGCGATGACGGCATCGCCATCTCGGCTCAGGCGCTGCCGATAGCGTAGGGAACGCGTTCCGGCCCCCTGCCGGCTGCCATGGCTCCTCGGCTCACGCAACTGCTGCTTACCATCGGCTGGACCGTCATCGGCGTGCTGCTGATCTACGGCGGCACCTGGCTGTTCGACGTCCTGGCGCCGATCGACTACCGCAGCGAGATCCGCAAG
>JALOOQ010000192.1 GCA_025454305.1 Cyanobium sp. Prado107
AATCCCGAGCTGATCCTCACGGCGCGGGGCACCGGCTATCTGTTCCAACGCATCGTTGACCCCGTTGCCTCCGAAGGAGCCTGACAGGCGCGCCAAGCCTCACCGCACGATCCGGCGGCTGGTGATCTGGTACCGCCGCAACGCCGCCGTCACCACCCTGGTGGGCACCGCCACCTCCGCGGCCAACACAGCGGGCAGTGTCGCCGGCTCCGTCGCCGGAGCGGCGGTGTCCGGTGCCGGCTCGATGGCCGGTGCGGCCACCAGCGCCGCCCACACCGTGCTGCAGCCGCTGGTGTTCGATCCCCTGCGGCGCCTCCAGCGCGGCCTGGGCGGACCGGACGAGAACGCCCCGATCAACGATGCCGACCGCCTCTGGGTGGCCGTGGACGGCATGGGCGGCGATCACGCCCCCGGTCCGATCCTGGAGGGCTGCCTGCAGGCGGTGGAGCGGCTGCCGCTGCGGGTGCGCTTCGTGGCGGAGCCCGACCGGCTGCGGACCGCCGTGGCGGAGCTGGAGCTGCAGGCGCAGCTCGATCACGCCATCACCCGAGGCTGGATCCAGCTGGTTCCCAGCGGTCCTTCGGTGGGGATGGACGAGGAGGCGACGGTGGTGCGGCGCAAGCGCGATGCCAGCATCAACCTGGCCATGGACCTGGTGAAGCAGGGCCAGGCCACCGCGGTGTACTCCGCCGGCAACTCCGGGGCGGTGATGGCCTCGGCGATCTTCCGGCTGGGCCGGCTCAAGGGCATCGACCGCCCGGCCATCGGCGCCCTGTTCCCCACCCGCGACCCGGAGCAGCAGGTGCTGGTGCTGGATGTGGGCGCCAACATGGACTGCAAGCCCGAGTGGCTGCACCAGTTCGCACTGCTGGGCAACATCTACAGCCGCGATGTGCTGCAGGTGGCCAGACCGCGCGTCGGCCTGGTGAACATCGGCGAAGAGGAGTGCAAGGGCAACGACCTCTGCCAGCGCACCTATCCGCTGCTGGCCGCCGAACGGCGCTTCCTGTTCGCCGGCAACTGCGAGGGGCGCGACATCCTCTCCGGGAACTTCGACGTGGTGGTGTGTGACGGCTACACCGGCAATGTGCTGCTGAAGTTCCTGGAGAGCGTGGGCAGCGTGCTGCTGGACGTGATCAAGGTGGAGCTGCCCCGCGGCCGGCGGGGCAAGGTGGGCTCCGCGTTCCTGATCAACAACCTGCGCCGCATCAAGAAACGGCTCGACCATGCCGAGCACGGTGGCGCGCTGCTGCTGGGCGTGGACGGGGTCTGCGTGATCGGCCACGGCAGCAGCAAGGCGCTCTCCGTGCTCAGTGCGCTGCGCCTGGCCCACTCCGCCGCGAACCACGGAGTGATGGAGGATCTGCACGCCCTCAGCGGCCAGAGCAGCCCCGCGGCCGGCGTGATCGCCTGTGGTTGACTGAAGCCGACTCCGGGCCAGCTGCGTGCCCAACGGCGTGTCCCTCAGCCTCACAGGCCCCGCGGGTGGGGCCGGCACCAACCCCGCTCCCGGCATGGCCCTGGTGGGCTGCGGCAGCGCCCTGCCGGCCGTGAGCATCAGCAATGAGGACCTCAGCCGGCGGGTCGACACCAGCGATGCCTGGATCCGCTCCCGCACCGGCATCGGCGCCAGGCGGGTCTCCGGCCCCGAGGAGCCGCTGACGGCGCTCGCCAGCCAGGCCGCCCGTCAGGCCCTGGAGCATGCCGGCTGGCGTCCCGAAGACGTGGACCTGATCCTGCTGGCCACCTCCAGTCCGGACGACCTCTTCGGCACCGCGCCCCGCGTCCAGGCGGCGCTGGGGGCCACGGGCGCGGTGGCCTTCGATCTCACCGCCGCCTGCAGCGGCTTTCTGTTCGCCCTGATCACCGCCGGCCAGTACATCGCCAGCGGGGCCGTGCGCCGGGCGGTGGTGATCGGCGCCGATCAGCTCAGCCGCTGGGTGGACTGGGACGACCGGCGCACCTGCGTGCTGTTCGGAGATGGGGCCGCCGCCGTGGCGGTGGAGGCCTGCGGAGCGGCCGACACCGGCCTGCTGGGCTTTCGCATGCGCTCCGACGGCAGCCGCAACGCCTGTCTCACCCTCGCCCAGACCGACAGCCGGGAGGCCCTGCTGGGGGAGCTGTCCACCCAGAAGGGCGGGTTCGCCCCCATCCACATGAATGGCCAGGAGGTCTACAAGTTCGCCGTCCGTGAGGTGCCGGCGATCCTGCAGGAGCTGCTGGAGAGCACCGGCGTCGAAGCCGCCCAGCTCGACTGGCTGCTGCTGCACCAGGCCAACCAGCGCATCCTCGACGCCGTGGCGGAACGCTTCGCCATGCCCGGCGAGCGGGTGCTCAGCAACCTGGCCCACTACGGCAACACCTCGGCGGCCACCATTCCGCTGATGCTGGACGAAGCGGTCCGGGAAGGGCGGGTGCTGCCCGGACATCTGCTCGCCAGCAGCGGTTTCGGAGCCGGCCTGAGCTGGGGTGCCGCCCTGCTGCGCTGGCAGGGTCCTCCGGGCTGAGGCCTAACCTCCTGGCCGATTGAAACGGCAGTGACGGCATGGCGATTGCCTGGGTGTTTCCGGGCCAGGGGTCCCAGAAGGTGGGCATGGCCGATGGCGTGATCGAGCTGCCGGGAGCCCGGGAGCGCTTCGCCGAGGCCTCCAGCCTGCTCGGCCGCGATCTGCTGGCCATCTGCAGCGGCGGCGAGAGCAGTGGCGGCAATCGGGGCAATGGCGAGGCGGCCGCTCTCAACGACACCCGCAACACCCAGCCGGCCCTGTTCGTGGTGGAGAGCCTGCTGGTGGATGCCCTGCTCGCACAGGGTCGGCGCCCCGACCTGGTGGCCGGTCACAGCCTCGGGGAGCTGGTGGCCCTCTACGCCGCGGGGGTCTTCGACGCCGGCACCGGCCTGGCCCTGGTGCGCCGCCGCAGTGAGCTGATGGCGGCGGCCGGCGGAGGGGCCATGACGGCGGTGATGGGCTTCGACCGGGCCGAGCTGGAGAGCCTCGTGGCCGCCACCGACGGCGTGGTGATCGCCAATGACAACAGCAGCGCCCAGGTGGTGCTCTCCGGCACCCCGGACGCCGTCGCACAGGTGAGTGGCACGCTGCGCTGCAAGCGGGCCGTGCCCCTGGCGGTGAGCGGGGCGTTCCACTCCCCGTTCATGGCCGGGGCCGCCGAGGCCTTCGCCGCGGAGCTGGAGGCGATCCCCTTCGCCGACGCCAGCGTGCCGGTGCTGAGCAACACCGACCCCACCCCGGAGACCAGCGGCGCGGTCCTGAAGGATCGTCTGGTGCGCCAGATGACCAGCGGCGTGCGCTGGCGCGAGACCATGGACGCGCTGGCGGCCGCGGGGGTCGACACGGCCGTGGAGATCGGCCCCGGCACGGTGCTCAGCGGCCTGATCAAGCGCAGCTGCGCGGGGATCGGCACCGCCGGCATCGCCACCGCCGCCGACCTGGGCGCATGAGCGGCGGCAGCCTGCAGCCCATTCCAGCTCAGCAGCAGGCGCTGGTCTTCAGCCCGAGGCCCAACCTGCCCTTCAGGCTGGTCCGCTTCCTGCTGGTGTTCCCGGTGTTCCAGCTGCTGCGGGGTCGCATCAGCGGACGCGCGCACGTGCCGAGGCAGGGGCCGGTGGTGGTGGTGGCGAATCACGGCTCGCACCTCGATCCACCCCTGCTGGCCCATGCCGTGGGGCGGCCGGTGGCGTACATGGCCAAAGCCGAGTTGTTCCGGGTGCCCCTGCTGGGGCGGATCATCCGCGCCTGCGGCGCCTACCCCGTCACCCGGGGGGGCAGCGACCGCGAGGCCATCCGCACCGCCAGCGACCGGCTCCTGGCGGGATGGGCCGTGGGCGTGTTCATCGACGGCAGCCGGCAGAGGGATGGCCGCGTCAACCATCCCCAGCCCGGGGCGGCCCTGCTGGCCGCGCGCAGCGGAGCTCCCCTGCTGCCGGTGGCCATCCTCAACAGCCACCGGGCCCTGGGCCGGGGCCAGCGCTGGCCC
>JALOOQ010000193.1 GCA_025454305.1 Cyanobium sp. Prado107
CCCGCAGCAGCCAGCCGGAGGCCGGCCGGATCGAAGGCGACTCCGTACACCTGGTCTCCGTGGCCCGCCAGCTCGCGGACCAGCTGGCCATGCTCGCTGTCCCACAGGGTCACGACCCGCCCGCCGCCCGAAGCGGCCAGGAGCGTGCCGTCGGGGCTGAAGGCGATCGCCCACAGCCACTGGGGAGCAGCCGGTCGGCTCCAGAGCCATGCATCGCTATGCAGGCTCCAGAGGCGGAGCCTGCCGGTGATCTCGCCGGTGGCAAAGCGTTCACCGTCGGGATGGAAAGCCACTGCAAAGACGGCCCCGAAGGTCTTGGTGAGCACCGAACCACTCAGGTCGGCGCGGGAGAGATCGGCCCTTGGCAGCGGCACGTTAGGCAGATAGGCATGGCGCACCGCCAGACCGGTGAGATTGACGCCGCTGAGATCGGCATCGAGGCGGTGGAGAAGGTTGAGCAGATTGCCGGCGGCATAGCTGGCCTCGACCGGTCCACCTGGCGCTCCCACGGCCTGCACCAGCCCATCGAGCACCAGGCGCAGGCGCGCGACGACCGCCTGTCTTGACCCCAGCCGGCCCAGCAGGACCAGCACCACCCCGCCGAGGAGCAGCTCGGCCTGGCTCATGCGGATGTGGTCGGTGACGGTGGTCTGGAGCAGTGCAAAGCGATGCAGGGGTGCCGGATCCCCGCTGCCGGCGATGGCTTCCGCGATCTCCTCCACCAGCCGCTCACCGGCGTACTCCATCACCACCGGCTGCTGGGAGAAGCGATCGCCCCGGCGTTCCACCAGGCTCCGCCGCTGCAGACCCTGCATCGCCCCCATCACCTGGCTGCGCGGCATGGGGGGCACCAGATCAGCGAACAGCTCCTCCACCGAGGTCCAGTCACGGCGGATGGCCAGCCAGCTCATCAGCGTCCGCTCCTGGGCGGAGAGGCGCTCGAACTGCCGCTGGAGCAGCGGGCGCAGGCCACCGAGCAGGACCGCCTCCTGGCGCAGAAAGGCCGCGATGTCCCCCCCGAAGAGGTCCCTTACCGCGGCGGCAACGATCTTCACCGCCAGGGGGCTGTGGCCACAGCGCTCCGCAAGGGTGCCCCGCTCCTCCGCGCTCCCCTGCAGATCGCCGGCATCCAGCAAGGCCCGGGCGGCTTCCCTGCTGCCGCTCAGCCGCAGGGTGCGCACGGCCTGGCTGCCAGGGTCGCAGGCCTCGAGCTCGAGCGGTTTCTCCCGGCTGGTGAGGATCAGCAGGCTGCGGTGGGAGGTTTCGGCAAACACGCGCACCAGCTCCCCGTAGTCGCGGTAGTCAGCACGAAAGGAGCCGGCCACCCCGGCATCGAGCAGGGTTTCGAAGTTGTCGAGCACGAACAGACAGCGCCGCTCCCGGATCAGGCGCTGGAAGCGATCCAGGACGGATCCCTCTGCCTGCTCCGGTGCCAGTCGCGAGAGCCATTCCCGCAGGACGGTCTCCAGACGGGGTGCGTTGCGGACCGAGCGCCAGACGATGGCCTGGAAACCGGCATCGCCGGCCTGCTGCGCGGCTTGATCCTGGAGGAGGCGGGTGACCAGGGTGGTCTTGCCGATGCCACCCAGCCCGAGCACGGAGATCAGACGGCAGCCGCTGGGCTCCTCCAGCCAGGAGGAGAGGCTGGCCAGTTCCTCCTGGCGACCATGAAACGCGTCCACCACCGGGGCTTCCCCCCAGTCGATGGCAGGGGCGGCTGGGGAATCGGGAGGGTCGCCGATCGCTGCCGGATCCTGCGGATGGAGGCAGTCGCCCGCCTCCAGGCTCAGCCCGAGGGCCTGAAACAGCGCTTCCAACGACTGGCGATCCACCGGGGCCTCGCCCGCCAGGATCCGGGCGACCGTACGCACCGAGAGGCCGCTGCGTTCGGCCAGCAATTCCTGAGACGTCCGTGTGTCCGGCCCGTCCTGGCTGGCCAGGATCCGGCGCGCGGCAGACAGCCTGGCCTGGCCTGAGGTGGTGAGCACCACCCCACGACGGCGCCTGCTGCGCACCACGGGCCGGAACAGCTCAACAGTGGGCCAGGAGTCTGCCACGACCTGAGCATGCAACGGATGTGACGGCAAAGGCCCCAGACAGATAACGGCTCCCTTAACTGTCCTGCTAAGTCACCGAAACGCTTCTGGTCCAGCTCAGTCCCCTCGGCCAGATTGATGGTGTTCTCGATGGAGGCCCCGCATGCTTCATCACATCTCCTTTCCGGCATCCGATCCGTATCGCGTTGCCAGGGTTCTGGCGGAGCTGACCAATGGTCAGTACTTCGAGTTTCCCGTTACACCCGGTGCCTACATGGTGAACTTCAGCGATGCTCATGGCAGTGCGCTGGAGATCATCCCGGCCGATCGGGTCTGGCTTCCGGGTGCCGATGAGGTTGAAGTCGGTTCAGCGGAACCGACCGGCCGGTGCAGTGGTTTTCATGTGGCGATCTCAGTTCCGGTGAGCCGTGAGCGCATCGAGGAGGTGGGGGCGCGTGAGGGATGGCTAGTGCGCGCCTGCGACCGCGGTCCCTTCCAGCTGATCGAGCTGTGGGTTGAGAACCGCTTCATGATCGAGATGCTCACCAGTGCGATGACCTCCGCCTACCTCAGCTTCATGAAGCCGGAAACCTATGGCTCCTGGCTGCAGGAGGTGCAACGCAGCGATGTGGCGTTGCATGCCCACCACTGAGGATCTCGCGGACCTTCACCACCCCATGGGCAAGAGCACCTGCAGCTACTGGAATCCCCTGGACGGCGACGAGCAGCATCGCTGGCGCTGGCTCGAGGGGCTCGAGGGGCAGGTGGAGGCGCTGATCCTCAGCCACGATCCCGCCACCGGAGAGTTCACCCGCCTCACCCGCTTCCATCCCGGCGCCGACACCAGCGCTTTCGGGGCGACGGTGCACGACTTCCCCGAGGAGATCCTGGTCGTGAGCGGCCGGCTGTGGGATGGGGCCTTCGGGATGTGGCTCGAGAGCGGGCACTACGCCAGCCGTCCGCCCGGCGAGGTGCACGGCCCTTTTCGCAGCGAGGAGGGCTGTGTGGTGCTGGATGTGTCGTTCCCGCAGCGGTTAGGGCTGGGTGAGGGCTGATGCCCCTGGCTTCAGGACCAGGGCATCGCGGCAAGGGCGCCGAGGTGGGGCATGGCCACCCAGTGCATGCGCGGGCCGTCGTAGCTGAGGAAGCATTGGCGGTGCTCGGCCCGGCCCAGCTCGCCGTCGCGCTCGTCGTAGCCCGCCACCCACTCCAGCAACGCCGGCAGCTGCTCCTCCTGCTCGGCGGCCGAGGCGAACTTGTGGGGTTCCCAGGGGCGCGAGCGGCAGTTCGCCAGGCAGACCTCGATGCCTGGATCCAGCCAGATCAGCCGCGGGTGGAAGGCCAGGGCGGTGCGCACCAGGCTGGCGTAGCACCCTTCCACCACCCAGCGCTCGTGGCTGCGGCAGAACTCCTCCACCTCGGCCTGGGCCCGTGCCGGCTCACGGGGCACGGCGATCTGGCCCGGCTCCCAGGCGACGGTGTCCAGATCAAGCCGCTCCGCCTTGGCTCTCTCGGCGAGCCAGCCCGCCAGGGTGGTCTTGCCGGAGCCAGCATTGCCGAGAATCACCACCCGCATCGGCTGCCGAAACCAGGGGCCGCAGGAGTGATTCTCAGTGATCGCAAAGCATGGTTCATGAAGTCCGTTGTCGGGAGGTAACGGCTGTTCTCGATTGCCTGGGTGCCCATTGCCGGATCACCACGTCGGTCCGAGGGTGATGGCATCGCTCCCGGGAGGCTCCAGCGATGGACGACAACCCACCGCAGCAGATCCCAGGAGCGCGCTGACGAACAGGCCCCTGCTCCAACATCCTCAGCCGATCTCTGGTCTTCCAGGCGTGTGACGCCGTCGCCGTTCACTGCACCGCCCCAGGTGCCCCGGACCCCACGGGAGACCCCACTGGACCCCTGGCCCCAGGCGCCAGCGTCAGCAGCTCCGCCCCCACC
>JALOOQ010000050.1 GCA_025454305.1 Cyanobium sp. Prado107
CTCCATCGCCGCCTCGAAGCCGGCGGTGTCCACCGTGAGCCCGTGCTCCTCGGCGATCTCCTCGGTGAGCTCCAGCGGGAATCCGTAGGTGTCGTAGAGCTCGAAGGCCTGCTCGCCGCTGATCTGCCTGGGCTCGGCTGCCAGCACCTCCGCCAGCAGCTTCTCGCCCCGCTCCAGGGTTTCCAGGAAGCGGGCCTCCTCCCGCTGGAGCTCGGCCAGGATCACCTCGCGGCGTTCCACGAGCTGCGGGTAGGCGCTCTGCATCAGGGCAATCGACGCCTCCCCCAGCGCCGTGAGGAAGGGCTTGTCGATGCCGAGGAGCCGTCCGTGGCGCACCACGCGGCGCAGCAGCCGGCGCAGGATGTAGCCGCGGCCGAGATTGCTGGCGGTGACGCCATCGCCGATCAGCTGCGTGATGGCGCGGCTGTGGTCACCGATCACCTTGAGCGAGGTCTTGCCCTTCTCCTCGAGAGCGCGGTAGTCGACTCCAGCCAACCCCGCCGTCGTTTCGATCAGCGGATAGATCAGGTCGGTTTCGTAGTTGTTGGGAACGCCCTGCAGGATCTGGGCCATGCGCTCGAGGCCCATGCCGGTGTCGATGTTGCGGTTGGCCAGCGGCGTGAGGATGCCCTCCGCGTCGCGGTTGTACTGCATGAACACCAGGTTGTAGAACTCGATGAAGCGGCTGTCGTCCTCCAGATCGATGCCGTCGTCGCCGCGTTCGGGCTTGAAGTCGTAGTAGATCTCCGAGCAGGGGCCGCAGGGGCCGGTGGGGCCGGAGGCCCAGAAGTTGTCGGCCTCATCCATGCGGATGATCCGCTTCGGATTCACGCCGACGACGTCGCGCCAGATGGCCTCGGCCTCATCGTCCTCACGGAAGACGCTCACCACGAGGTTCTGCGGTGAGAGCCCGAACACCTCGGTTGAAAGCTCCCAGGCCCACTGGATCGCCTGCTCCTTGAAGTAGTCGCCGAAGGAGAAGTTGCCGAGCATCTCGAAGAACGTGTGATGCCGCGCCGTGCGGCCGACGTTCTCGATGTCGTTGGTGCGGATGCACTTCTGGCTGCTGGTGGCCCGGGGCGCCGGCCGCTCCTGCTGCCCCAGGAACACCGGCTTGAAAGGCAGCATGCCGGCGATGGTGAGCAGCACCGTGGGGTCGTCCGGCACCAGCGAGGCGCTGGCCATCCGTTTGTGGCCGCGCTGCTCGTAGAAGTGGAGGAAGGCGGCGCGGATCTCGGCACCACTGCGGGGACGGGCGCCCTGGGATCGACCGGTGGTGGGGGTGGCGGCGGCCATGGCGGAGCGATGCGGGCCCAGGGAGGCATGATCGCTCAGCGCAGGGCTGCCGGAAGCAGCCTGCGGTAGGCCCTGACCAGGGCCTGAGCCTCGTCCCGCAGCTCCTCATCCAGCAGCAGGCCCCGGGGGGCCTCCCCAGCTGCGGACGGGGCGCCGGCCGGCCCGAACACCTGCTCCCAGCTCCGGCCCCAGACCCGGAGGGCGAAGGCGTCGTTGCTGGCCCCCAGCCGCTCCTGCAGCAGAGCCGGCAACCGCCCCCGCCAGCCACTGAAGCGGTCGTCCACCCAGCCGCGCGCCCGTGCCCGGCTGCGGATCCGCTCCACCAGGCGGTTGAGGCCGTGCTCGGCGATCAGCCGGTTGCGCCGGATCGGCAGGGTGTCGAGCTCGCGGTTCACCAGATAGGCCAGCCCCAGCCCCCTGCGGCCCAGCTGTTCGTTCGCCTGACTGGGGGGTGCAGGCCGCCAGTCGCCCTGGGGAAGGGCCAGCAGCTCCAGCAGCTGTGCGAACGGATCCTGCTGCCGCGAGCGATAGGGGAGAAAATTGGAGCGGAGGCCGGTGTCGGCCAGCAGCGGGGCAAAGCGCCGCTCGAAGTCCAGGGCAAGGGGACCCATGCGGATCCAGCGGCGCCGGTGCCGTCCCCGCAGGCGGCGGCCCGTCAGCTGGGCGCGCGCGTAGGCGGGGAAAGCCGGCGCGCCATAGAGCCGCGACAGCCGGTGTCCGTAGCAGGAATCGAGGAGCCCGGCCTGGGGCCGCACATAGCTGATGACATGCAGAGCGAAGCCCGCCGCAGCCGCGGTGGTGCGCAGAGCGACCAGTGCCTCCGGGGAAGACAACAGAGGCACGAAATGCTCGGCGCTGAGCAGCAGGTCGCCGCTCCAGCGCCGCTGGCGCGCCAGCAACCGCTCCAGCGTCTCGAAGCGGCCGGCCTGCAGATCCCGGGCCAGATGCCGATGGGAGTGCTCCCCCCAGGGCGTGGGATAACGAAGACCATACCGTTCCAGGACCCGGCGGTTGCACTGCAGGCGCGCCTGCAGATAGGTGCTGGCCGTTTTGTGAGGACCGGCGTGGAGATGCAGGGTGCGTGAGGGCACGGGTGGCAACGGTCCCTCACGCATTGATGTGGCGGCAGCACGCACCCAGGCATGATCGCCCGCACAGGCCCAGCCCCGCCGGGGCGCCACCGTGAGCCAGGCCGCCACCCCCCCATCCCGCCAGCAGATGCGCCTGCGCTCGATCGCCTGGGCGTTGTCGGCCGGCCTGTCGGCACTGCTGCTGGGCCTGCCGCTGGGACTGGAGGCGGCCCTGCGGGCCGGCGGCTGCGGCTTCTTCTATGGGCTGCTGGCCTTCCATCTGCAACGGGTCGACCCGGACGACAGCCACCTGCAGGCAGGTCTGGTGGGAGCCGTGTGCGGCATCCACAGCCTGGGGCTGCCGGCGATCGCCATCGGTCCGCCGGTGCCGCCGCTGCCGGCCTGGCTGATGGCGGTCACGCCGGCTGTGATGATGGAACTCGTTCGCGCCTGGTTGCCGCTGGTCGGCGCCGCCCTGGTGCTGCACGGATCCCGCCGGCTCGCGCATCGCGCGCTGCCCTTGCGCATCGAAAGCCGCAGCGAAAGCCAGGGAGCCGGCGCACAGGCCCAAACACACCGGCCCTGATCACTCTGGGATGAGCCTGCTGCACGCCACCTGGCTGTTTCCCCCCGAAGGTCCCGGGGGTCGGCTGTTCCTGTGGGGTGACACCTGGCGCGTGGCCAGTCCGCTGGAGCCCGCCCTGGAGGCGCCGCAGCATCCCCTGGCCCTGAGCGCCGACGAGGTGGCGGACTGGCTCGACGACAACGACTACTGGAGCGAGGCCCTGCGGCCCGCCCACGCCACGCTCACCCTCCCCAGCCGCAGCCAGGCCGGCCGGGGCCGGCACGCACCGCGGCCGGGCACCTGGAGTGGTCTGCCGCTGCAGGCGGGCGAACCCATCCCGAAGCAACTGGAGTGGTGGCCCTGGCAGGTGGAGGGCTGGGCCCTGGAGCCGGCCGGAGCTGCCGAGTGGCTCAGCGGCCTGCCTCTGGCCGGCGACCATCCGCAGATGGCCGATGAACTGCGCTGGTGGAGCCATCTGCAGCGCTGGGCCCTGAGCCTGATCGCCCGGGGCCGCTGGCTGCCGATGATCGAGGAGGGCCGGGCCCGCTGGCTGCCCCTGCTGAACCGGGAAAGCGATCGCCGCCGCCTCGAGGAGCTGGCGGTGGGAATCCCCCAGGTGGCCACCTGCGCCATGGCCGCGGGGCTGGAGGGGGATCCGGCCCTGGCCTGCCGCCGCCCCGGCAGCGGGCGCCTGCGGGTAGCCAGCCTGCTGGCCGCTCTGCTCGACGGACAACTGCGGGCCGGTTTCCAGCCGGCCCCCGAGGGACTCGATCCCCTGCTGCTGGCCTGGCAGAAGGGTCTGGGCAAGGGCGACGGCAGCCTCAGGCTCGGGGAGGAGGAGCTGGAGCGGCTCACCATCGCCACCCACCACTGGCGCGAAGCGGTGGCGGGCCGGGTGGCCCCGGCGCGTGCCTGTCTGGAGCTGTTCGCACCGCCCGAGGGCGAGGAGCTCTGGGAGCTGAGGTTCAGCCTGCAGGCGGAAGCCGATCCCAGCCTGCGGGTGCCGGCGGCCGTGGCCTGGGGAGCGGGGGACCGCACCCTGCAGCTGGGCGAGGTGGCGGTGCCGCAGCCCAGTGAACTGCTGCTGGAAGGCCTGGGACGGGCCCTGGGGGTGTTCGAGCCGATCGAGCGGGGGCTCGATTCAGCCACCCCAGAAAGCATGCAGCTCACTCCCGCGGAGGCCTTCGTGCTGGTGCGCACCGCCGCGGCGCGGTTGCGGGACGTGGGCGTTGGGGTGGTTCTGCCCGGCAGCCTCTCGGGGGGACTGGCGAGCCGGCTGGGGCTGGCGGTCACGGCCGAGCTGCCGGAGACGTCGCGGGGCTTCACCCTCGGCGAGTCCCTGGTGTGGAGCTGGGACTTCATGATCGGCGGCGTCACCCTCAACCTGCACGAACTCGAACAGCTCACCGCCAAGCGCAGCCCCCTGGTGCAGCACAAGGGGGTGTGGATCGAACTGCGGCCGAGCGACCTGCGCAACGCCGAGCGGTTCTGCGCCGCCGATCCGGGGCTGAGCCTGGACGACGCACTGCGGCTCACCGCCAGCGACGGCGACACCTTTCACCGGCTGCCGGTGCACGCCTTCGCCGCCGGCCCCCGGCTGCAGGCGGTGCTGGAGCAGTACCACCAGCAGAAGGCCCCCGACCCGCTGCCCGCCCCACCGGGTTTCAGCGGCCAGCTGCGTCCCTACCAGGAGCGGGGCCTGGGCTGGCTGGCCTTCCTGCACCGCTTCGACCAGGGGGCCTGTCTGGCCGACGACATGGGCCTGGGCAAGACGATCCAGCTGCTGGCCTTCCTGCAGCACCTCAAGGCCGAGGAGGAGCTCAGGCGGCCCGTGCTGCTGGTGGCGCCCACCTCGGTGCTCACCAACTGGAAGCGGGAGGCGGCGGCGTTCACGCCCGAGCTGGGGGTGCGGGAGCACTACGGGCCCAGGCGCGCCGCCAGCGAAGCGGCCCTGAAGAAGGCGCTGAAGGGGGTGGATCTGGTGCTCACCAGCTACGGCCTGCTGCAGCGCGACAGCGAACTGCTGGAGAGCGTGGACTGGCAGGGGGTGGTGATCGATGAGGCCCAGGCGATCAAGAACCCCCAGGCCAAGCAGTCCATGGCGGCGCGGGACCTGGCCCGGCCCGGACCCGGCGGCCGGCAGGGCAGCCGGGGAAGCCGGTTCCGGATCGCCCTCACCGGCACCCCGGTGGAGAACCGCGTCAGCGAACTCTGGGCACTGATGGACTTCCTCAACCCCATGGTGCTGGGGGACGAGGCCTTCTTCCACCAGCGCTACCGACTGCCGATCGAGCGCTACGGCGACATGGCCTCGCTGCGGGATCTCAAGGCCCGGGTCGGGCCCTTCATCCTGCGGCGCCTGAAGACCGACAAATCGATCATCTCCGACCTCCCCGAGAAGGTGGAGCTGCACGAGTGGGTGGGCCTCAGCGCCGAGCAGCGCAAGCTCTACAACCGCACCGTGGAGGAAAGCCTCGACGCCATCGCCCGCGCCCCTCTGGGCAAGAAGCACGGCCAGGTGCTGGCCCTGCTCACCCGGCTCAAGCAGGTCTGCAACCATCCGGCCCTGGTGCTCGGCGAAGCCGGCGCTGACGCCGATGCCTTCGCCGCCCGCAGCGCCAAGCTGCAGCGCCTCGAGGAAATCCTCGAGGAGGTGATCGAGGCGGGAGACCGGGCCCTGCTGTTCACCCAGTTCGCCGAGTGGGGGCAGCTGCTCCAGGTGCACCTGGAGCGCCGCTGGCGCCAGGAGGTGCCGTTCCTCTACGGCAACACCAGCAAGACCGAGCGCCAGGCGATGGTGGACCGCTTCCAGGAGGACCCGCGCGGCCCGCAGCTGTTCCTGCTCTCGCTCAAGGCCGGCGGCGTAGGCCTCAACCTCACCCGCGCCAGCCACGTGTTCCACATCGACCGCTGGTGGAACCCGGCGGTGGAGAACCAGGCCACCGACCGCGCCTACCGCATCGGTCAGCAGAAGCGGGTGATGGTGCACAAGTTCATCACCAGCGGCTCGGTGGAGGAGCGCATCGATCAGATGATCCGCGAGAAGTCGAAGCTGGCCGAGGAGATCGTGGGCTCCGGCGAGGACTGGCTGGGGGGTCTGGACGTGGGCCAGCTGCGGGACCTGGTGGCCCTGAGCGACACATGACCCTCGACCTCTACTGCGAACGCCTGGGTCCGGGCCTGCTGGCCGAACCCGTCAACGCCGCCACCAACGCCGCCTTCCTGCTCTCCGCCTTGTGGATCCGGACCCGGGCACGGCGGCTGGGAGTGGGGGGCGATCGCGGCATCGCCGGCCTCACGGCGCTGGTGGTGGCCATCGGCGTGGGCAGCGCCCTGTTCCACACCTTCGCCACCCCCTGGGCGCTGCTGGCGGATGTGCTGCCGATCCTGCTCTTCCAGCTGCTGTTCCTCTGGCTCTACCTGCGCCGCCGGGCCGCCGTGGGCGCCGCGGTGGCGCAGGTTGTGGTGAGCCTGTTCCTGCTGGCGACCCTGGCCAGCCGCACGGTTCCGGAGCTGCTGAACGGCTCGCTGGCCTACGCACCGACGCTCGTGGTGGTGCTGCTGCTGGGCTGGCGGGAGCTGCGACGCCGACACCGCCCCGAGCTGCTCGCGGCCGCAGTGGTGTTCAGCCTCTCGCTGCTGATGCGCAGCGTGGATCAGCTGCTGTGTCCCTGGCTGCCGGTCGGCACCCATCTCGTCTGGCATCTGCTCAATGCAGTGGTGCTGGCCCTGGCTGCCGCGGCCCTGATGCCGCACTCACCAAGGCCCCAGTCGGCACCATGAGCGGCCGCCATACTGACGCCATCAGCACACCGCGATGACCACGTCTGCGATCAACACCCAGCTCGGCGACGAGGGGCTCGGCCAGCAGCCCTGGTGGGTGGAGCAGTGGATGGAGCTGATCCAGAGCTACCGCTTCAAGAAGCGTCTCGAGCGCGCCTGGGACTACGCCCGGTCAGGCAACGTCACCTCGATCCGCTTCGAGGGACGGCGGGTTCACGCCCGGGTGCAGGGCAGCGACGAGGAGCCCTACAAGGTGAAGCTCTGGCTCGATGTGCTCAGCGATGAGGACTGGGGCTACGTGCTCGATGCCCTCAGCCAGAAGGCCCGCTGGTCGGCCCAGTTGCTGGCCGGCACGATGCCGCAGGACATCGAGAGGGCCTTCGCCGCCAGCGGCAGGCGCCTGTTCCCCTTCAAGCTGCAGGAGGTGCGCAGCGAGTGCACCTGCCCCGACAAGATCAACCCCTGCAAGCACGTCAGCGCCGTCTTCTACCTGATGGGGGAGCGCTTCAGCGAAGACCCATTCGTGCTCTTCCAGCTGCGCGGCCGCACCCGCGCCCAGCTGCTCGGGGATCTGGCCAAACGGCGCCGCCGGGCGCTGGCCCGGCAGGCCCGCCAGTCCCGCGCCAGCGGCGATGACACCCAGGTGGTGGAGGCCACGCCGGCACCGGTGCATCCGGCGATCACCGACCCCAGCCGCTGGTGGCGCTACGAAGCGGCGCTCGATTCCGACCTGGTGGTCATCACACCGGCCCTGGAGGGCGACACCGGTCTGGATGCGGCCGGGCCGCTGCCCCTGGCCGAGGAACCCCGTTTCCCCGAGGCCAACCGCCGTTTCCTGGCGCAGATCCGCGCCCACGGGGAGCGCATGGCCGGGCTGGCCATGGCCCGGGCCATGGGCAATGGCCAGGGGCGGGGTGATGAGGAGCCTGATGGCTGAGGGCGGAGCGGCGCCGCTGACGGTGCCGGAGCCCCCGCCCTGGCTGCAGACACCACGGCTGGCGCTGGCGGAGCGGATTCTCGAGAGCCACCGGCAGGCCTACGGAACACCGCTGCTGGCGGGGATGGCCGCCGATGCCAGCCCGCTCCAGCGCGCCCAGGCCCTGTTCGCCGCCCCGGCGGTGGTGCTCGCCCACGACGGCCAGGACCCCGGAGGCGACCCCGGACCCCGGCTCACCTACGCCAACCGCGCGGCCCTGCGCCTGTGGCGCCGCACCTGGGGGGAGATGGTGGGCCTGCCCTCGCGGCTCACCGCCCCGGCCGCGGAACGGGCCGAGCGGCGGCGGGCCCTGCTGCAGGCCCGTGCCGGCGAGGCGATCGCGGGCTACAGCGGCATCCGCATCGACAGCCAGGGGCGGCGCTTCCGCATCCGCGCCGCCCGGGTGTGGACGCTGCACGACGAAACGACACGCGCCTGCGGCCAGGCGGCCTGCTTCAGCGACTGGTGGTGGCTGCCGGGGCCGGCCCCGCACTGATCGAACCGATCAGCAGGGCCAATGGCCACGGCGGCCAAGGCCAAATCCCTCCTCCTTAGGCTGATCCAAGCACCGCGTCGTCTCAGGAGGATTGGTTCATGCCGGCCACAGCCCCCGCCGTCTCCGCCACCACGCATCCCGGGGCCACCCCCCGCCTGAGCCTGCAGTGCGAGGCGATCGCCGCCGACACCACCGCGATCCGTTCGCTCGACTGGGACCGCAGCCGCTTCGACATCGAGTTCGGCCTGCGCAACGGCACCACCTACAACAGTTTTCTGGTGCGGGGTGAGCGCACCGCCCTGATCGACACCAGCCACCTCAAGTTCGCCGACACCTGGCTGCCGCTGCTGCGCGAGCAGATCGATCCGCAGGCGATCGACCACCTGATCGTCAGCCACACCGAGCCCGACCACTCCGGCCTGATCGGCCACCTGCTCGACCTCAACCCGGAGATCGAGATCGTCGCCTCCAAGGTGGCGATCCAGTTCCTCGAAGACCAGGTGCACCGGCCGTTCCGGAGTCGGGCGGTGAAGAGCGGCGAGGAGCTGGATCTGGGCACCAACCCCGCCAGCGGCGTGGCGCACCGCTTCGAGTTCCTGAGCGCGCCCAACCTGCACTGGCCCGACACGATCTTCTCGTTCGACCACGGCACCGGCATCCTCTACACCTGCGACGCCTTCGGCCTGCACTACTGCTCGGACGACCTCTTCGACGTGGATCCCGGCGCCATCGCACCGGACTTCCGCTTCTACTACGAGTGCCTGATGGGCCCCAACGCCCGCAGCGTGCTGCAGGCGCTGAAGCGCATGGAGGGGCTGCCGGCGATCACCACGATCGCCGTGGGCCACGGCCCGCTGCTGCGCCATCACCTCAACCTATGGGTGGAGGACTACCGCACCTGGAGCTCCGAGCGCAGCAAGGGCGAGGCCTACGCGGCCGTCTGCTACGTGAGCCAGTACGGCTTCTGCGACCGGCTCAGCCAGGCGGTGGCCCGCGGCATCCAGAAGGCCGGCGCCCACGTGCAGCTGGTGGACCTGCGGGCCACCGACGCCCAGGAACTGAGCGCCCTGGTGGGCGAGGCCAGCGCCGTGGTGGTGCCCACCTGGCCGGCCAGCGCCGACGCCGAGCTGCAGGCCAGCATCGGCACCCTGCTGGCGGCCCTCAAGCCGAAGCAGTGGGTGGCCTGCTACGACGCCTTCGGCGGCAACGACGAGCCCATCGACACGGTGGCCGGCCAGCTGAGGGCCCTGGGCCAGAAGAGCGCCTTCGAACCGCTGCGCATCCGCGAGGTGCCCCAGACCGGTGACTACCAGCGCTGCGAGGAGGCGGGCACCGACCTGGGCCAGCTGCTCACCAAGGCCAAGACGATCGCCGCCATGAAGTCTCTCGACGGCGACCTGGACAAGGCCCTGGGCCGGCTGAGCGGCGGTCTCTACGTGGTGACGGCACGCCAGTCCGACGGCGAGGGCGGCAGCCGCAGCGGCGCGATGGTGGCCAGCTGGGTGAGCCAGGCCAGCTTCGATCCGCCCGGCATCACCGTGGCCGTGGCCAAGGATCGGGCCATCGAGGCGCTGATGCAGGTGGGCGACCGCTTCGTGCTCAACATCCTGCGGGAGGACAACCACCAGCAGCTGCTGCGCCATTTCCTCAGGCGCTTCCCGCCCGGGGCCGACCGCTTCGCCGGCGTGACCACCCTCGAGGGCGTGGCCGACGGCGGGCCGGTGCTCGGCGATGCCCTGGCCTTCCTGAGCTGCCGCGTGGCCCAGCGGATGGAGGGCCCCGACCACTGGATCATCTACGCGGTGGTGGAGCAGGGCAATGTGGCCGACACCCAGGCCCACACCGCCGTGCATCACCGCAAGGTGGGGAACCACTACTGATGGGGGCCTCTCTGAGCGGCACGGCAGCCCCGCTCCAGGCCGCCGCCGACCGGCGGGTGCTGGTGCTGCCGCTGGAGCCCGGCCTGGTCTGCCTGCGGGGCCTCAGCCCCCGACGGGTGCGCTTCGAGGTGGAGTATGGGCTCGAGCGCGGCACCACCGCCAACAGCTTCCTGTTCGAGGCGGGCACCGCCGCCGATGGCCACGCCGTTCCCCCGGTTCTGATCCACCCGCCGGGGATGACCTATGCCCACCCCTTCTTCGCCGCCCTGGCGAACCTGGTGCCGGCCGATCTGCCCCTGAAGGTGGTGGTGGGGGTGGTGAATCCCAACCGGGTGGAGCTGCTGCGGGCGATGGCCGCCCGCTGGCCGAACCTGGCCCTGGTGGCCTCCAATGCCGGAGCGCAGCTGGTTCGGGAGCTGTGGGACCAGCGCCGGCCCGGCAACCCCGAACCGGCCGAGGCCCTTCCCCTGCCCCCGATCGACGTCATCCGGCAGGAAGCCAGCCGTCCTCTGGCGGGCCAGCTGCGCCTGCGGCTCATCCCCGCTCCCACTCCCCGCTGGCCGGGCGCCCTGATGGCCTTCGAGGAGAGCAGCGGCCTGCTGATGAGCAGCAAGTTCTTCTCCGCCCACATCTGCGTGGACACCTTCGCGGAGGCCAACCGCAGCAGCACGGAGGAGGACCGCCGCTGGTTCTACGACTGCCTGATGGCCCCGATGGCCCGTCAGGTGGAGATGGTGCTCGACCGGATCGACACCCTGCCGATCCGCACCATCGCCCCCTTTCATGGCCCTGCGATCGCCGAGAGCTGGCGCAGCCTCCTGAGCGATTACCGGCGCTGGGGTGAGGTCCAGACCCGCTCCAGGCTGTCGGTGGCCCTCCTCTATGCCAGCGCCTACGGCAACACCGCCGCCATCGCCGACGCTCTCGCCCAGGGGGTGGCGCGCACGGGGGTGCGGGTGGAGAGCATCAACTGCGAATTCAGCGAACCCGAGCAGCTGCTGGAGGCGATCCGCTCCTGCGACGCCCTGCTGATCGGCTCCCCCACCCTGGGGGGGCACGCGCCCACACCGATCGTCTCGGCGCTGGGCACGGTGCTGGCCGAAGGCGACCGCGCCAAGCCGGTGGGGGTGTTCGGCAGCTTCGGCTGGAGCGGAGAGGCGCTGGATCTGCTGGAGAGCAAGCTGCGTGACGGCGGCTTCCAGTTCGCCTTCGAGCCGATCAAGGTGAAGTTCAGCCCCGACGCGAGCCGCATCAAGGCCATCGAGGAGACGGGCACGGCCCTGGGCCGTCAGCTGCTGGCCGCCCAGCGGCGCACTGAGCGGCGCGCGGCCACGGGCGGACTTCAGGAGAGCCGCAGCGAGCCGGCGATCCAGGCCCTGGGTCGGGTGCTGGGCTCGCTGTGCGTGCTCACCACCGCCAAGGGAGAGGGCGAAAGCCGGCTGAATGGAGCGATGGTGGCCAGCTGGGTGAGCCAGGCCAGCTTCTCGCCGCCGGGTTTCACGGTGGCGGTGGCCAGGGACCGGGCGGTGGAAGCACTGCTGCACATCGGTGATCGCTTCGCCCTCAACGTGCTGGCCGCCGGCCGTGAGACCGGGCCGATGCGCCAGTTCCTCAAGCCCTTCGTGCCGGGGGCCGACCGCTTCGCGGGTCTGGAGCTTGAGGAGAGCCCCGGCGGGCAGCCGATCCTGCCGGAGGCGCTGGCCTGGCTGGAGGCCACCGTGAAGCAGCGCATGGAATGCGGGGACCACTGGCTGCTGTACGCCCAGGTGGAGCGGGGGGCCGTGCTGGATCCGGCCGGCACCACGGCGGTGCACCAGCGGCGCAGCGGCGAC
>JALOOQ010000194.1 GCA_025454305.1 Cyanobium sp. Prado107
GGCATCCGCGACTGGTGCATCTCGCGCCAGCTGTGGTGGGGTCACCGCATCCCCGCCTGGTTCGTGGTGAGCGAGACCGGCGGAGAGATCACCGACAGCACGCCCTATGTGGTGGCACGGGATGAGGCGGAAGCCAGGGCGAAGGCCGAGGCGCAGTTCGGCGGCGGCACCCACGCCCACCCGGTGGTGCTGGAGCAGGACCCCGACGTGCTCGACACCTGGTTCTCCAGCGGTCTGTGGCCCTTCTCCACCCTGGGCTGGCCCGATGCGGGCGCCACCGATCTGCAGCGCTGGTATCCCACCAGCGTGCTGGTGACGGGCTTCGACATCATCTTCTTCTGGGTGGCCCGGATGACGATGATGGCCGGCGCCCTGATGGCTGAGGGCGGCGGCGACCCGGCGGCCTGGATGCCCTTCCGGGACGTGTACATCCACGGCCTGGTGCGGGACGAGAACAACCGCAAGATGAGCAAGTCGGCGGGCAACGGCATCGACCCGCTGCTGCTGATCGACCGCTACGGCGCCGACGCCCTGCGCTTCGCCCTGGTGCGCGAGGTGGCCGGCGCCGGCCAGGACATCCGCCTCGACTACGACCGCAAGGGCGACACCTCGGCCACGGTGGAGGCGGCGCGCAACTTCGCCAACAAGCTCTGGAACGCCACCCGCTTCGCCCTGATGAACCTGGGCGGCGAGACTCCGGCCAGGCTGGGGGAGCCGGACCCCGCCGATCTCCAGCTGGCCGACTGCTGGATCCTCTCGCGCCTGGCCCGTGTCAACCGGGAGACGGCCGAGCGCTACGCCAGCTATGGCCTGGGGGAGGCGGCCAAGGGGCTCTACGAGTTCGCCTGGAACGAAGTGTGCGACTGGTATCTGGAGCTGATCAAGCGGCGGCTGCAGGTGCCGGCCGAGCTGGAAGGCCCTGCTCGCGAGGCGGCGCTGGCCGATCAGCGCAGCGCCCGGCAAGTGCTCGCGAAGGTGCTGCAGGAACTGCTGGTGATGCTGCACCCGCTGATGCCCCACCTCAGCGAGGAGCTCTGGCATGGGCTCACCGGCGAGCCGGAGGGCACGTTCCTGGCGCTGCAGCCCTGGCCGGCGCCCGACGAAGCCGCCCTCGACGACCCGCTGGAGGCCAGCTTCGCCGAGCTGATCGAGGCGATCCGGGTGGTGCGCAACCTGCGGGCCGTGGCCGGCCTCAGACCCAGCCAGAGCGCGCCGGTGCAGTTCGTCACCGGCCGCGGCGAGCTGGCCGCGCTGCTGCAGGAGGCCACGCCCGACATCACCGCCCTCACCCGCGCCGAAAGCGTGGCGGTGCTCAGCCCCGAGCAGCTGGAGGTCAGCCGCGATGGTGCCGGCGGCCAGCGGCGGGCGCTGGCCGGGGTGAGCGGTGAGCTGCAGGTGCTGCTGCCGATCGAAGGGCTGGTGGATCTCGACGCCCTGCGCGGCCGGCTGGAGAAGGACCTGGCCAAGGCCGACAAGGAGATCAAGGGTCTGGCGGGGCGTCTGGCCAACCCGAACTTCGCCGACAAGGCGCCGCAGCAGGTGGTGGCCGAATGCCGCGCCAACCTGGCCGAGGCCGAAGCCCAGGCTGAGCTGGCTCGCAAGCGGTTGGCGGATCTGGGCTGAGCTGCCGTCCGGCCTCGACTCACACCGCCCAGATCTCGGCCAACTCCAGCCGCAGCCCTGGCAAGAGCGCGCGATCCTCCAGCAGGGTCGCTGGCTCCAACCGCTTGGGTGCCTCAGGGGGTGGTGCGTCCGGCACGGTCCGCCAGATCTCCACGGCCTGCTGCTCCGGAAACAGCAACCAGCCCAGCCGGGCGCCGTTGGCCAGGTAGGCGGCCATCTTGCGGCGGAGGGCCGTTGCCCCCCGCGGCCCCTCGTCGCTGGGGCTGGCCAGCTCGATCACCAGGTCGGGGCACAGCGGCGGGAAACTGCGACGCTCCTCTGATGTGAGGGCCTGCCAGCTCTCCAGCCGCACGGCGGATGCATCCGGGCTGAGCACCGAGCCGTCGGCAAGCCGGAAGCCGGTGGAGCTGTCGAACACCTCCCAGCCCCCCTGCTGATCCGCCCAGGTCTGCAGGCGCGCGATCAGACGGCTGTTGCGACGACCGGTGTCGCCTCCTGTGGGTGTCATCGCGATCAGCTGGCCATCGGCCGCCAGTTCCAGCACCGCCTCGGGGTTGGCGTCGCACACCCGGGCGAACTGCTCCGGGCTGAGCTTCAGGTCCGGGGGCAGCAGCAGCGGCGGCAGGCCGGCCCCAGGAGTTTCGGAAGTGGCTGGCGGTGGGGCGAGCGTCATCTCCCCAGGGGGCGTTGGGCGCAGCGTAGGGCGATTGCAACACGGGAGCTCGTACCAGCCCCCTGGGCAGCACGAACCACTTGTGCTGTCGCGTCGCCAGCCGGCAAATCCGGAGTGATGATTCCGGCTTGCTCCGTCCGGACGATGACGGGCTCATCCAGTCTCAATGCCAAGAACCTGGAGGCCCTCGGTGCGGCCAGGTTGGCCGAGCTGCTGCTCACCCTGAGCGAGGGGGATGCCGGTGCGAAGCGGCTGCTGCGCCTGGCGCTGGCCGAACAGAAGGGGCCGGCGGAGATCGCCCGGGAGGTGCGCAAACGGCTGGCCACGATCGAGCGTTCAGTCAGCTTCCTCGACGACCACCAGCGCGACAGGCTGCTGAAGGATCTGGAGCGGCAGCGCCAGGCGATCAGCGGACCGATCGCCGAGCACGATCCCGCCCGGGCGGTGGCCCAGAAGGCGTCAGGGGATCCCAAGGCCCTGGCCGATCAGGTGTATGCCGCGATCGTGGGCAACGGCTACGGCCAGTTCGATCCGAGTCTGCGGGATCTGGGGCCGGCGCTGGGGTCGGAAGGGCTGGCCCATCTGCGTCAGCGGCTGGAGACCCTGCGGGATCGTGACACCAACAACGAACAAGCGAAAACGCACCGAGATTGGATCGTGCGCATCGCCATGCTCGACATCGCCGATGCCCTGGGCGATGCGGAGACCTACCTGGCGGAATACCGCGACCACGATCCCGAGGCGCTGACGGTGCCGGCGATCGCTGCCGAGGTGGCGGAGCGGCTCACGCCGGCTGGGCGAGCCGAGGAGGCGCTGACGCTGCTGCAGGGGGCTGAGCCGGGTCTGGCCAAACGCCGGGCCGGGGCTGAGGAGTGGTGCGATGCCCGCCTGGCGGCGCTGGAGGCTCTCGGCCGCCACGACGAGGCGCAGGCCCAGCGCTGGGAGTATGCCCTGATGGAACTGTCGCGCCGCCACCTGCGCGACTACCTGAAGCGTCTGCCAGCTTTCGAGGATGCGGATGCCGAGGAGCGGGCCCTCGATCTGGTGGCGGAGCACGACGATCTGCAGGAGGCGCTGTGGTTTCTGCTGCACGGGCCCGAACCGCGCCGCGCCGCCCGGCTGGTGCTGGCCACGCCGAAGCCGCTCAACGGCGACTGCTACGTGCTGCTGGCACCGCTGGCGGAGCTGCTGGAGAAGGATCACCCCCTGGCTGTCACCCGTTGCCTGCGGGCGATGATCGATTTCAGCCAGCGGGTGGGGCGCAGCAAGCGCTATCCCCATGCCGCCGGCCACCTCGAAACCTGCAGCAGGCTCGCCAGAGGCATCGACAGCTGGGGGGATCTGGTGGATCACCGCAGCGATGTGGCTCAGCTGCGTGGCGATCACGGCCGTAAATACGGCTTTTGGAGTCTGGTGCCCAAGGGGGCTGTGCCGGAGCAGGCCCAGGGAAAGAGCGCACAAGCGGCTCAGATGGCTCCAGTGGCTGTTGCCCAAAGCGAGACCACAGGTGAGACGATCGGCGATGGCCCCGTGAGACAGGCCTATGGTGATTTCCCGGGGTTGTCGTTGATCAGTCGTGTGACCAGATCGCGCACGAAGTTGCGAAACAGAGCGTTGG
>JALOOQ010000051.1 GCA_025454305.1 Cyanobium sp. Prado107
ACCCGGCACCCGCTCCAGCAAGGCTGGGTGAGCCTCCAGCGCCACCGCAGAGTGGCCGCGCAGACGCAGCCCCACCACGCCAGGAGCCGCGGCGGCGCAGGCCGCCTCACCGTGGCCGGGCTTCTCGCGCAGCAGGCTCTGGAAACTGGCCAGCTGGTCGCTCAGGGCCAGGGCCCGGTGGGCGGTCCAGAGGCGCTTGCCGGGGTCGCCGTGGCGGTCAAGCCAGGCCCGGCGCCTGCAGCGCAGCCAGCTGCGCAGCAACCGGTCGGTGATCAGGGGCTGGGCCATCGGCTCACGCTAGGCAGCGGCCGCCGGGCCCTTGGCCAGAGGACCAAGGACTCGGGCAAGCTGGCCCGAACTCTGCGCTGCCGGCGTCCATGGCCTCAGCCCCCCTGCCCCTGGAGGCGGCCCCGATCGCCTTCGGCACCGACGGCTGGCGCGGCATCCTCGGCGTGGACATCACCGTGGAGCGGCTGCTGACGGTGGCCGCCGCCGCCGCCGCGGAACTGGCCTACGCGGCCCCGGCACACCTGACCAGCCGCGAGGTGGTGGTCGGCTACGACCGCCGCTTCCTGGCTCCCGAGCTGGCCGAGGCGATCTGCAGCGCCGTGCGGGGGGTGAATCTCGAGCCCGTGCTGGCCGATGCCCCCACCCCCACGCCGGCCTCCAGCTGGGCGGTGGTGGAGCGCGCTGCTCTGGGGGCGCTGGTGATCACCGCCAGCCACAACCCGCCCGAATGGCTGGGACTGAAGATCAAGGGACCCTTCGGCGGCTCGGTGGAGGGCGACTTCACCAGACGGGTGGAGACGCGGCTGGCGGCCGGCGGCGTCAGCGTGCCGATCCCGCCGCCCAGCCCCGGGGGCGAGCCGCGCTTCGATGCCCTGGGGGCCTACGTGAGTGGTCTGCGCAGCAAGGTGGACACCGCCGCCCTGGCGGACGGTCTGGAGCGGCTGGGACTGACCGTGATCGTGGATCCGATGCACGGTTCGGCTGCCGGGGTGCTGCCGGCCCTGCTGGGGCGTGAGGCGATGACCAGCGGCGCCATCCGTGAGATCCGGACGAACCGCGACCCGCTGTTCGGGGGGAATCCGCCCGAACCCCTGGCCCCCTACCTGACCGAGCTGATCGCCGCGGTGCAGGCCAGCACCGCCGCCGGCCGGCCGGCGATGGGGATCGTGTTCGATGGCGACGGCGACCGCATCGCCGCCATCGACGAGCGCGGCCGCTTCTGCAGCACCCAGCTGCTGATGCCGCTGTTCATCGACCACCTGGCCCGGGCCCGCGGCCTGCCGGGAACGGTGATCAAGACCGTGAGCGGCTCCGACCTGATGCAGCTCGTGGCCGAGGGTCTCGGCCGGCCGGTGCTGGAGAAGCCCGTGGGCTTCAAGTACATCGCCGCCGAGATGCTGGCCGGCGACGTGCTGGTGGGCGGCGAGGAGTCGGGCGGGGTGGGCTTCGGCATGCACCTGCCCGAGCGCGACGCCCCGTTCGCCGCGCTGCTGCTGATCGAGGCGCTGGTGGAGGGGGGCGTGCCCCTGGGCGCGCGCCTCGATGCCCTGCAGCAGGCCCACGGCGGCGCCGCCAGCTACGACCGGCTCGACCTACGCCTGGCCGACATGGCCGCCCGCCAACGGCTGGAGACGCGCCTGGCCGAGGCGCCACCGGTGGACGTGGCCGGTGCGCCGGTGCAGGAGGTGAACCGCACCGATGGGGTGAAGCTCCGGCTGGGCCCGAGCCACTGGCTGATGCTGCGCTTCTCCGGCACCGAGCCGTTGCTGCGCCTCTACAGCGAAGCCCCGAGCGCGGAGAGGGTGGCCGCGGTTCTGGACTGGGCGCGGGACTTTGCCCTCGCCATCTGAATCTCTCTCCTGGGAATGTCTCTCCTGCCGATCCCTCGCCACTGCTCACTCGACGCTGAGCCCTTGACGCCGAGCCCTTGACCGCCACCCCGAATGCCACCGCGAACGCCACCCCAGAGCCTCCTGCCCTGGTGATCGCCAGCGGCAATGCGGGCAAGGTGCGCGAGTTCGCGGCCCTGCTGGCGGATCTCGGGCTCCAGGTGCAGCCCCAGCCCGAGGGGCTGAAGGTAGAGGAGACCGGCACCACCTTCGCCGAGAACGCCCGGCTCAAGGCCGAGGCGGTGGCCCGCGCCACCGGCTGCTGGGCTCTGGCCGACGATTCCGGGCTGAGCGTGGCGGCCCTCGGCGGCGCCCCAGGGGTGCACTCGGCCCGCTACGGCGCCAGCGATGCGGCACGCATCGAGCGCCTGCTGCGGGAACTGGCGGGCAGCCACGACCGCAGCGCCCACTTCACCGCCGCCCTGGCCCTGGCGGACCCCAGCGGAGCCGTGCGCCTGGAGGTGGAAGGACGCTGCGCGGGCACGATCCTGGAGGCCCCCCGCGGCAGCGGCGGCTTCGGCTACGACCCCGTGTTCTTCGTGCCCGAGGCTGACCTCACCTTCGCCGAGATGGCGCCGGCCCAGAAGGCGGTGCTGGGCCATCGGGGCCGGGCCTTCGCGGTGCTGGTGCCGCGGCTGAAGGAGTTGCTGGGCTGATGCCGAACCTGTTGCAGCGAAGCTGATGCCGGGGAGGCAGCCGGCGATGCCCAGCCAGCCCCGCTTCGACGCGGTGCCGGAGAATCCGTTCGTGGTGCCGATGCCGAAGGGCTTCCTCTGGGGTGTGGCCACCTCCGCCCACCAGGTGGACGGGAACACCACCGGAAACGACTGGGCCCGGTTCGAGCGTCAGCCAGGGGCCATCGCCGGCGGAGCCGTCAGCGGCGCGGCGGCCGACCACTGGAACCGCCTGGCGGAAGACACCGAGCTGATCCGGCGGCTCGGCGCCAACGCCCACCGGCTCTCGCTCGAGTGGAGCCGGCTGGAACCACGGCCGGGCCGCTGGGATGAAGCCGCCTGGGACCACGCGGAGGAGGAACTGAGCCTGCTCCACGGGGCAGGCATCGAACCGATGCTCACCCTGCTGCACTTCACCCTGCCGGCCTGGCTGGCTGAGCGGGGCGGGCTCACGGCCGCGGAGTTCCCCGGGCGATTCGAGACCTTCGCGGCCGAGGCCGGGCGGCGGCTGGGGGCGCGGGTGCGGCTCTGGTGCACCGTCAACGAGCCGAATGTGGCGATGCTCTACGGCTACGTGACCGGACAGTGGCCCCCCTGCCGGCGGGATCCGGCCCTGGCGGCACAGGCCTTCACCGGGCTGCTCCAGGGCCACGCCCTGGCCGCACGGGCGCTGCGCCGGGAGGTGCCTGACGCGCGCATCGGAGCGGCCGTGCACCTGGTGCAGGCCGAGCCCCTGCGCCGCTGGTGGCTTCCCGATCGCCTGGCGGCCGCACAGGTGCGCAGCGGCTTCAACTGGCCCTTCTACGACGCCGTCCGCGACGGCGTGATCCGCCTGCGGCTGCCGGGATTCCCGCGGCTGGAGGAGCCCCTGGCCGGCCTGCGGGGCTCGGCCGATTTCATCGGCATCAACTACTACCGCCGCAACCTGGTGGGCTTCGATCCGCGCGCTCCCGGCTGGGCCAGCCTGCACCAGGGGCCCGGTCGGCTCAGCGACGCCGGCGTGGAACTGCACCCCGAGGGACTGCTGGTGCTGCTGAGGGAGGCCTGGGGGCGCTATGGCCTGCCCCTGATCGTCACCGAGAACGGGGTGGCCGACGCCGGCGGCCAGCTCCGGCCCACCTATCTGAGGGCCCATGCCCACGCGCTGGCCTGTGCCGTGGCCGAGGGGATCCCCGTTCAGGGCTACTTCCACTGGACGCTGCTCGACAACTTCGAGTGGACCGACGGCTACGCCCTGCGCTTCGGGCTCTACCGGGTGGACTTCAGCAGCCAGGAACGGATCCCGACCCCGGGAGTGACCGAATTTCGCCGTCTGGCAGGGCTGCTGCGGAAGCAGCAGCAGGCTCAGTCCTGAGCCGGGAGGCCCTCAGGCCGGCACCCAGCTGCCGTGCAGGCCATGGGGAATGGCCAGGGGCAGCTCCAGCACCGCCTGCTCGCTCAGATCGGCGGCGTTGAGGATCACCAGATCACTGGCACAGCGGGCACCGTTCCACACGACGCACAGCACCCAGCCGTCATCCTCGGGGCTGGAGCCGGCCGCGGCGGGATCGGCATCGGGGCGGGGAACCATCACCGGCTCGCTGACGAAGCCTCGGGGCGCGGCACTCCAGACGCGGCGCTCGCCGGTGGTGAGGTCGAGTTTCTCGATCGCCTGCAGGGGATCGTTGCCGCGCTCCCGCTCGGCCACCGCCATCCAGGCGTAGCGGGGCTCCAGTCCCTGGCGGGCGGGGTTGACCATGGCGAACTCGCAGCAGCGCTGCTCCAGCCAGTCGTGGCGCACAGCTCCGGACGGATCACTCTGGGCCCGCTCCAGATCGATGCGGCAGCGCAGCAGCTGGCCCTCGGGAATGCTCTCGAAGTCCACCGCCCGGAAATCGGTGCCGGGGCCGATGGAGGGGAAGTCGGCGTAGTAGATCGAATCCACCACCAGGTCCCCCGTGGACGGATCCTCGAAGGCGTTGAGGTGGTGGAACACGAAACCCGGGGGGGCCGGCACCCGCAGCGGCCGGAGGTGGCGGGAAGCAGCGGCTGCGCCCGGCCGCGGGATCAACCAGAATTGGCCCGCCTCCCCGGGTCTGGAGGCCAGGCACTGGGCGGCGCCCTTCTGGCCGAGCACGTAGGGCAGGGGATTGAAGGCGATGGCGTTCTGCAGGAACACCGCCCAGTTGGGGGTGATGGCGAAGTCGTGCAGGAAGGCGAAGCCCCGGAAGCTGTCGCGGCGCTCGGCCAGAAGCTGGCCGGCGCGCACCCCGGCGGCGGGGTCGTCGGCGGTGGCGAACTCCATCAGGCGGATGGTGCTGGTGGGGCCTGCCTTGACGCCGAAGGTCACCATGCGCGGGCCGCCGTGGTGGCCCGGATCGAAGCGCGGGTGCGCACTGAAGGCCTCACCGGGCTTGAGCACGCCGTCGAGCATGGAGATGCCCCGGGTCTCCAGGGTGTCGGGGTCGAGCGCGTGGGGTTCGGCCGCTTCCCACAGCGCCAGGAGCTGATCACCCAGGCGCACCACGTGGGTGTTGGCGATGTTCTTGAGGCGCAGATCGAAGGCGTTGGCCAGCATCCCGCCGGGCTTCTGGGTGCCGAACACGCCCCGGCACAGGAACCGGCCGGCCTCCTCTTCGGCCTGCCAGCCGGCGGTGCGCACAAAGCGGTTGCTGAGGCTCGCCCGGCCGCCCTCGAAGCGCAGGGCGGTGATCATGCCGTCACCGTCGAAGGGATGGTGCACCCAGCGGCCAGCGCGTTCAAGCCGGCCGGGACCGTTGCGATAGAGACAGCCGCTGAGTTCGCTGGGGATCCGGCCGCGGGCGGCGCCGAGGGGCACCGACTCGAGCTCTCTGCCCACATTGCGGAAGGCGCTGGCCCAGTCAGCCCGGTCATAGGCGGGAGCAGCGGCCGGAGCGGTAGCGGAAGCGGTCATGCGGGAGAGATCGCCTCAGTAGTTGCGAATTGTGACGAAACTAGGCCGGCATAGACGCCGCCGCGAGCCAGCAGCTCCACATGGGTGCCGGCCTCCACCACCCGGCCGCCGACGATCACGCAGATGCGGTCGGCGTTCACCACCGTGGAGAGCCGGTGTGCCACCACCAGGGTGGTGCGGTTGGCCATCAGCCGGTCGAGGGCTTCCTGCACCACCTGCTCGGAGGCCGAATCCAGGGCTGAGGTGGCCTCGTCGAGAAACAGGATCGGGGCGTTCTTGATCAGGGCCCGGGCGATGGCGACGCGCTGGCGCTGCCCGCCGGAAAGCAGGGCGCCGTTCTCGCCGATCAGGGTGTCGTACCCCTGAGGCAGGCCCTCGATGAAGCCGTGGGCGTTGGCAGCCCGGGCGGCGGCCTCGATCTCCTCCCGGCTGGGCGGGAGACGGGTGGTGGAGCGGTCGCCGTAGCCGTGGCCATAGGCGATGTTGTTGGCCACGGTGTCGTTGAACAGAAAGGTGTTCTGATCCACCAGGGAGATCTGGGAACGCAGCGCGGCCTGGCTGATCTCCCGCAGGTCGACCCCGTCGATGGTGATCCTGCCGGTGGTGGGGTCGTAGAAGCGGCAGAACAGGTCGATGATCGTGCTCTTGCCGCCACCGCTGGGCCCCACCAGCGCCACGGTGCTGCCGTGGGCGATCTCCAGGTCGAGCCCGCAGATCACAGGGTCGTGGTTGTAGGCGAAGGTCACGGCCTCGGCCCGCAGCGCCCGGCGGAACGGCCCCAGCGGCTGCGGATGCAGCGGGTCGGCGGGATCGGGCGAGGTATCGAGGATGGCGAACACATCCCGGGACGCCGACACCCCCTGCTGAAGCACGGCGTTGGCCTTGGCCAGGCCCTTGAACGGGGCATAGCAGAGGTAGAGGGAGGTGAGGAAGGCGAAGAAGCTGCCGGTGGTGCGGGTGCCGGCGATCACGGCCTCACCGCCGTAGATGAGCACAGCGCTGAATCCGGCCGCCGCCAGCAGCTCCAGCAGGGGCTGATTCACCAGCTTGGCGCGGGTGGTGCGCAGGGCCGAACGCAGCACGGAGCGGTTCTCCTCCTCGAAGCGCTCCAGTTCGTAGCCCTCCATGCCGAACACCTTCACCACCCGGGATCCCACCAGCACCTCCTGCAGGGTGGCGGCCAGGCGGCCGAGACTCGACTGTCCGCGGCTGGAATGGCGGCGCACCTTGCGGGAGGAGCGCAGCACCGGCCAGACGCCGAGGGGGAAGAGGATGAACGCCACCAGGGACAGCAGCCAGTCCTGGTAGAAGGCCACCACCACCAACACCGCCAGGGTGAGGCCGTCCTTCACCAGCGAGGTGAGGCCATCGACGATGCCCGTCTTCACCAGCGTCACGTCGCTGAGCACACGGGAGATCAGGGTGGTGGAGCTGCTGCGGTCGATGTACGCCTGGGGCAGCAGCATCACCCGTGCGGCCAGCTCGGCACGCAGATCGGCCGTGATCGACTGCCCCACCGATTCGGTGAGATACGACCCCAGGTACTGGCTGAGAGCCCGTAGGCCGATCACCACCAGGATCACCACCGGCGCCCAGTAGAGCCTGCTGCGGTCGCCGCTGGGCAGCACCTGGTCGAACAGATAGCGGATCACCAGCGGCACCACACCGGTGGAGGCCCCGTAGCCGAGGTTGAACAGCAACGCCAGCAGGAACGTGGGCCACAGATGGCGGCGGCCGTAGGCCAGCAGACGGCGGTAGGTGGAGCCGGAGGGCGTTGCTGCGGGGCTCGAGGCGCTCATGGCAGAAGCTCCAGCAGGGCATCGGCGGCGCGGGCCGAGGCGCCGGGCGGACCCATGCGCCGGCGCAGCTCGGCGATGGCCCCCTCCACCCGGCGCCGGTCGGCGAGCAGACCCTCCAGGGCCGCCACCAGAGCGGCGGGGGTGACCCGCTCCTGCAGCAGCTCGGGGAACTCCTGCCGGCCGAGGATCACGTTGGGCAGCCCCAGCACCCGGTGACGGGTGACCAGCCGCACCAGCAGATTGGTGAGCCAGTTGAAGCGGTAGACGATCACGGGGGGACAGCCCAGCAGCGCCGCCTGCAGCGTGGCCGTGCCCGAGCACACCAGGCCGGCGTCGGCCGCATGCAGCAGATTCACGGTGTCGTCGGCGATGCAGGGCAGCGGCAGAGGGGCGCCTCCGGACTCGCGCTCCAGCACGGCGGGATCGATGGTGGAAGCCCGCAGCAGCACCACCTGCCAGCCCCGGCGACGCAACTTCTCGGCGGCGGCCAGCAGGGCGGGCAGCAGCAGGCGGATCTCGCTGCGACGGCTGCCGGGCATCAGCACCAGCAGGGGCCGCCGCGGATCGAGGCCGTGGCGACGGCGGGTCTGCTCCGGGCTGCTGGTGACCTGGATCTCATCGAGCAGGGGATGGCCCACGTAGCGGGCGAACTCCCGGCCATGGGCATTGAAGATCCCCTCCTCGAAGGGGAAGATCACCGCCAGGCGGTCGATGAAGCCGGCCATGCGCCGCGCCCGCCCGCGGCCCCAGGCCCACACCTGCGGGGCGATGTAGAAGAACACCGGGATGCCGCGGCGGTGCGCCTCCCGGGCCACCATCAGGTTGAAGCCGGGGTAGTCGATCAGCACCACCGCGTCGGGGCGCTGCCGATCCATCCGGTGTTTCAGCAGGCGCATCACACGGTGATGGCGCCGGATGCTGCCGAGGATCTCCACCACGCCTGCCGCCGAGAGGCTGCTCACGTCGGCCAGGGTCGTCATGCCGGCGGCCCGCAACCGTTCGCCGCCCACCCCCGTCACCTCCAGCTCGGGGGCACGGCGCCGCAGGGCCTGGAGCAGGGCGCCGCCATGCAGGTCTCCGGAGGCCTCGCCGGCCACCAGCAGCAACTGGCGGGGCTCAGCCATGCCGGCCCCAGCCGCGCCTGACGAGAACGTCCAGCACAGCGTCGGTGAGGCGCGCCACCGCTGCCGGATCCAGCCCCAGAGGCACCGGCACCACCCCTGCCCGTTCCCCGGACTCGAGCAGAGGCGCCAGCCGCTGCCAGTCCTTGCCGGTGGTCACCAGGGTGGCGTTCTGCTGCGCCCGGGCCAGTGTCAACAACCGCTCCACATCGGCCCGAGCATAGGGATGGTGGTCGGGGAAGGCCTCGCAGCCCACCAGCCGGCAGCCTTCCTGCCGCAGGGCGGCGAAGAACTTCTCCGGCAGACCGATGCCGCAGAAGGCCAGCAGGGGGCGCTCCCTGAGGCCGGCGGGCAACGCCAGGCGGCCCGGGATGCCGAACCAGGGCCGGTCGGCCGGCCAGGGGAGACCGGCGAGAGCGGCGGTGGAGTCGGGGGCGGGGTCGGCGGCAGTGTCGGCGGCGGCGGCCCCAGGGGCGGATGCCGTTCCGGTGAGCACCAGCAGATCGGCACGGGCGAGGGCGGCAGGGGGCTCGCGCAGCGGGCCGGCGGGAAACAGCAGGCCGTTGCCAAGGCGCCGCTGGCCGTCGAGCACGCTCACGTCGCAGTCGCGGGCCAGACGCCAGTGCTGCAGGCCGTCATCCAGCAGCAGCAGGTCAGCGCCGGCCTCGAGGGCACGGCGGGCCGAGACCACTCGGTCGGACCCGATCCACACCGGCACCCCGGGCAGGGCCCGCACCAGTTCCAGGGGCTCATCCCCCACCGCTGTGACAGCCATCTGCGGCTCCACCCGCAGCGGCTCGCGGCGGCCGCTGCCGTAGCCGCGGCTGAGCACCGCCGGCCGCCAGCCGCGGAGCGTCAGTTCCCGGGCCAGGGCGATCACCAGGGGGGTCTTGCCGGTGCCGCCGAGGGTGAGGTTGCCCACCGACACCACCGGCAGCGGCGGCTGCCAGGACCGGCTGCGCAGCCGGTGAACCTGAACTCCCAGTCCGTACAACCAGCCGCAGGGTCGCAGCAGCCAGGCCAGCAGGCCAGGCCGCGGCCGATACCAGAAGTGGGGGGTGAGCGGGGGCATCAAGCCGCCTCCAGGGCCCGGAGCCGCTCCAGCACGGTGGCGGCGATCAGATCCGATGGACCCTGCAGGGGCGCCAGCGCCGCCGGCTGGGGGGGGTGCCGCAGCCAGCCGATCACTGCCTCCAGGGCCTCGTCGGCGCTGGCGCAGCGGCGCAGCCAGCCGGCCGCCTCCAGCTGCTCGCTCAGTTCGGCGAAATTGGCCATGTCCGGTCCGCACACCACCGGGCGGCCGCCGCGCACCGGCTCGAGGGGATTGTGACCACCGATGCTGCGCCCGGCGGGGCGGAAGCTGCCGCCCATCACCACCAGATCGGCGGCGGCGATCCAGGTGCCCATCAGGCCGAGCACATCCACCACCAGCACGTCCGGGGCTGGCCCGCCGCCGGCGGTGGCGTCGGCGGGCGCGGGATCGATCCGGCTCCAGCGCTGCACGCTGAGTCCCTGGGCCCGCACCCGGGCCAGCACCTCGGCCGCCCGCTCGGGATGGCGGGGCGCCAGCAGCAGCGCGGGCCGCAGGGGAGCCAGCTCACGGCAGATGCGGGCCCAGGCCGCCAGCAGCAGGTCTTCCTCACCGCCATGGCTGCTGGCCAGCAGCAGCACGGGCCGATCCGGCCAGAGCCGTTGCAGCCGCGCCACGCCAGACCGCTGCACCGGCAGGGGCGGTGCGTCCCACTTGGTGGAACCCAGGGCCAGGGCCGCTGGCGCGCCCAGCCGCCGCAGGCGCTGGGCATCTGCGGCCGACTGAGCGAAACAGGCCTCGCAGCGCCCGTAGAGCCAGCGGCTGAACCAGGGCAGGCGGCGATGGCGCCGGTAGGAGCGCTCGCTGACGCGGGCATTGATCAGCACCAGATGCGGCATGGCATGCACCAGTTCCGGCCAGAGCTCCGCCTCCGCCAGCAGCCCCAGGTCGGGGCGCCAGTGACGACGGAACAGTGCCAGGGCCAGCCAGTGGTCGATCGGCACGTACTGATGGAGCACCCCCTCTGGCAGCAGCGACGGGGCAAGGCGGGCCGAGGTGCGGGTCACGCTGGTGACGAGCACGGCCGGCGGACGCCGCTGCGCCGCGGCGGCGTCCCTCGCCAGGGCCGCCAGTAGGGGCCGCAGGCTGGTGAGTTCACCCACGCTGGCCGCATGGACCCACACCAGCGGCCCCGCGGGCCGGGGGTGGCTGGCGAACCCCAGTCGCTCGGCCAGGCGTCGGGGATCCTCCCGGCCGCGGCAGAGGCGCGCCAGCAGCACCAGCAGCAGCGCCGGTGTGAGCAGCAGGCCCAGCAGGCGGTAGAGCAGCAGCACAGGCCGCTGGAGACCCATCAGCGGTGTCCGGTGCCCAGCAGCAGCGCCGCCTCGCGGCTGGTGGCCTCCAGGGCGGCAGCCAGGGCGGCGGCCTCACCCTCCCGCCCGCTGCGGTCCCCGGTGCCGGACAGATAGAAGGGCGCTCCCAGGGCCAGCACGGCACGCCCGAAGGGAAGGGGCAGCACGGACCGGTCCCAGGAACGCAGACGGCTGCAGCGCGTCAGCGCCAGGCCCACGGGCACCACCGCGCAACCCGAGTGGCGGGCCAGCTGCAGCACGCCCTGCTTCACCTCTCGGGCGGGGCCCCGCGGGCCGTCCGGGGTGACGCACACCGACTGGCCGCCCCGCAGCAGCCGCAGCAGACGTCGATAGGCCGTCAGGCCACCCCGTGTCGACGATCCCGGCACCAGATCCACCCCGCGCATGCGCGCCGCCACTCCCACGATGCGCGCGTCGCGGTGGCTGCTGAGCAGCACCGCCACGGGCCGCCGGGCATGGAGGCGCAGCAGCGGCATGAAGAACACATGGCAGTGCCAGAGGGCGTAGATCACCGGCACACGGCGCTGGAGCACCAGGGTTTCGGCGGCGGGATCAACCCACACCCGGAGGCGCGAGGTGATCAGCACCAGCTGCCCGTAGGCATTGAGCAGGGCCCCCGCCAGCCAGGAGAGAGCGGGATTCTGCAGCAGATTCCGCTTCTTCACGGGTTGCAGTCAGGATGCAGCGCAGGGAGCACAGACAGCGCGAAACCCGGAGACGGCGGTGCCGCTTCCGGGCCTTGGCCAGGGGCTGCAGGGGTTGGGGTGATTGTGCCGGGGCGGATGCTGGGGTGGTTTCAGCAGGGCCGTGACGGCTGCGCCATCAACACCGGCAGCGGGCGCTGGCAGCGCACGAGTGCGGCGGAGTTCAGGCGGAACCGACGCCGGAGTAGGCGCCGTAGAAGAACAGGCCCACCACGAAGATCACCGCCATGCCGCCAGC
>JALOOQ010000195.1 GCA_025454305.1 Cyanobium sp. Prado107
CTCCGCGTCTGCAGATCCTCGATGAGGGCTCCACCACGCCCTTGCGATCACCCCAGCCCCTGGTGTCCTGTTGCCAGGCCGGCCCGGCCGTGCGCCGGGCGCTCTGGGTGATCGGTGAACGCCGCTTTCCCCACCTCCGTTACGACGTCCACCCCGACCAGCAGGTGCTGGGCACGCCACAGCCCGCCAGCTGGCCCAGTTGCATGAACGCCGGCCCAGGCAGGCCGACCTCAGACGTGCCCTGAGCACGGCCTACGACGCGCTCTTTCATGGCCTGGCCGAAACGGCCGCCGATCGTCTGGTGGGTGTCACGCCCCAGGTTCGTCGCTCTCTGGCCTGGAGCCGCGTGCACCGCGATCTCGACCACAACAACGCGAAAAAGCCTGCTTCAGACTGGAAAATTCCAATGTTTCCTCCGATTTATTGCTCTTCACCACCACATTTCCAGACCTCCAGGAACTACGCCATCAAGCCGACTACGACCCGAATGTGCGCTTCCAGCGTGTGCCCAAACCCGATCAGCTTGACTTCGTGACGCTTGCCCTGGGGATGACGCGCAGCTGACGCTGCGGCCGGCAGGTGGGCTGCCGGCCGGGGTGGGGTGTTGCGGGCCGCAGTTCAGCGCTGCTATCACGATAGCGACGCCATAGATGTCCCAGTCAACGTCCCAAACGTCCCCTCCATGGCCCAGCTGCTGGTGCGCAATCTCGATCCGGCGGTGAAGGAGGCGCTGCAGCGGAGGGCCCAGCGTCATGGCCGCAGCATGGAGGAGGAGGTGCGGCTGATCCTGCGCCGGGCGGTGGAGAGCGAGGAGCCGCCGCAGGGGCGGCCGATGGGGCTGGACCGCCAGCCGGCACGGCCCTGGCCCACGGGCCCTGCTGGCCACGGGCCACGGCGACCGCTTCCTCTGCACGGCGATCGGCCTGATCGATCCGTTTGCGTTCTGACACCTGGCTGTTGCCACCACCAGCCAGAAACCCTGACGCTCCTGCTTGAATCGATCGGATGTCGAGACGCTGGAGCCCCGCTCGCGTCCGCCCCTGCGTCTGCAGGACTGGTGTGCGCGCCGGGGCACGGCTGCCATGAGCGGATCGCTGCCGTTGGCGGATCATTGAGGCCACACCCCGCTGCTGCTGCATGCTGAAGCCCAGGCCCAAGGCGACGTTCCGGGTGGACTGGGTGTTGCGGGGCGAGCTGGCGCTGGGTCCGGCGCCGCGGCGGAAGGCGCACCTGCGGCAGCTGAGGGAGGAGGGCATCCGCGCGGTGCTGAGCCTCTGCGACGACGATGAGTGGGCGGTGCCCGCGGGTCTGGAGAAGCGCTTCCTGCGGGCGCGGCGGGTGCTGCCGGAGCACCGCAGCGGCCGCGATCCGAGCCGGGCGGAGCTGGAGGAGGCCCTGGCCGAGCTGGAGCGGCTGCGGCGGGAGGGTGGCGGGCCTGTGTTCGTGCACTGCGTGGCGGCGATCGAGCGCTCGCCGCTGGTGTGCATGGCCTGGCTGATGCGCCGGCAGGGCCTCAGCCGCCTTGAAGCCCTCGACTATCTGATGCAGGTGCATCCGGCCACCAGTCCGCTGCCGGGGCAGCTGCGGGTGCTGGAGTGACGGAATGGCGCACCCCACACCTGGTTTCAGTGCTGAAATCTCCTGGTTGCCGCTTCCAGGGGTGTGATGGGGGGTGTTGAGAGAACGCCAGACGCCGATCGGAACGCTCCTGAGCCGCGGCAGAGCGCTCTGGAGTGGTTGCTGAGCCAGCCGGCTTCGCCGAGTCCGCGCAGCAAGGCGGCCATCGACGCTGAGCTCGCGGCAGAGCGCGACTGGTGATCCACTGATGCAGCGCAACCTCCGGCATCGACGAGCTCCTCTGCGCATGCACTTCCCTGTCTCCCTCCCCCAGCTCGCCCGCAGCCTGGCCCGCACCCTGGGGGTGCAGCTGAGCCAGGAGCCGGCCTCGCGGCTGATCCGGCGCACGGCGCTGGAGCAGTGGAAGCTGCTGGCCCTGGCCACCGCCAGCAACCTGGGCCGGGCGGCGCTGGAGGGGGCGAGCCTGGCCACCGTGTTTCTGGCCGTGGACCTGCTCAGTCAGGGCAGCGGCGGTCAGGTGAACTGGCAGACCAAGCCGCTGATCTCCGGGCTGCCGGCGCTGGTGGCCTGGCTGGAGGATCTCGAGCCCACGGGGCTGTTCGTGGGCCTGATTCTGCTGGCGGTCGGCCTGAAGCTGGCCCAGGCGCTGCTGCAGTTTCTCAACAGCGTCAGCGTGGGCTGGTTCGCGGCCCGCTGCAGGCGGCGCATCAGTGGGTTGATCCACCGCCGCGTCACGGAGCTGAGCTTCGCCTGTGCCAGCGGCTACCGGGTGGGCGACCTCACGGAACTGGCCGTCAGCGCTCCCGAGACGGTGCGGCTCGAAATCGAGATGAGCAACGCCCTGGTGATCCATCTGCTCATGGGCCTCACCTACCTGGCGGTGCTGATGACGCTTTCGCCCTGGCTGCTGCTGGCCGCGGCGCTGATCGCCCTGGTGGTGGTGGCACTCCAGAAGCAGCTTCTGCCCCGCATCCGCCGCACGGCCAACCGGCTCACGGCAGCGAGCGTGGTGATCAGCAGCCGGCTCACCGAAACCATCCAGGGGCTGCGGCTGCTGCACAGCCTGGGCTGGCTGGAGGCGGCCGACGCTGACTTTCAGGACCAGCTGGGGGAGCAGGAGGCGGCGCAACGGCGCCAGGCGCGGCTGCTGGCGGTGCTCGAGCCGGTGAGTGGCCTGCTGCCGCTGCTGGCCATCGCCGCCATCGCCATCGTGACCGTGCTGGCCTTCGGCACCCGGGCTTCGGGGGCCCTGCCGAGGCTGGTGGTGTTCGTGCTGGCGCTTCAGCGGCTGAATGGTGCGGTGAACGGCATCGCCTCGAGCTACACACTGCTGAGCGCCAATGCGGCGAATCTGGAGCGGCTGAACGGCTTCCTTAGGCCCGACGACAAGCAGCTGCGGCGAAGGGGAGGCGTGCCGTTCGCGGAGCTGCGGCAGGGCATCCGCCTGGAGGGTGTGGGCCTTCGCTACGGCGCCGAGCGCCCCTGGGTGTTGCGTGGCATCGATCTGGAGATCCCCCGGGGCCGCACGGTGGCGCTGGTGGGGGCCAGCGGGGCGGGCAAGAGCTCGATCGCCGATCTGCTGGCTGGGCTCTATGAGCCCACGGAGGGGCGGATCCTGATCGACGGGGTGGACCTGCGCGAGCTGGATCTGGCCAGCTGGCAGCGGCGGCTTGGGGTGGTGAGCCAGGACACGTTTCTGTTCAACGCCAGCCTGGCGGAGAACATCGGCTTCGGCTGCCCGAGAGCGAGCCGCTCAGCGATCATGGTTGCGGCGGCTCGGGCCCAGGCGGCAGGCTTCATCGAACAGCTGCCCGAGGGCTACGACACGCTGATCGGTGAGCGGGGCTACCGGCTCAGCGGCGGCCAGCGGCAGCGGATCTCCCTGGCGCGGGCCTTTCTGCGCGATCCGGAGCTGCTGATCCTGGATGAGGCCACCAGCGCCCTGGATTCGGCGAGCGAGCGGCTGGTGCAGCAGGCGATCGAGGCGTTTGAACGGGAGCACACGGTGCTGGTGATCGCCCACCGGCTGAGCACGATCGTGAATGCTGATCTGATCGTGGTGGTGGATTGTGGACAGATCGTGGAGCGAGGTAGCCATTTTGAGCTGTTGGAAAGCCATGATGGCTTCTACCGGGAACTGTGGTTCAGGCAGAGCAGGTCAAGGAGCGACTGATTGGAGGTACTCGGCCGTGTCATGGACTGAGTAGAGCATTTTGATCCAGCTGAATAACGAATGAAAATATCGATCATTACACCGTCACTGAATGCCAGGCCGTGGATACGTGCATGTGTTGAAAGTGTGGCA
>JALOOQ010000196.1 GCA_025454305.1 Cyanobium sp. Prado107
CTGCAACGTGTTCTTCTTCGCCCAGCTGGTGGTGGGTGTGTCCGCTCTGCTGGCGGACACGCTGCTGGGGCGCTTCCTCGCTCCGGTGGCCTACTTCACCGCCCTGCAGTCGCTCTCGGTGATCAGCCAGACGCTGCTGTTCGCCCTGGTGCTGCCCCTGTCGGCGCTGCTGGCCCGGACCCTGCTGGGGGAGCCCCTGCCGCAGGCCTTCCTGCCCAGCTTGCTGCTGATCACCGCCGGCCTGCTGCTGCCCCAGCTGGCACCGGCGACGTCGCCCGGGCCCATGGACGATCCCTCCGGGCTGTTCTGGGCGCTTGTGGCCGTGCTGGCCTTCAGCGCCGCGGCCCTCACCGGCCGCCGGATCGCCGCCGCCGGCACCCCGCCGGTGCTCAGCGTGGGCGTGGGCTCCCTGGTGTCGGCCCTGGTGTTCGCCGTGCTGGCGGTGCTGCTCTACGGCCCCGGCCACTTCCTGCTGCTGCGGCTCTGGTGGGTGGTGGGCGTGATCCTGATCTATGCCCTGAGCCTGTCGCTGGGCAGCGAGCTGGCCCTGCGCCACGCCTACCGCCATGCCGGGGTGGCCGCGGTGTCGCTCTGGGGCAGCCTCTCGATCGCCGTGGCGGTGCTCGCCGCCGCCCTGCTGCTCGGCGAGCCGCTCGATGCCGCCACCGCGGCCGGCGTGCTGCTGCTGCTGCCCGCCCTCAGGGCTGCCGCCGCTGCCGTCGGGGCCGCGGAAGCCGCTCTGCCGCAGCACCGCCTGCCCTTCGGGGCCGGTGAGGAAGGCCACCAGGCGTTCGCCCTCGCCGCCGCCCCCCACCCCCACGCCCCGCAGCACCGCGGCCGCCAGCGTCATCTCGATCGTGGGATCGGGCACCAGCAGGCGGTACCCGCCCGCTCGCCGCTGGTCCGCCTCGGCGGCCCGCAGCAGCGCGGTGGACTCGTACACCAGGGCAACGTCGCCGTCGTTGGGGCCGGCGCTGATGAATTCCCGCAGCAGGATGTCGGTGGAGCGGGCCGGGCGGTACACGGCGCGCCGGAGCGTGGCCACCGACGCCGGCCCCGGCTGATCCCGGCTCCAGAGCGCCAGCACCATCTGCCCGGAATTGGAGCGCAGCGGATCGGTGGTGCGCAGGTCGAAGCTGCCCCACGCCGCCGGCCCCCCCAGCGCCGACCACTGCCCCGCCACAGCGGCGCCGACCACTGCCCCGCCGCGGCGGCCCCGCGCAGGGCTGCCCAGGAGAAGCGTCCGCCAGGGAACAACCGCTCACCCCGCTCCGGCCACACCACCGCCACCAGCACGGTGCGGGCGATCGGTCGGGGTGCCCCCACAAAGGGTCGTGGATCGCCCTGGGCGGCGCTGGCGGTCGAGAACGCCTCGAGCTGGTCCTGGTTGGCCGGGATCAGCACCCGCGCTCGCTCGTGGCCCCCCTCGAGATTGTGGTTCACCATGTCCTGGGCGCCCTGCACCTGCCAGCGCAGGTCGATGCCGGGATGGCGGCGCTCGAACAGCGGTTCGAGGCGCCGCATCGGCTCCTCCAGCTCCGAGCCCACCGCCACCAGCAGAGGCCGCCGCAGCCCCGGCAACGGTGCGGAAGCCAGCGCCAGTGCTGCCGCGACGATTGCCAGGGAGAGGCAACGGCGGCGGGTGATCGCGGGCACCGTCGGCTCTCGCTCGGATGGGGGGGACGGCGCTGACAGGTGCGCCCGGAGTCTCAACAATACGGAGATCCCGGTGCTCCGCATGGCGCCATCCCGATCGCCTGGGTCCCTGATGCCCGGCCTGCTGGCGGCGCTGGCCCTGCTGCCGGGCTGCGGGCTGCTGCCGCGAGGTCCCGGCCTGGAGATCACCATGCTCGTGGGCAGTGCGCTGGATGGCTTCTGCTCCGCCGCCGCCCAGGCGATCGAGCGCGATCCACCGCGCCTGGCCGACGGCACCCGCGTGCTGCTGCGCTGCCGTTCCGCCGGCAGCGGCGATGTGGTGAGCGAGATGGAGGGGCACGCCCGCGCCGTGCTCCAGGGCGGCACGGCCGCCGACGACCCCCGCATCCCCACGCTGCTCTCCGTGGATGGGGAGATCTATCTGGAACTGCTGCGGCACCGCCTGCAGGCCCTGGCGCCGCAGCGGGAGCTGATCGCCCCCAGCGCCGATGCGCCGGCCCTGGCCACCAGCCCGATGGTGCTGATGACCACTCCCGCCCTGGCCCAGGGGCTGCGGCGCTCCGATCCCTTCCAGGCCCTCGCCCGCCACAGCGACCACCGCCAGCTCGATTCGGCGGGTCCGCCCCAGCCGATCCGCTTCGTGCACACCGCCCCCACCCGCTCCAACTCCGGTCTCCAGACCCTGGTGGCGATGTTCGCCGAGGTGTCGGGCAAGCGGCCCGAGCAGCTGGGGCTCGAAGATGTGCGCGCCGCTGCCCCGGCCGTGGCCGCGATCCAGAAGCACGTCACCCGCTACGGCAGCTCCACCGACGAACTGGCCCGGGCGATGCAGCGCAACGGCCTGTTCTGGGCCTCGGTGGGCTCGGTGTACGAATCCTCGGTGGTGGCCGCCAACAGCCGCCGCGAACCTGGCCAGGACGCCCTGGTGGCGGTTTACCCCCAGGTCACCTACTCGAGCACCATGCGCGCCATCCTGCCCGCCGCCCCCTGGGTGTCGGCCCGGGAGCGGGAGGCGGCACAGCTGCTGATCGACCGCCTGCAGCAGCCCGCGCTGCAGCGCCTGGCCGCCGAGCAGGGGCTGCGGCCGGCCAGTCCGGCCGTGCCCGCCAGCCGCGTCACCGCCGCCAACGGCGCCGATCCCCGCGCCACCTACGACTCCCTGCGCGCCCCGCGGCCGGAGGTGGTGGAGGCGATGATCACCACCTGGCGGGATCTGGTGAAGAAGCCCTCGCGGGTGGTCCTGGTGGTGGACAGCTCCGGCTCGATGGAGGGCACCAAGCTGGCGTCCGCCCAGCGCAGCCTGCAGGCCTACCTCGCCCAGCTCGGTCCCCGCGACGTGGTGGGCCTGATCGATTTCGACAGCGAGGTGCGGGAGCCGGTGGTGTTGCGGGGCGGTGATTCGGATGCCGGCAAGGCGGCCCTGTTCGTGGCCTCGCTGAGGGCCGAGGGCGCCACCCGCCTGCACGATGCCGTGCTGGCGGGCCGCGACTGGTTGCGCCGCACTCGCAGCAGCGGTGAGATCCTCGCCGTGGTGGTGCTCACCGATGGCATCGACTCCGGGTCGCGCCTGTCCCTCAACGGCCTCAAGGACCAACTGCGGCGCAGCGGCTTCGGCGGCGACGAGCGCATCGGCGTGTTCACCATCGGCTACGGCAGCAGCGGCGAGTACGACGCCACGGTGCTGCGCCGGATCGCCGAGAGCAACGGCGGTGAGTTCGTGGAGGGCACGCCCGAGAGCATCCTGCGCCGGATGGAAGATCTGCAGCTGGCCTTCTGATGCTTCGTCGTTCCGCTGTCTGGGCCAATCCGCTCGACGACCCGCTCGCCGTGGCCCTGGCCGGGCTGCTGCTGGTGGTGCTGGTGCGCCTCACGCCCCTGGGGCTGCCGCTCGCCCTGGTCGCGGCGGTGCCCGCCGCCTGGATCCTGGCCGTGCTGCGGGATCGGCGCCGCCGCCGCGGCGCGCGCCTGAACGACCGGCGGGTGAGCGCCGGCATCGAGGCCGCCGTGGCCCGGGCGGGGCAACTTGCCATCCAGGCCGATCTGGTGAGCCGCGAGGCCATGGCCCGCTTTGTGGATCCCGGCCACCTCGAACCCCTCGGCATGGTGCAGCTCTGCTGCGAGCGCCTGCGGGGCCTGCCCGAGCGCATCGACCAGCGCCGCCCCCTGCTGGAATCCGGCGGCGGCGTGCTGCTCTCGGCCGACGATCTCTCCGCTCGTCTGGCCCGGGAGGAGGAGGCCCTGCGCCGCGAGCGCTCGGCCACCCTGCGGCCGGAGCGGCAGCGGCTGGTGGACCAGCTGCGCCGCAATCTCGACGCCGCCCGGCTGGGGATGGACGAGCGCGAGGCCCGGCTGGTGGCGCTCTCCACCCGGCTGGAGCGGATCGACGGCGGACTGCGGCACCTGCAGCGCCAGGTGGACCAGCACTGGCCCAGCAGCGAGGCCACCGATGCCGCCATGGCGGAGGCCATCGCGCCCCTCGACGAGGCCCTCGATCAGATCGACCGCTTGCTCGAGGCCGGCGAGCGCTGATCGGCGCGTCGCCCAACCCAGCTGAACTGCCAACCTGAGGCAGACAACCAGGCAGGGTCCGTGACCGGGAGGACGCCATGAAACCCGCCGCGCTGGCTCTGCTCACGGCCCTGCTCCTGGGCGGCGGCTGCGCCCGCGCCGATGGTCCGTCCGATGCCCCGACGGCAAACACAGCATCGGCCCCAGCAGCCGTTGAGGCCGTCGATCCCGCCCGGATCCCGGAGGCCACCGGCTTCCGCCGCACCGTGCTGGTGCGGGGCCTGGAGCATCCCTGGGGTCTGGCCTGGCTGCCGGACGGCGACCTGCTGATCACCGAACGGCCGGGCCGGCTGCGGATCGTGCGCGGCGGCGTGCTGGATCCGGCCCCGATCCCGGGCGTGCCGGAGGTGCTGGCCGCCGGCCAGGGGGGCCTGCTGGATGTGAGCCTGCACCCCCGCTTCGCCGAGAACCGGCTCGTCTACCTCACCTACGCCGCCGGCACGCCGGAGGCCAACCACACCCGGCTGGCTCGCGCCCGCTTCGACGGCCAAGCCCTCAGCCGGCTGGAGGTGATCTACGCGGTGCCGCAGCGCAAGAGCGGCACGCAGCACTTCGGCTCGCGGCTGATCTGGCTGCCCGACGGCACCCTGCTGCTGGCCATCGGCGACGGCGGCAATCCGCCGCTGCGGCTCGAGGGTGCACTGATCCGCGAGCAGGCCCAGAACCGCGGCAGCGCCCTGGGCAAGATCCTGCGCCTCAACGCCGATGGCACCCCGGCGGCCGGCAATCCCTTCCAGGGC
>JALOOQ010000052.1 GCA_025454305.1 Cyanobium sp. Prado107
AGCAGGCAGGGAAGGTTGAACAGGGTGGCGAAGGCGAGGTTGATCAGCACCCCCGCCGGCGGCAGCCACAGGCAGGTGACCATCCACACCGGCCACAGGGCCCAGTGCACCAGTTCGGCCCGCCGGGTCTCCAGCAGCAGGCGCCGCAGGGCGCGGGGATCGCGCCCCACCAGGCTGGCCTTGCGCACGCCGCCGGGCAGGGCATCCCCGGCATCGGGAATCCAGGGTTTCCAGCGCCGGATCGCCAGTCGCGTTTCGAAGTGCCGCAGCGCCCGGTTCGCCGGCCGGCCCGTTTCGTGCCTAGGGCCGCCGGCCTGCGGAGGCTCCCGCCCGGGGGGCTGCACTCCCTCCAGATACCGCGCCGGCAGGCGGTTGGCGAGCATCCCCACCAGCAGCGACCAGCCCAGCCAGAGGGTGGCGCAGCCCAGCACCGCGGGCAGCCAGGACGGCAGCGATGCGGCCAAGGCCATCAGCGGGTCCCGGCGCCGGGGCGGGTGCTGAAGGTGCGGCCCTTCCAGCGCACCCGGCCCCGCTCCAGGTTGAGGATCGCCTGCAGGAACACCCCCAGAAAGAACAGCACCGGCACGGGGAACACCAGGTTGATCCAGCTGAAGCACCCCACCCGGCGGGTGATCACCAGCAGCTGCAGCGCGAAGGCCCCGTAGAGCAGGGCGTTGGGCAGCGGCCGGGGGTCTCCCATCAGTGGCCAGCCCAGCAGCGAGGCCGGCAGGCACCAGGCCGCCCAGAACAGTCCCGAGAGCCACAGCAGCACCGCCAGCATCCAGGGCCAGCGCACCTCGGCGGCGGCGGTGGCGAAGTTCTTGTTGAACCCCATCACCAGATCCCCCAGACCGCCGGGGTACATGCGGTAGGTGATCGTGCCCTTGCCGATGAAGGCGCTCACCGGCAGGCCCGCCGCCTCGTAGTGGTGGGCCAGGAACCAGTCCTCCACCACCTTGTCCGCCACCGCCGCATGGCCGCCGCTGCACGCGTAGTCGCCGCGGCTGGTGGCCATGGCCGGCCCGAAGGCCACGCCGCAGCGCTCACCGAGGGGCACGGCCATCAGGCCGACCAGGTTGAAGAGCACCGAGAGCTGTTCGTAGGGCTGCTGGGTGCGGTGATACGGCTGCACCGACACCAGTCCGCCGAGCCGCTGGCTGGCGGCCACCAGGCTCTGCAGGAAGGCGGGTGCCGGCTGCGTGTCGGCATCCAGGAACACCAGCAGCTCCCCCTGGCTGGCGGCCACGCCGTGGTGCAGCGCCCAGGTCTTGCCGCACCAGCGCGCAGGCAGCGGCGGGGGCTGGATCACCCGCACCGCCAGCCCCGGCGCCCCGGCACGGGCGATGGCGGCCGTGTCGTCGTCGGAGTGGTCGTCGACGACGATCACCTCCAGCGGGCGCAGTGTCTGGCGGCTCAGGGCCAGAAGCAGACCGGGCAGGCTGACCGCCTCGTTGCGGGCGGGGATCAGCACCGACACCCCCGGTGCGCCGCAGGGGAGCGCCTCAGGCAGCACCGGCATGCGCCCGGCCAGCACCCACCCGAGCATCCATCGCACCAGCAGCGAGAGGGTGATCAGATCCATACCCGGCCTCGCCGATCCGGCCCTCCCTGCACGGCCCACTGTGGTGCTCGAGCCCCCGAAACGCTATGGCCGCAGCAACTCCCGGGCCAGGGGTCTGATCGCCGCCGGATCCCGCAGCAGCTGGGGATGGGTGAGCACGGGCAGCATCGTGCGGGCACCCACCGGCAGCACCGCACGCCAGCCGGGAACCACCACCAGATCCAGGCCGGAATAGAAGCTGTGGCACTCGATCCGGCGCAGGCTGTCGAGGTCGGCGTCGAGCTGTCGCAGCAGCGGGCTCCGCCACTTCAGATCGGCGATGCCGGCCAGCAGCCGGCCGGGCCAGGGCTGGGCCGTGAGGGTGCCCTGCTGGGGGCTGCCCACGCTGATGAAGCGGCGGGTGCGGCGGTGACCGCCGCGCAACTGGATCCAGCTGCGGGCGATCACCCCGCCCATGGAGAACCCCAGCAGATCGATGGGCTGGTCCATGCCGAAGGCTGCCTCGATGTGGCTGCCCAGCAGGGTCGCGGCCTCCAGCACCGGCGTGGCCCCCAGGCGCAGGGGCAGGGCCGGGATCAGCAGGGGCTGGCGCCGCTCCCCCAGTTCCCGTTTGAGGCCATCGAACACGGCGGGTGTGTCGAGCAGCCCGTGCACCAGAACCAGAGGAGGGCCGGAGGGGGAGGGGGAGATCGCCGTGGACCGGCGCTGCCCGCCGGCTGAACCACCCTCTCTTCTACGGCAGCACCGAGCCCGGTCCGGGGCTCTCCCCGTCGTCCTCGCAGCAGATCAGATCCGCCGCCCGGCGCGCTTCACTGAGCACCTGGAACAGCAGCCGCGGTGTGCGCTGCAGCAGTTCGATCCAGTGCTGCAGGTAGGCGGCATGGTTGCGGGTGTCGCTGCCGATCTCCAGACGGTCGCCCAGCAGCACGGCTCCCAGCTCGGCCACCAGCTCCTCGCGTGCATAGGCATGGCTGTCGCGGGCGCCCGTGAGGTCGCGGGCCAGCCGCGACGGATGGCCGGTGGAGTGGATCGCTTCATGGGCCCAGGTGGCGTAGTAGCTGCCGGCGGTGTGGAAGGCATGGCGATCCGGCAGGTGGATGCGGTCGGGGCCGCTCAGGTAGCAGGCCAGCTCACCGCCATGGAGCACCGGCACGGGCCAGGCGCCGAGGGTGGTTTCGGCCCGTTGCAGCCGTTCCGGCTCGCTGCGCCGCACGCGGCGGTGTTCCGCCTGCCGGGTTTCCAGCAGCGCGTCCAGGGCCTCACCCTCGAGATCGGCGGCGTTGAACACCGCCACCGGCCTGTAGCGCACCCAGCCCTGACTGGCTGCGTCGCGGGGCCGGGGGGCGGGCTGCGCCGCTGCGGCCGCTGACGCCGGGGCTGGGGCTGCCGAGTCGGCTTCCATCGCCCCGGGCCGGGGGCAGAGCTGGGGGCGCAGCACGTGCACGGCCCTGCTCCCCCGCCGGGGGGTGAGGCCCCGGGCCCGGGCCTCGGCGAAACCGCACCAGTAGGGCAGGCAGGAGCCGCGCTGGTGCAGGCCCAGTGTGAGCAGGATCGGGTTGGCGCCGCGGTAGCGGCGGCCGCTGATCAGGTTCACGTGGTGGCCCCCACCGGCAGTCCCGCCGCCACCGTCCCACTCGCGCCGCCAGGGTGTTGTGCCGGCCTCCATCAGGGCGATCAGGCTCTCCACCAGCCGGGTGTCCGGGCTTGGCCGACGCCCCTGGTCGGCACCGGGGTCGCTCTGCATCTGCGGGGAGAGGCCGTGGGCTGTGCTGGAGCGGGATCGAGCCATGGGAGGGGCCGGATGGTGCAACTGCCAGTGCCACCGGCCGGCTCGCGCGTGCCGCTGCGCCTTGCTGAGAAGGTCTGCTCACACTTCGTTACATGGCGCGCCAGGGTGGATGGGCGCGGCCCCGCAGCGTATCCATTCCGTCTTCAGGCCATGTCCACCACCCTGCTGCTGGAAGCGTTTCTGGCCTTCTTCGGCGCCTCGATGTGCCTCTGGCTGCTGCGTCTCAGCCGCTCCACCCGACCCGTGCCCTGATCCCCTGTTGCCATGAACGGTTTTCTGTTTCGTTATTTCCTGCGCCCCGGCTTTCTGCCCAGTGCCGGCCTGCTGCTGCTGCGGGTGGCACTCGGTCTGATGATGATTCATCACGGGCAGGAAAAACTTGCCAATCCCGAATTCTTCGCCACGAACTATGTGGTGCCACTGCATCTTCCCTTTCCTCTGCTGATGGCACACCTGGCGGGCTATGCCGAGATCTTCGGTTCCTGGTGCCTCATCCTCGGGTTGTTCACGCCCCTGGGTGCTCTGGCCCTGTCGGGCACCATGCTGGTGGCGGCCTATCACCACATCCTCACCGGCGGCTTCAACATCTATGTGCTCGAACTGGTGGTGCTTTATCTCGGTGGCAGCGCGGCGATCCTGCTGATCGGCCCCGGTCGCTTTTCCTTCGATGCCGGCATGCTCGGCGCCCAGCTGGCGCCACTCCCTGCTGGTGGGACGGCTCGCTCAGGGGTTCGGCAGGGGCCCGTTGCGCGGCGCTCGCCGGTCGGCAGCGCAGGCCAGCGGGTGGAGCCGCTCCTGCCCTGATCCACAGGCCTGTGTCAAAGGTTGCCTGAGATCGTGATCCAGGCTCGGCATCCCGCCGTCCGGTGATGGAGCCTGAGGGAAGTGATCCCCCAGCTCTCCATGCTTCGTCTTCGCGGTGATCGTCGCAGTCTCCTGGCCGCTCTCACGGCGGAATGGGCAGCGCGTCAGCTGCAGCTGCCGCCCCAGGTCGTCAACTCCACGCAGCCTCAGGGCCGGCGGGGACGAACTCGTTAACATCGCCCCAGGGCCGCTCCGCGTGGGCGGCCTTGTCTTTCCTGATCCTTCTCCCACCATGATCATCCTCAAGGTGACCAATGCCTCTGATGTGGTGGCGAGCAGGATCGGTCGCTTTCTTGCCGACCTCACCCCCAGTGGTTTCGATCAGGGGAAGGTGGAGGAAGAGCTGATGAAGCAGCTGGCCGAACAGATGCGGGCGCAGGGACTGCAGGGGGAAGTCGCCTCGGTGCAGGGTCTGGATCTGCACAACAACGTGATCACCGTGGACGACAAGGTGAAGGTGCGGCGTCACCGCATGATCTGATCCTCCCTGCCGTTCTGATCCAGCCTTGCCGTTCAGGAGGGCAGCACCAGCCGATCGGCACTGGGATGGCTGCGCCGGAAGGCCCGGTCCTCCGCAGCGCGCCTGCAGGTGAGCAGGAACAGCGGCATCTCGATTCCGAAGGTGCGCTCGAACAGCTCCACCGTGCTTCCTCCCTCCCCCAGGCCGCAGCTGCGGATGGCCTTGCGCAGACCTTGCCTCGGCTTCTCGGTGATCGTGTGAAAGAGACGGTTGAGACGGTGCTGCTGCAGGGCCTCTGCCGGCGTCATCCCGCGCGTCTGATCAAAGCAGAAGTCGAGACAGTCCTCGCTGATCCCAAGATGCCCGGCCACATCACTGATGGCGATGGGTTCGTGGAAGTGGCGGGCGAAATAGTGCAGGGTGCGGCCCACAACCATCAACCCGGAATGGCCGGCCTCCGGACAATTGCTGGGTACGGTTCGCATCGCTCGGCTCCGGGTCTGGGGATCACACTCCCCAATGGACATCCCTGTCTTAGAAGCACAGCAGGTTGTCTGATTCGGCAGGCCGGGTTTCGGCACAATTTGCACCAATCGGCGTCTGCAGCCACCAGGAACTGCAACCTTATGCAGCAAAACAACACGCCAGGGTTCACGATCTGTCGCCTGCCGCATCCGCTCGCAGGCCCCCGGCAGGCGAGTCAGGATGGGACCGGCAGCACCAGGCCATGCAGACCACGGCGCACTCGATGACATCTGGGGGTGCGCAGCTGGCGGCCTCGCGCAGCGGCACGGCAGAGGTGGCCCCGGTGCTGGTGTTCGACGGTGGCTGCCCCTTCTGCCGCCACTTCGCCGAACTCAGCGAGCTGCGCGGTGGCGTCCCGGATCTGCAGATCCGGGACGGACGCAGCGACCATGACCTGCGGCTGGAACTGGCCCGCCGCGGCTATCACCTGGGCAGTGGCGCGATGCTGCTGTTGGACGGTGAGGTGCTTCATGGGGCGGAGGCGATCCAGTGGATCTGCGCCCGCATGCGGCCCAGTGTCCGGCTGTTGCGCCTGCTTGCCCCCCTGCTGGGCACGCCTTCGCGCTCCCGGGCGCTCTATCCCGTGCTGCTGCTGGCGCGCCGGCTGACGCTGGCGCTGAAGGGCCTGCCGGTGGAGCCCGAGACGCCACCGGCAGGCCGGCCTCAGCGGATGAACAGCATCTCCTGATAGGAGGGCAGGGGCCAGCTGGCATCGTCGATGAGCAGCTCCAGCCCGTCCACCGCCTCACGGATGGCGTTCATCCGCGGCATCAGCACATCGGCGCAGTAGCGCATGTGGGCTTCCACTCCATGGGGGGCCTGCTCGATGGCGTCCTCGAGGCTGAGGCAGTTGCTCACCAGCTTCTGGTTGAGTTCGGCCATCTGGGTCACCAGGGAGCGGTCGGTGGCGATGCCGAGGGCCTCCTGGTTCTTCAGCGACACCGACAGCTTGTCGAGGCAGTCCATCACCACCGGGTACACCTGGGTGCGGGCGATGCGCACGGCCAGGCGGGCCTCCACCTCGATCGCCAGGATGTACTGCTCGGCATACACCTCGAAGCGGCTTTCGAGTTCGGTGGGCGTGAGCACGCCCGTGCGCTCGAACAGCTCCCGGATTTCCGGCCGCTTCAGCACCGGCAGGGCGTCGGCGGAGGTGGGCAGGTTCTCCAGGCCCCGCTCCTCCACGGCGAGGCGGTGCCATTCGGACGAATAGCCGTCCCCACCGAACACCACGGCGCCGTGCGCTTCCATCGTGGTCTTGAGCACGGAGAAGGCCGCCTCCTCCAGGGGCATTCCGGAGGACATCTTGCTCTCCAGCTGATCGGAGATCCAGGCCAGCGAGTCGGCCAGGATCGTGTTCAGCACCACCAGCGGACCGGCCACGGACTGGCCTGATCCCACGGCCCGGAATTCGAAGCGGTTGCCGGTGAAGGCGAACGGGGAGGTGCGGTTGCGGTCGCCGGGGTCCTTGTTGAGGTCGGGGAGGGTGTCGACCCCCAGGGACATCAGGGCTGCCTTGGCCGAGCCTTCCAGCTTGCCGCTCTTGATCTGGTTGAACACATCCTCGAGCTGGCTGCCGAGGTACACCGAGATGATCGCCGGCGGTGCCTCGTTGGCGCCGAGGCGGTGGTCATTGCTGGCGGTGGCGATGGCGGCGCGCATCAGCGGGCCGTAACGGTGCACACCGCGGATCACGGCTCCGCAGAAGAGCAGGAACTGGAGGTTCTCGTGGGGAGTGCTGCCGGGATCCAGCAGGTTGCCCTGGGTGGGATTGCCGATCGACCAGTTCACGTGCTTGCCGCTGCCGTTCACACCGGCGAAGGGCTTCTCGTGCAGCAGGCAGGTGAAGCCGTGCTTCTTGGCCGTGGCCTTGAGCACGGTCATGGTGAGCTGCTGGTGGTCGGTGGCCACGTTGGCCGCCTCGAAGTAGGGCGCGATCTCGAACTGCCCCGGTGCCACCTCGTTGTGCCTGGTCTTGGCGGGGATGCCGAGGCGGTAGAGCTGCTGCTCCACGTCCTGCATGAACACCTGCACCCGCTCGGGGATGGCGCCGAAGTAGTGGTCGTCGAACTGCTGCCCCTTGGCCGGCGGGGCGCCGAACAGGGTGCGGCCGGCCAGCTGCAGGTCGGGCCGCAGGGCGGTGAAGGCGGAATCCACCAGGAAGTATTCCTGCTCGGCGCCGCAGCTGGAGTTCACCGGCGCGATCTCGGTTTCCCCCAGCAGCCGCAGCAGGCGCTGGGCCTGCTTGTTCATCGCCGCGTTGGAGCGCAGCAGGGGAGTCTTCTTGTCGAGGGCCTCGCCGGTCCAGGACACGAACACCGTGGGGATGCAGAGGGTGACGCCGTTGGGCGTCTCCATCAGGTAGGCCGGGCTGGTGACGTCCCAGGCGGTGTAGCCGCGGGCCTCGAAGGTGGAGCGGATGCCCCCGTTGGGGAAGGAGGAGCCGTCGGGCTCACCCTGCACCAGCAGCTTGCCCGTGAATTCAGTGATCGCCTTGCCGTCGCCCTGGGGGGAGATGAAGCCGTCGTGCTTCTCGGCAGTGAGGTTGGTGAGCGGGTAGAAGACGTGGGCGTAGTAAAGGGCGCCCCTGTTGGTGGCCCAGTCCTTCATGGCCTGCGCCACCACGTTGGCCACCGACGCGTCGAGTTTGCTGCCCTCGGTCATCGAGCGCTGGATCGACTTGAACACCTCCTTGGGGAGGGCCGACTTCATCTTCTCCAGGCTGAAGACGTCCCGGGCCCAAAGGTCCTTGAGGTCGCTGCTGGGCTCCACCTCCAGGGGGGGACGGGCGATGATGTCGCCGATCGCCTGAAGGCGAGACTGCGATGGCATGGGTAGCGGTTGATGCGGAACCCTTACCCAACTCCCCGGGCCCGCCTTCCTGTTGCTGCCGTTGATACCGGATTGCGACAGAGCCGATACGGGCGAGGCGGGGTCTGCCCGCTGAGCCTGGTGGGGCTGTTCTGAGTTCCCCACGCTCCGGAGGGGACTGAGCAGAAGTACCTATGGGAGGGTTTCGGTAGTGGTTCAGGCAGCGCGGAACCCGATCGCACGGGAGAAGCTGGCTGATTGTCCGCCGTCAGCCGCCCACGCCATGGCCCTGGAGAGTTCCCCGTCCCCGCAAGGTCCCGTGTCGGCCGGCCTGCACAGCGATCCCCTGGCCGAGGCCATCCGCCGCCACCTCTTCTACAGCCAGGCCAAGTCCCCCTCGCTGGCCACCCGGCACGACCACTACCGCGCCCTGGCCCTGGCCGTGCGCGACCGGCTGCTGCAGAAGTGGGTCGACACCGCCGAGACCTACACCCAGAGCCATGTGCGCACGGCGGTGTATCTCTCCGCCGAATTCCTGCTCGGCCCCCACCTGGAGAACAATCTGGTGAATCTGGGCATCCGCGAGGAGGCGCTTGCCGCCTGCGCCGAGCTGGGGCTCGATCTGGACGCCCTGCTGGCGGAGGAACCGGAGCCCGGCTTGGGCAACGGCGGCCTCGGCCGCCTGGCGGCCTGCTTCCAGGAGTCGATGGCCACCCTGGAACTGCCGGCCATCGGCTACGGGATCCGCTACGAGTTCGGCATCTTCCGCCAGCAGATCGGTCCCCAGGGCCAGCTCGAGAGCACCGACCCCTGGCTGGCCCAGGGGAATCCCTGGGAGGTGATCCGGCCGGAGTGGAGCTATCCGGTGGAGATCGGCGGCCAGACCGTGATCGGCGTGGCCTACGACACCCCGATCCTCGGGTACGGCGTGAACACCGCCAACACGCTGCGGCTGTGGTCAGCCACAGCCCCGGACGCCTTCGACTTCGCCTCCTTCAACGCCGGCGACTACGCCCGGGCGGTGCTGCGCAAGATGCAGTCGGAAACGCTCTCCAAGGTGCTCTACCCCAACGACGAGTTCGATCAGGGCAAGCGCCTGCGCCTCTCCCAGCAGATCTTCTTCGTGAGCTGCTCCCTTCAGGACATGTTCCGCATCCTCAAGGGTCAGGGGATGAAGCCCGAGCAGTTCCACGTCAAATTCGCCGTTCAGCTCAACGACACCCACCCGGCCATCGCCGTGGCCGAGCTGATGCGGCTGCTGATCGATGTGCACCATCTCGACTGGGACACCGCCTGGGGCATCACCACGGCCAGCCTCAGCTACACCAATCACACCCTGCTGCCCGAGGCGCTGGAAACCTGGGGAGTGGAACTGTTCGAGCACTTGCTGCCCCGCCAGCTGGAGATCATCTACGAGATCAACGCCCGCTTCCTGCGGATGGTGCGGATCCGCTATCCGGGCCATCCGGAGAAACTCGGCCGGATGTCGCTGATCGAAGAGGGGCCCCAGCGGCGGGTGCGCATGGCCCATCTGGCGGTGGTGGGCAGCCACCACACCAACGGTGTGGCCGAACTGCACAGCAGGCTCCTGAAGGAGCACCTGCTGGCCGATTTCGCCGAACTCTGGCCGGAGCGGTTCACCAACGTCACCAATGGCGTCACACCGCGCCGCTGGATGGCGGTGGCCAACCCGGCCCTGGCCCACTTCCTCGACGTCGAGCTGGGGGAGCGCTGGAGGCATGACCTCGACGCGCTCACCGGCCTCGGCGATCGTGCCGGCGATCCGGCCTTCCTGGAGCGCTGGCAGGCCGTGAAGGACCGCGGCAAGCGCCGCCTGATCCAGCATGTGCACGACCATCTGGGTCTGCTGCTGGATCACACCTCGCTGTTCGACGTGCAGGTGAAGCGGATCCACGAATACAAGCGCCAGCATCTGGCGGCCCTGCTGATCGTGGAGCGCTATCTGCGTCTGCGCAACGGCGAGGACCTGCCGCCGCGCACCTTCCTGTTCGGTGGCAAGGCGGCGCCGGGCTATGCCATGGCCAAGCTGATCATCCGCCTGATCGTGGGTATCGCCGAGATCGTCAACATGGACCCCGCCATGGAGGGTCGGCTGCGCGTCGTGTTCCTGCCCAACTTCAGCGTCAAGCTGGGCCAGTTGGTGTACCCGGCGGTGGATCTCTCCGAGCAGATCTCCACCGCCGGCAAGGAGGCGTCCGGCACCGGCAACATGAAGATGGCTCTCAACGGCGCGGTGACGATCGGCACCCTGGATGGCGCCAACGTGGAGATCCGTGAGCGGGTGGGAGACGAGAACTTCTTCCTGTTCGGTCACACCACCGAACAGGTGGCCGAACTCGACCGGCTCGGCTACCACCCGATCTCCTGGATCGAGCGGGATCCGATGGTGCGCGAGGTGCTGGCCCTGATCGGCTCGGGGCAGTTCAGCGAGGGCGACCGGGAACTCTTCCACCCCCTGCTGGCCAGCCTCACCAGCCACGATCCGTTCAAGGTGATGGCGGATATCGGCGACTACCGCCGCGCCCAGGATGCGGTGGATCAGGCCTGGATCGACCGGCCGGGCTGGGCGCGGCGTTCGCTCGCCAACACCGCGGCCTGCGGCTTCTTCTCCAGCGACCGCTCGATCCGGGAGTACGCCGAGCGCATCTGGAAGGTGGAGCCCGTCACGGTGCCGGGCCTGGCCTGAACCCCGGCGTCGCTGGGCGCTGCGCTGCGGGGCCATTGGCTTCAGGATGGGGGCAGCGAGGCCTGGGTCCATGGACACGGATGTGGTGCTGCCCCTGGCGGCCGGCGCGGGGCTGATCCTGCTGATCGTGGCGGGCACCGTGGCGGTGTTTCTGCGCCCCAGCGACACTCCCCGGGACCGCTGACGGGATCGATGCTGGGAGCTTGCGGCGATGTCCACGTCCTTCCCGTCCGGTTCTGAGCAGCGGCTCCAGCCGCCCCTCTGGGCCGATCGTCATCAGGCCGGCCTGGAGCTGGCCCGGGCCTGCGGGCGTCTGCGCAACCCGGTGCTGCCCGTGACCCTCGTGGCCTTGCCCCGCGGCGGTGTGCCGGTGGCGGCGGCCATGGCCGGTGAGCTGGGCTGCCCCGTGGTCACCTGGTCGGTGCGCAAGGTGGCCGATCCCGCCTTCCCCGAGGTGGCGATCGGGGCGGTGGCCCCGGGGGGGGTGGCCGTGTGGCGCGATGGCGGTGCCGCCCGCCGGCATGAGAAGGCCGCCCGCAGCCGCGGCTGGCTGGCGGAGCAGGAGCTGGAGCTGGAACGGCGGCAGCGGCTGTTCGGCGATCCGCCGCCCGAACAGCTGCGGGGCCGCCATCTGGTGGTGGTGGATGACGGCATCGCCACCGGCATGACCGTGGAGGCGGCGCTGCTGTCGTTGCGCCGTCTGGAACCCTCCCGCCTGGAGCTGGCGGTGCCGGTGGCCGATCTCAGTGTGGCGAACTGGCTTGCGGCGCTGGTGGATCGCCTCACGGTGCTGGCCCCGGTGCACGACCTCACCGCCGTGGGCCTGTGGTACCGCCGCTTCGAGCAGCTCAGCGACGCCCAGGTGCTCGACCAGCTCGCCCGGCTG
>JALOOQ010000053.1 GCA_025454305.1 Cyanobium sp. Prado107
GCGCCGGTCTGCTGGGAGACGATGTCGACGGTGCTGAGCGAGTTGCTCATCATCACCACCGCCAGCACCGCCAGGGCCAGGGGGATCTCGTAGCTGATCGACTGGGCCGCCGCCCGCAGGCCGCCGAGCAGCGAGTACTTGTTGTTGGATGCGTAGCCGCTCATCAGCAGGCCGATCGGCTGGATGCTGCTGAGCGAGATCCAGAGGAAGATCCCCACGCCCACGTTGCTGATCAGCAGGTTCTGGCCGAAGGGCACCACCAGCCAGCTGAGGATCACGGGGATCAGCACCAGCACGGGGCCGAGGGTGAACAGCAGGCCATCGGCCCTGGCCGGGATGATGTCCTCCTTGAACACGAGCTTGAGGCCGTCGGCCATGGGCTGGAGGATGCCGAGGGCGCCGGCGTATTCCGGGCCGATGCGCTGCTGCACGGCGGCGGAGATCTTGCGCTCCAGCCACACGTTCACCAGCACGCCCACCACGGCGGCCACCAGCACCAGCACCATCGGCAGCGGCAGCCACAGCAGATGGGCCGCGCCGGGACTCAGGCCGAGGCCCCGGAGGAGGGTTTCGAAGCTGACCTGAAGGTCGAGGCCAGCGACTGCGTCGAGCCCCGGAGCGGTGCCGGGGGCCGGGGTGCTCACCATGAGCGCTGCACAGATGGAGGAAACTTAGCGGGCCTCGAGCGGCGACCACTCCCGGGGGACCGCCCCCGTGTAGATCTGCGAGGGCCGGAAGATGCGGTTGGCCCCCAGCTGCTCCTTCCAGTGGGCCAGCCAGCCGGCGGTGCGGGCGATGGCGAAGATCGGCGTGAACAGGTCGCGGGGAATGCCGAGCTTGCGGTAGACGAGACCGGAGTAGAAATCCACATTGGGATAGATGCCCTTGGGTCCCAGGCGCGTGGCGGCCACCTCCTCGACCTTGCGGGCCAGGTCGTAGAGGGGGTCGTGGCCGAAGCGGTCGAACAGCTGTTCCGCCAGCCGCTGCAGGATCACCGCCCGGGGATCCTTCACCTTGTATTCCCGGTGGCCGAAGCCCATGATCTTCTGGCGCTCGGCGATGGCCCGGTCCAGCCAGGGGGCCACCTGGTCCTCGCTGCCGATCGCTTCCAGCATCGCCAGCACGTCCTCGTTGGCGCCGCCGTGCAGGGGACCGGCGAGGGTGCCCACCGCCGAGGCCACCACCGCGTAGGGATCGGTGAGGGTGCTGGCGGTGACGCGGGCGCTGAAGGTGCTGGCGTTGAGACTGTGCTCGGCGTGGATGATCAGACAGGCATCGAAGATGCGGGCCGCCAGGGGGTCGGGCTCCCGCTCGGTGAGCATGTAGAGGAAGTTGGCCGCGTAGGGCAGGTCGTCACGGGGCTGGATCGGATCCTGGCCTTTGCGGATCAGCTGGAACGCCGCCACCATCGTGGGGATCTTGGCCAGCAGGCGCACCACAGCGCCGTAGATGTACTCCGGGTTATCGAGGGCCCGACGGGAATAGAAGAGCCCCAGGGAAGCGGCGCTGGCCTGCAGGGCATCCATCGGATGGCCCTGGGCCGGGAAGCTCTTCATCATGTCGCGGATGCGGAAGCTCACCCGCCGGTGCATCTGCACCTCGTGCTCGAAATCCCGCAGCTGCAGCGCCGTGGGCAGCTCTCCCCAGATGAGCAGGTAGGCGGTTTCCAGAAACGTGCTGTGGGCCGCGAGGATCGCGGCGTCGTAGCCGCGGTAGGTGAGGTGGCCCTGGCGCCCGTCGATGTCGCAGATGGCCGACTGGGTGGCCGGCACGCCCTCGAGCCCCGGCCGGAAGGCCGGTGCAGCGGCAGCAGCGCTCTCGACCTGGGCTGTGGGGTGAGCGGCGGGGTCACTCACGGGCATGCGCACACGCTGGGAAGGCCTGACCCTACGGCCACCCGATGGCGTGCGCCGTAGCGCTAGCTGCCTCCCAGCAGCTGCCGGGGCCCCATCAGCAGGCGCAGGCGTCCGCGCGGCCGGTCAGCGCTCCCGGCGGACACCAGCTCCAGCAGCGCCACGCCGGCCTTCTTGAGCTCCACGCTGCCGGGGGTGGCGCCGATCAGGGCCGCGGCCAGCAGGCCCAGATCGGGCTCATGGCCCACCAGCACCAGCCGCTCCCGCTGCGTCAGGGGCTGAAGCAGAGGCCAGGGATCGCCCCCCGGGGCCAGGCCTTCGTGAAGCCGCAGCGCCGGGGCCAGTCCGGCGGCGCAGGCCAGCTCGGCCGTCTGGCGCGCCCGGGTCAGCGGGCTGCTGAACAGCGCGCTGCCCGCCAGATCCAGTTGGATCAGCCGGGCCAGCACCGCCCGGGTGCGCTCCCGGCCCTCGGCCGTGAGCGCCCGCTCGGCATCGTCGCGGTCGCCGGAGCGCTCCTCGGCGATGCCGTGACGCAGAAGCAGCAGTTCAGCCATGGCTCAGCCCATCCCACAGTTCATGCCGCAGCTCATCCGTAGCTGAGGCGGGCGCGCAGGTGCAGGGCTCCATCCTCGCCCTGCATGGCCAGGCCCAGTCCCTGCACCGGATCCGCCAGGGGCTGGGCGGCCAGGCCGGAGAGCAGGCGCCAGGGAAACCAGGCGACGAGCAACTGACGGGCCGGCTCGGCGGCCAGCACCCAGCGCAGGGGCGCGCCCGGCAGACCGAGGGCATCCAGACGCTCCAGCAGCGGCCGGGGCGTCTGGCGGGTCTGCTGCTGCTCCGCCAGGGCAGCGAGCGAATCCGACCACCAGGCCTGGCCGCCGCGCTGCTGGCGGGCGCCCACCAGGGAAGCCTGCAGCTGCTCCGTGGTGCCGCCGCGCCGGCGGGCGGGAACCTCCAGACGGGTCCACACCTGCACGGTGCCGCCCTCCAGGGCGAGCGGTGCGGCGATCAGTCCGTCCCGCGCCAGCTCGGCCTCCAGCAGGGCAGGATCCGGGGAGTCGGCCGAGCTGCCCAGCAGCCAGCCCTCGCCAGCGGCCTGGCGCACCAGCAGCGGGCCTTCGGCCGCCGCCGCCAGCCGGGAGGGCAGCGGGGGAGCTGCCTGCGGGGTGGCGGACAGCAGCCAGGGTTGCAGGCGCTCCAGCCAGGCCCGGGGCCAGTGGGCCGGGTCCTGCAGCAGGGCGAGGCCCTGGGCCTCGCCCCGCAGGGCCGCGAGCAGGGCAGCACCGGCAGCGCCGCCAGCACCGGCGGGGAAGGGTTCGCCGGGAACCTCGCCCGCCGGCACCGTGCCTTCCGGTGCAGGCTCCAGCCAGCCCTCCAGCAGCAGGTCCGCACCCTGGGGCCGCAGCGCCGCCACCAGGGACCCGGCGCCGGGCAGATCACTGCCCAGCCAGTCCGCCAGGGCGGCAGGGCGCGCCGTGAGCAGCACCACGCCCTGGCCCAACCGCTCCAAGGAATGCCGGAAGGCCGGATCGGCGGCCTGGTTGAGTTCGTCGATCTGGGACACATCCAGGGCCTGCTCCAGAAGGCCCCGGCCGGAGGCCAGCAGCACCAGGTCGTCATCGATCAGGGCGGTCGCTACGGGTACCGGCTCGCGGCCCAGCAGGGCGGCGCGCCCACTGATCAGACCCATGCCGCGGTAGCTGCTCACCTGCAGATCGGCGCCGGCGAGGCTGCGGGTCTGCCAGAAGCGCTGCAGGAAGCGGCGGGCACCATCGCTATCCCTGCTGCTGAGGGCCAGCACCCAGCCGGCTGGCCGGCGTTCCTCGCCCGCCAGCAGCCAGAGGCCGGTTTCCTCACCCAGCCAGCTGGCCAGCTCGCCGGGGTAGTCCAGCCCGGCGACGGCGAAGGCGCCATCGCGCAGCCGCGCCAGGCCGGCGGCGGCCTCGACCCGACGGCGGGGCGGCGCCACCGCCCGGGCGTAGGCCAGCGGCAGCTCGCCATCGCTGAGGAGATGGAGGCTGAGGTCGACATCCCGCGGCACGAAGCGGGCGGCCCGCGGCATCAGCAAGTCCCGCTGCTGGAGCTGCAGGGGAGAGCGCTGCCACACCAGCCACCAGGCGGTTCCGCCCAGCCCCAGCAGCACCAGGATCACCGCCAGCACCACCGCCAGAAATCGGCGGGCCTTCATGCATCCACAGCAGGATGGCCCCATCCTGCACCGGACCCAGGCCCGTGAACACGCCGCTCAGCATCAGCGCCCGGGAGCTGAACGACCGCCTGCGGCAAGGCGAGACGATCCAGCTCGTGGACGTGCGCGAGGACCAGGAACTGAGCTTGGCCCGACTGCCTCACCCGGCGCTGCACCTGCCCCTCAGCCGCTCGCAGGAATGGTTGGCGCAGCTGGACCAGCAGCTGGAGCGCGACCGGCCGATCGCCGTGCTCTGCCATGCCGGGGTGCGCAGCTGGCAGTTCGCCTGCTGGCTGATTGAGCAGCAGGGCTATGCCGAGGTGTGGAACCTGCGTGGCGGCATCGACGCCTGGAGCGTGGAGGTGGACCCCGACGTGCCCCGTTACTGAGGTGCCTCTTCCTGAGGTGCCGCGTTACTGAAGTCTCACCGGGGCACGCCGGGCCCCGGCAGTGTCCTTACCATCACACCACCTCAAAGGAGCGGCATCCGGTGCAGGCCCTCTCCCGTCGACAGCAGGAGGTGCTGGGGCTGGCCGTGCGTCACTACGTCGACACGATGGAGCCGGTGGGCAGCAGGACGCTGGTGCGGCGCTTCGGGCTGCCGGCCAGCCCGGCCACGGTGCGCTCGGCAATGGGTGCTCTCGAGCAGCAGGGTCTGCTCACCCAGCCCCACACCTCCGCCGGCCGGGTGCCCAGCCAGCAGGGCTACCGGCTCTACGTGGACCAGCTGCTGCCCGCCCCCGGCTCCGCCGCCCTGCAGCTGGACCGGGAACTGACGACCCTGAGCCTGCAGTGGCCGGCCCTGGACGACCTGCTGCTGCATCTGAGCCGGCGGCTGGCGGACCTCACCGGCCTGCTCAGCCTGATCACCCGGCCAAGGCAGCCGCAGCGGCAACCCCACCTGCAGGCCCTGCGCCTGGTGCCGAGCGGCGACCGGCTGCTGGTGTTCCTGGTGCACGGCGCCACCCACACCAGCAGCCACAACCTGCGCCTGCCGGCCGGTGCCGAACGGGAGCTTCCGGTGCTGGAGCGCTGGGCGAACGATCAGCTGCGCAGCGCGGCGGAGGGGGCGATCGCCTGGCAGCAGCTGCCCCGGGAACTGGCCACCAGCGGCCGGCTGCTGCGCCAGGTGGTGGACGCCCAGAGCGGCGCCGGACCCGCGCCCGGGCAGCACACGGTGGCCAGTGGCCTGGGGAAGCTGCTGGCCCAGCCCGACTTCAGCCACACCGCCAGCCTGCGGCCACTGGTGCAGCTGGTGGAGGAGGAGCCGGAGCGGGTGCTGGGGCCGCGGCCGAGCGCGGTGTGGATCGGCGACGAGCACCCCCATGCGGCGCTGGCAGCCTGCGCGGTGGTGCAGGCCGCCTACCGCAGCGGCGATGGTGGCGTGGGACATGTGGCCCTGATCGGGCCGATGCGCATGGCCTACGCCACCGCCACGGCGGCGGTGCGCTCGGTGGCCTCTAGCCTGCAGCGACTGCTCAGCTGAGGCCGACGCCCTGTGACCTATTGCCTGGGTCTGCTCCTGCAGGCGGGCCTGGTGATGGCCTCCGACTGCCGCACCAATGCCGGGGTGGACTACATCTCCACCTACCGGAAGATGCACATCTTCCGGCCCTCCGACGACCGGCTGATCGTGCTGCTGGCCGCGGGCAACCTGGCCACCACCCAGGCGGTGGTGAACCGCATCCAGCGCGACCTGGACCGGGCCCAGCGCCGGGGCCGACAGGAGGGCGGCGAGGCAACCGCCGAGCCTCACGGGCGCGGGCGCGATCACCTGCACTCCCTGCTCGATGCCGACTACCTGTTCGAGCTGGCGGACTACGTGGGCCGGATCAGCCGCGAGGTGCAGGCGGAGATCAAACCGGCCCTCTCCCAGGCGGGGGCCAGCGGCTCGGCCTCGTTCATCCTGGGCGGCCAGATCGCCGGCCAGCCCCACGGGCTGTTCATGATCTACCCCCAGGGCAATGCGGTGATGGCCACCACCGAAACGCCCTTTGTTCAGATCGGCGAGAGCAAATACGGCAAGCCGCCGCTCGATGGCCTCGCCAGCACGGCCATGTCGCTCGAGGACGCAGCGCGGCTCTGCCTGGTGTCGCAGGTGGTCACCCGCCGCTCCAACCTCACCGTGGGGCCGCCCTTCGACCTGGTGATGCTGCGCCGCGACGAACTGCGCATCGCCCAGCAGTTGCGGCTGGGCAACGACTCCCGGGAGATCGACACGTTTCTGAGCACCTGGGTGGAGGCCCAGAGGGAGGCCCTGGGGCGTCTGCCGCGCTTCCCCTGGGAGCCGGGGGCCTGCAGCGACTCGGCCTGGGTGAGCTGCTCCGCGGATCCGTCCCTGGCCTGAAGTGGCACTTCAGCCCCCCAGACCCCCGAGCCGTTCGGCCACGGTGTTCACGTCCTTGTCACCGCGGCCGGAGAGGTTGAGCACCACCTCCGTGCCGGCCGGCAGGGTGGGGCAGAGCTGATCGAGGGCGGCGAAGGCGTGGGCCGTCTCCAGGGCGGGAATGATCCCCTCCAGCTCGCTCACCAGGCGCAGGGCCTGCAGGGCCTGGTTGTCAGTGACGGCCAGATACTCGGCGCGCCCGACCTCGCGCAGATAGCTGTGCTCCGGGCCGACGCCGGGGTAGTCGAGGCCGGCGCTGATCGAGTGGGCCTCCTGCACCTGACCCTCCTCGTCCTGCAGCAGCAGGCTCATGGCGCCGTGCAGAACGCCCACCCGGCCCTCGGTGATCGTGGCGGCGTGGCGGCCAGAGGCCACCCCCTCGCCGGCCGCCTCCACGCCGATCAGGCGCACCGAGGTGTCCTGCACGAAGGGATGAAACAGGCCCATGGCGTTGGAGCCCCCGCCCACGCAGGCCACCAGCACATCGGGCAGGCGCCCGAAGGCCTCGGCGCACTGGGCTTTCGCCTCCTGACCGATGCAGGCGTGGAAGTCGCGCACCAGCATCGGGTAGGGGTGGGGGCCGGCCACCGAGCCGAGGATGTAGTGGGTGCTCTCCACGTTGGTCACCCAGTCGCGGATCGCCTCGCTGGTGGCGTCCTTGAGGGTGGCGGTGCCGGCGGTGACCGGCTGCACGGTGGCCCCCAGCAGCCGCATCCGGAACACGTTCAGGGCCTGGCGGCGCATGTCCTCGGCGCCCATGTAGATCACGCACTCCAGGCCGAAGCGGGCGCACACGGTGGCGGTGGCCACGCCGTGCTGGCCGGCGCCGGTCTCGGCGATGATGCGTTTCTTGCCCATGCGCAGGGCCAGCAGCGCCTGGCCGAGGGCGTTGTTGATCTTGTGGGCGCCGGTGTGGTTGAGGTCCTCGCGCTTCAGCCAGCGCGGACCGCCCTCTGGACGGCGGTAGTGCTCGGTGAGCCGCTCGGCCTCATACAGCGGAGAGGGCCTGCCCACGTAGGTGCGCAGCAGGTGGTCGAGCCGGTCGGTGAAGGCCGGATCGGCCCAGGCCTCGGCGGCGGCGGCCTCCAGCTCGGCCAGGGCCGGCATCAGGGTTTCGGGCACGTACTGCCCCCCGAAGCGCCCGAAGCGGCCGGCGGCGTTGGGCCGGACCTGGGGCTGCAGGGCGTCCGGCCCGGCCGGGGTGCTGCTGAGGGGAGGAACGGTGCTGGTCACCAGGAGCCGGAGCTGTTGGGCCCAGCGTAGGTAGGGGCTGGGGTGGGGGGAGCCGGAAGGGCCGGAAGGCAGAGGGTGGTGGCCCGTTGATCTCAAGACCGACTCTCAAGAACCGCAAAAGCCGATAGCGTTTTGATCTCAGCTTGGTTGAAGTGCCATGCCATCACTGAGCTTGCGGGGGATCCCCCAGGACATCTACGACGGGCTCAAGGCCCTTGCTGCCCGCAACCACCGCAGCATGCAGGAGCAGGCGCGGCTGCTGATCGAGCGGGAGGTGCGACTCAGCCAGCCAAGCGCGATGGAACGGGCCCGCCAGTGGCGAGAACGGATGCGGGACCGTCCGATACCCGGGCTGCTGGATGACCTGCGCGCCGACCGTGACCGCTGAAGCCCGTCCCCGCGAGGCGTGTCACGTTCTCGATGCCTCGGCCCTGCTGCGCCTCTATCTGGCCGATGGCCCCCTGCCCGCGAACCTGGAGGCCGTCATGGAACGGGGCTGCCGCGGCGAGGGCCTTCTGCTGGTGCCGGATCTCTGCTGGCTCGAGATGACCTCGGTGGTGGGCAAGCAGGTGGTGCGGGGCCTGCTCAGCCCCGGGGAAGCCGAAGACCTCCTTGACGAGCTCCTCCAGCTGCCGCTGCGCACCGCAGCCACGGCCGATCTCTGCCTGGCAGCTCTGCGACTCAGCCAGCAACTTGGCCTCAGCGTCTACGACGCGAGCTATCTGGCCCTGGCGCTGCGCCATGGGGCCTTGCTGATCTCCGCGGATGCACGGCTGGCGGCCGCGGCCCTGCGCAGTGGATGCGGCGGCTGACGCCTGACGATGGAAAGCGGTTGACGGACGTGAGCCCATGGCCAGAAAAGCTGGCTGGCAGGAATTCAGCAGCCCGGGCCTCCCCGCGGCCCAGCAACGCCCTGCCGCAGCAACCCCTGGGGTGGCGAAGGTTCAGCAGCGAGTGCGGGTGCAGCGCACCCGGGCCGGCAAGGGCGGCAAGCTCGTGACCGCGATCACCGGCCTAGAGGCGCCCGAGTCCGACCTGAAGGCCCTCCTCAAGCAGCTCAAGGCCGCCGCTGGCACGGGCGGCACCCTCAAGGACGGAGTGATCGAACTGCAGGGCGACCAGGTGGCCGCCGCGATGGCGGCATTGGAGGCCGCCGGCTACCGGCCGAAGCAGGCGGGGGGCTGATTCCCGGCAACGAGCTCAGAAACCCGCCTGGGCGACATCCTCACCGAGATAGGCCAGGGGCAACTGATCCCTCTCAGCCAGTGCCGCCGCAAAACAATCCCCGAAATTGAGCTGGGCCGGATGCCCCTGGCCCTTCCCGAAGCGCTGGAAGATCCCCAGGCCTCGATGGGCCAGATCCGCATCCACCGGCACGACATCGGGGTCGAGCAGATCCAGCAACGCCTGCATCGGTGCGAGCACGCCACGGCAGTGAGCCACCAGCATCAGTTCCTGCAGGGTGCCTGCGGAAATGCGCAGCACCTCTGCCAGCTCCAGGCGCTCCTGGTGTCGCTCCCACCCCGGTTCCCGCTGCAGGATCGCCAGCAGCAACGACGTATCCAGAATCACGCCGGCAGGCCCTGCTCGTCGTAAAGGGCCTCAGGATCGAACGGCCTGGCGTGCCCAGCAGCCTGCTCCTGGAGGAAGGGCAACTCGGCACTGAGCCGCTTCTGGCGGCGCAGGCGACGCTGCCGCTGAAGCTCCATCTCCAGCGCCTCCCGCACAATCTCGGTGGCTCCACGGCCGGTGAGCAGGCGCAACTGCTCGAGCAGGGCATCCACGCGAGGGCTCTTGATGCTGACAGCCATTCCACCGGGACGCGGTAGAACCAGATTCTAGATGCGATGTCTGTCCACTCGGCCCCCTGGCTGGGCTGGGTGCAAGGGAGAATGGCCCCCAAGCCCAATCGACCGCCCGCGACCGCATGACCGCAAGCCCCGCCAGCAACCCCGCCTACGGGGCGATCACCAGCCAGGGCAACAGCACCAACATCGTGTGGCACCACAGCACGGTGACCCGGGAGGCCCGGGCCCATCAGCACGGGCATCGCAGCGCAATCCTCTGGTTCACGGGGCTGAGCGGCGCCGGCAAGAGCACCCTGGCGAACGCCGTGAACTCGGCCCTGTTCGAGCAGGGGATGGCCTGCTACGTGCTCGACGGCGACAACATCCGCCACGGCCTCTGCAACGACCTGGGCTTCTCCGATGCCGACCGGGAGGAGAACATCCGCCGCATCGGCGAGGTGGCCAAGCTGTTCGTGGATGCCGGGGTGGTGGTGCTCACCGCCTTCGTGTCTCCGTTCCGCTCCGACCGGGACAAGGTGCGTGCACTGGTGCCGGCCGGCGACTTCATCGAGATCTTCTGCGACGCCGGCCTGGAGGTGTGCGAGCAGCGCGACACCAAGGGGCTCTACGCCAGGGCCCGAGCCGGCGAGATCAAGGAATTCACGGGAATCTCCAGCCCCTATGAAGCGCCGGTGACGCCCGAGCTGCGGGTGGAGACGGGCACGCGCAGCCTGGAGAACTGCGTCAGCGAGGTGCTGGGACTGCTCGAGACCAAGGGGATCATTCCCCAGGCCGGCTGAGCTGCGGCCGTCCACGCCAGGCATCCAGAAAGGTCTTGCCGCAGCTCGCCACCGGCACCGCCAGCAGCAGCCCCAGCAGCTCACCGAACCCCAGCAAGGCCCCCAGCCGGGCGCCCAACGGCAGGCTGATCAGCAGCCAGGCGGGCTGAAGGCCCACGATCCGCCCCATCAGGCGGGGCTGGATCACCTGGTCCACCACCTGGCCGACCACGATCGCAGCCAGCAGCACCTCCAGTCCGGTGCGGGGGTCGTTGAGAGCCAGCAGGCCGCTCACCAGCACGATCGTCAGCGAGCTGGCGAAGGGGATCAGGGTGGTGAAGCCGATCAGCACCGCGAACAGCACGCCGTAGGGAATCTCAAGCGCCGTGAACACCAGGATCTGCAGGCTGCTGAGGATCAGGGCGAGCAGCACCTGGCCGCCGAAGTAGCCGCGGAAGGTGCGGCCCAGGGTGTCCATCACCAGGGGGCGCACGGCGGCAGGCAGCCAGAGCGCCAGGCCGGCGGTGATGGTCTCCCCGCCCAGCAGCAGGAACACCGCCAGCACCAGCACGATCACCGTGTTGATGGTGAGCCCCACGGTGGCCCCCAGCAGGCTCAGCAGCCGCTGACTCAGCTGGGTGGCCAGGGTGCTGAGGCGGCTGAGCAGGTCGCTGCTGAGGGTGCCGAAGTCGGACGGCAGGCCCTGCCGGGTGGCCCAGGCCTCGAGGTTGTCGAGCCACACCTGCCCGTGGGAGATCCAACGCGGCAGCACGGCGATCAGATCGCCCAGCTGCTCCACCAGGCGCGGTCCCAGGCCGAGCAGCGCCAGCAGCAGCAGTCCCAGGGCCACCCCCAGCACCAGCGCCGTGGCCAGAGGCCGGGGCAGTCCCAGGCGGCGCAGCCAGCGGCTGGGGATGTCGAGCAGGAAAGCGATCAGAGCCGCGGTGACGAACAGGGCCGGAAACGGCGCCAGCGGCAGCAGCAGCTGGCGCAGCACCCACAGGTTCAGCACCAGCAGCGGCAGCGCCAGACCGGCCTTCAGCCAGGGGGGCAGCTCCAGGCGTTCGAGCATCGGTTCAACCCATCTGCGCCAGGTAGGCGGCACTGCCGAGCTCCTGCAGCCGGCCGTCCTTGGCGCGCACCTGGCCGCGCAGTTCGGCGCGGTAGGCGGCCAGGGCCTCGGCCAGGACCGGATCGGCGATGGCCAGGATCTGCACCGCCAGCAGGCCGGCGTTGGTGCCGTTGCCGATCGCCACGGTGGCCACCGGGATGCCGGCCGGCATCTGCACGATGCTGTGCAGCGAATCCACCCCCGAAAGCGCCCGGCTGGACACCGGCACGCCGATCACCGGCAGGGTGGTGAGGGCGGCCACCATCCCCGGCAGGTGGGCGGCGCCGCCGGCGCCGGCGATCACCACCTGCAGGCCCCGCCAGGCCGCCTCCTGGGCGAAGGCCACCATCTCCAGCGGCGTGCGGTGGGCCGAGAGCACGCGCACCTCGTGGGTCACCCCGAAGCGCTCCAGCACGGCCACGGCCGGCTGCATGGTGGGCAGGTCGGAGTCGCTGCCCATCACCACCGCCACCCGGGGCTGGGCTGGGCTGGAGGAGGTGGCGCTCAAGGGCCGAGGGCGGAGGATGGGGGCATTGTCGTGCCTGCCGCCGCGATGCGCTGGATCCGCAACGTGCGCCTGCCCCGCAGCTCCCGCTGCCGCCACGGCGCAGATCAGCGCTGGCGGATGGGGGTGGACGCTGACGGGGTGATCCAGGTACTGGAACCGATCCCGGCCGGCAGCGCCGTTGCCGGCGAGGACTGGGGCGGGGACTGGCTCAGCCCGGCCGGGGTCGACCTGCAGATCAACGGCGGCCTGGGCCTGGCCTTCCCCGAACTCACCCCCGCCGACCTGCCGAAGCTGGGCGAGTTGCTGGAGCTGCTCTGGTGCGACGGCGTGGAGGCGATCTGCCCCACCCTGGTGACCTGCGGACTGGAGCCGCTGCGGCAGGCCCTGGACGTGCTGGAGCAAGCCCGCCAGCAGCACCGGCCCGGCCGCTGTCGCCTGCTGGGCGCCCACCTGGAGGGGCCGTTCCTGAATCCGGCGCGGCGCGGCGCCCACCCCGAGCGGCACCTGGCCGCGCCGAGCCTGGCCGCCCTGGAGGAGCGCATCGCCGGCTTCGAGGACCAGATCGCCCTGGTGACCCTGGCGCCTGAACTGGAGGGAGCCGCTGAGGTGATCGCGGCGCTGCGGCGGCAGGGCATCGTGGTGAGCCTGGGCCACAGCGCCGCCAGCGAACAGCAGGCCGCCGCCGCATTCGAAGCCGGCGTGGGCATGCTCACCCACACCTTCAACGCCATGGGCGGACTGCTGCACCGCGACCCGGGGCCGGTGGCAGCGGCGGTGCTGCGCGGGGATGTGGCCCTTGGCCTGATCGCCGACGGGGTGCACGTGGCACCGTCGATGGCGCTGCTCTTGCAGCGGCTCGCCCCCGATCAGCTGGTGCTGGTGAGCGACGCCCTCGGCCCCTACGGCCTGGGCGGAGGCCGCCACCGCTGGGACGAGCGGCTCCTGCTGGTGGCCGACGGCAGCTGCCGGCTCGAGGACGGCACCCTGGCCGGCGTCACCCTGCCGCTGCTGGAGGGGGTGCGCCGGCTGGTGGGCTGGGGCGCGCCGCCGGAGCGGGCCATCGCCGCGGCGACCATGACTCCGCGGCGGGTGCTGGGGGATCAGCGGGATGTGGCGGGGATGCTGAGGGAGGCTGAACTCAGCACGACATTGCGCTGGAGCAAGGGGGCCGAGGGCCTGGGCTGGCGGCGGAGCGAGCAACCGGGCCAGACCGTCGCCGCTGCCTAGGATCCGCGCCACCACGCCACCATCCGATGGCTGCCGAGCCACTGCTGGATTCCCCCCAGCCCAAAGCCAGTGAGAAAGAGGAGGTGAAGGGCTACTTCGAAACCACCGGCTTCGAGCGCTGGAACCGCATCTACAGCGAGTCCGACGAGGTGAACAAGGTGCAGCGGAACATCCGCATCGGGCACCAGAAGACCGTGGACAACGTGCTGGCCTGGCTGCAGGAACAGGGCAATCTGAGCAAGCGCAGCTTCTGCGACGCCGGCTGCGGGGTGGGCAGCCTGGCGATCCCCCTGGCCCAGCTGGGCGCCGGATCCATCGCCGCCAGCGACCTCTCCGAGGCGATGGTCACGGAAGCCCGGCGCCGGGCTGATGAGGCGGGCGTCAGCGCCGAGACGCTGCAGTTCACCGCCTCCGACCTGGAGAGCCTGGACGGCCGCTTCGACACGGTGATCTGCCTGGACGTGTTCATCCACTACCCGCAGGCCGCAGCGGAGGAGATGGTGCGCCACCTGGCCGGCATGGCTGAGAAGCATCTGATCGTGAGCTTCGCCCCCTACACGCCTCTGCTGGCGCTGCTCAAGTGCATCGGCCAGCTGTTCCCCGGCCCCAGCAAGACCACCCGCGCCTACACCCTCAGGGAAGACGGCATCGTGGCCGCCGCCGCCGAGGCCGGCTTCCGGCCCGTGCGCCGCAGCCTCAACCGGGCCCCCTTCTACTTCTCCCGTCTGATCGCCTTCGAACGGAGCTGACGGCACCCGGAGCGGTCAGCCGGCAGCGGGCAAGGGGCGCACCACCCGGAAGGTGAGGTTCAGCCGCTGCCGCTGCACCCGCAGGCGGCGGGGCACGGCGTGCTGCCACCACTGCTGGGTGGGCGGCTCCATCAGCAGCAGGTCGCCATGGGCCAGCTCGAGGTTGAAGGGGGCGCAGGCCTCGCTGGCTGAGACGTAGCCGGCAGGGGGCGGACCGCCGGCACGTGGGCTGGGCCGCTGTCGCAGCCGGAAGTCGCGGGATGCACCCAGGCTCAGGGAGGCGATCGGCGCGGCGGGATCCAGCTCGGGCTCGTCGTCGGCGTGCCAGCCCATGGCGTCGCGGCCGTCCCGGTAGCGGTTGAGCAGCAGGGAGTTGAAGCGCCAGCCGGTGAACACCTCCAGCTGGCGACGCAGCTGTTCGGCGGCGGGCGACCAGGGCTCGAGCACGTTCTCCAGGCCGCTGTAGCGGTAGCCGCAGCCGGGGTCGGCCATCCAGCAGGTGAGCCGCGGCAGCGCACCTCGGCGCAGAGCTGCTGCTCCAGGGCATCACCCTCGTCCCGGGGGATCCAGGCAGGCCAGTGGATCAGCTGCAGCCCGGGCCGTTCGATGGATCGGGCGGTTGCGGAGCCCTTTGGGGCCAGGGCCTCAGGCATCGGTGGGTGCTCGCAGGTCTGCCGGAAGGGGCGCCTCCAGCTCCAGCACCCCGCCGTCGAAGGTGGGCAGCCGCAGCCGGTGGGCGTGCAGCCGGTAGCCGCCCTCCCCCGGCAACACCGCAGCTCTGGCCATGCCGCCGCTGCGGTAGAGCGGATCCCCCAGCAGGGGCGCCCCGGCGGCGGCGGCGTGGATGCGGATCTGGTGGGGGCGGCCCGTGGCGATCGCCACCTCCACCAGCCAGGCCTCAGCAGGCTGATCATCCCGAGCCAAGCTTTCGCCGCCGCGCCGCAGCAGCCGCACCGTGCTGCCGGCCGGCAGGGCAGTGGGATCCTGCGGCCCAGCCGCGGCCCAAACCTGGCCGAGCAGTCCATGGGGCAGACGGCCGATCGGTGTGGTGAGCTCCAGGCCGGCGCCGGGCTGCAGCGCCAGCAGCGGCGAGCCGGGAGCGGGGGGCTGCAGCAGGGCCCGATAGGTCTTGCGGCAGCCGGCGCTGCTGGTGCCAGAGGAGCTGCATGGGCTGCTGGGGTCGCAATCCGCTGTGGCGGTGCTCTCCCGCAGCAGGGCGCTCAGCCAGGCGCGGGTGGCCGGGCGGCGGGCACAGAGCAGCAGGCCGGAGGTGAAGCGCCCCAGGCGGTGCACGGGCCGGGGCAGGCCGGCGGAGCCGTCGAGATCACCGGCGGCAACGTGGCGCTCGATCTGACGGAGCAGGGTGTGCTCGAGAAACCCGCCGGCCGGCAGCACCGGCAGGCCGCGGGGCTTGTTGAACGCCACCAGGTCGCCGTCATCGAACAGGGGGCCAGGCAGCGCCGGCACGGCGGGTTCGTGCCAGGGGGGCCGATGCCAGCTGAGCCGGTCGCCGGCTGCGAGGGCGACATCGGCCAGTAGCTGCTGGCCGTTCCTGCGGATCTCGCCGGCGGCGAGGCGCTGCCGCCATAGGTCCTGATCCGAATGCCGGTAGCCGGCGGCGTAGAAGGCGCTCACCGCCAGACCGGCCGCCTCGGCACTCACCCGGTCGCGGTAGGTGTGGCCGCCATTGAGACCGGCCGGCAGCCAGCCGGGTTCCAACTGGACGGTCATGCGACGGGAGCGTTCACGGCCTGCGGGCCGGTCAGTCCACCAGCCCGTGCTCGAGGGCATAGCGCACCAGTTCGGTGCGGCTGGAGGTGCCGGTCTTGATGAACAGCCGGCTCACGTACTTCTCCACGTTGCGGATCGAGGTTTCCAGCCGGCGGGCGATCTCCTTGTTCATCAGCCCTTCGGCCACCAGCTGCAGCACCGAAGCCTCCCGCGGCGTGAAGCTGATCCCGGGGGTGCCGGCAGCCGGCTTCTTCGCCGAGCCGCCCGTCGCCAGCAGCGAGCGGATCTCGGTGATCTGGCGGGCCATCTGGCCGATGTCGGCATCGGCGAAGCGGGCGGCCTCGGCCAGCAGCCGTTCCTGGCGGCGCACGGCGTTGCGCACCCGGGCCACCAGCTCGTCGGGGTCGAAGGGCTTGGGGATGTAGTCGTCGCAGCCGGCCTGGAAGCCGGCGATGCGGTCGGCGGTCATCCCCTTGGCGGTGAGGAAGATGACCGGCGTGCCGCCCAGGCGCTCGTCGGCCCGAAGCTTTCTGAGCAGCCCGTAGCCGTCGAGGCGGGGCATCATCACGTCGCTGATCACCACATCGGGCAGCAGGTCCTGGGCCTTCTCCCAGCCCTCCTCGCCATCGGCGGCCGTGGTCACCGCGAAGCCCTCGTCCTCCAGGTAAGCGGTGACGGCGGCTCGCAGGCCGGGCTCGTCGTCCACCAGCAGCAGGCGGATCGGCGCAGGGGCCGCTGCCTGCTCGGCGGCGTCCTGGTCCCCGCCGGTCTCGGGGGTGGCAGGGTCGGCGGCCCGGGCGGCGGTGGGTTCGGTGCTCATGGACTTCAGTCTGCAGAGCCTCAGCGTGCCCGTCCAGGCAGCACCTGCTCGGTTTCCCGCAGCTCGCCGCTGTAGCCCAGCTGGCGCGCCAGGGCGCCGAGGGTGGCGGGATCCTTGCCCGACTGCTCGGGATGGCACACGGCCCACCACACCAGATGGTCGACGCGATTGGCGGGGGTGACCAGGCCGCCGGGGTTGAGCTCGCGCACGACCCAGCGGTCGCCCACCCGGGTCATGCGCATCGGCGCCCGCGGCGAACAGCCCAGGGTGTCGGTGGTGAGGCTCACCTCGTGCACGAGCTGCCGCCAGAGCTGCACACGGCGCAGGTCCGGATCGGCCGGATCGAAGCGCATTCCGTACACCCCCAGCACCTGCGGGCCCTTGGGAGTGGGCCGCTCGTCGAGCACCACCAGCCCCGGCGGCCGCTCCGGCGCCGCCGTGCGCGCCAGCAGCGGCGCAGGGACGGCGAGAGCCGCCAGGGCCAGCAGGGCCGGCAGTGGGCTTGTCAGCATGGGCCGCAGGCATCCACCGCCATGCTCGCCTACCTCGACCACCAGGCCAGCACCCCCTGCGATCCGGCGGTGCTGGCGGCGATGGCGCCCTGGTGGAGCGAGCACTGTGCCAACCCCTCCAGCCGCGGCCACCGCCCTGGCCTCCTCGCCGCCGCCGCCGTGGAGCGGGCCCGCGGCCAGGTGGCGGCTGCCCTGGGAGCCGAACCGGGCTGGGTGGTGTTCACCAGCGGCGCCACCGAGGCCAACAACCTGGCCCTCAAGGGGGTGGCCGAGGCCGCGCTGGAGCGCGGCGACCGTCGCCGCACCCTGGTGAGCGTGGCCACGGAACACCGGGCGGTGCTGGATCCGCTGCGCCACCTGGAGCGCCACGGCTTTCCGCTGCGCCTGCTGACGGTGGACCGCGGCGGCCTGCTGGATCCGGACGCACTGGAGGCCGCCCTCACGCCCGATGTGCTGCTGGTGAGCGTGATGGCCGCCAACAACGAGATCGGCGTGCTCCAGCCGGTCGCGGCGATCGCCCGCCTCTGCCGCCAGCACGGCGTGCCGCTGCACGTGGACGCCGCCCAGGCCGCCGGCCACATCCCCCTGGCCATGGCGGAGCTGGGGGTGGATCTGCTCAGCCTCAGCGGCCACAAGATGTCTGGGCCCAAGGGGGTGGGTGCGCTGCTGGTGCGGCCGGAGGTGGCCCTGGCGGCGCAGATCCACGGCGGCGGCCAGGAGGAGGGACGGCGGGCCGGCACCGTGGCGGTGCCACTGGTGGTGGGGCTGGGCGAGGCCCTGGACCGGGCCGTGGCCGACCGTGAGGAACGCGGGGCCCGGCTCGGCGCCCTGCGCGACCGGCTGCGCGACGGCCTGCTGGCCCTCGGCAGGGTCACGGTGAACGGCGCCCTGGAGCCGCGGCTCGCCCACAACCTCAACGTGACCGTGGCGGGCGTGGACGGCGCCGCCCTGCACCGGCTGCTGCGCCGCTCGATCGCCGTGAGCAGCGGCTCGGCCTGCAGCCAGGGCTCTCCCTCCCACGTGCTGGCGGCCCTGGGCCGCAGCCGCGCCGAGGCCGCCGCCTCGATCCGCTTCGGGCTGGGGCGGGGCAGCACCGGCGCCGAGATCGAGCGGGCGATCGCTGCGGTGGCGGAGGCGGTGCGCGAGCTGCGGGGCTGAATCAGCCGCCGGTGAGCCGGCCGGTCAGCCGCCCAGGGTGGTGAGCAGCACGAAGCCGGCGGCCCCCACCAGGGCCAGCAGGGCCTGGGCCACCTTGCTCACCAGCATCCCCGCCACCACGGCCAGCCCCACCAGCAGCGAGCGGCGCAGCCGCAGCAGGCCCAGCGGCCCGAGGGAGGTGGGAGCGGTGAGCAGCTCGCCGACGCTGGCCCCCAGCAGAGGACCCGCAACCGCCCCCAGCAGAGGACCGCCGAAGGGCAGGGCCGGCAACAGCCCCAGCAGCCCCACCAGCAGCCCCAGGCCGGCGCCGATGTAGGCCCAGCGGGTGGCCTGCAGCCGCGCCGGGCCGAGCACCAGCCCCAGCGCGTCGGCACCCCAGCCCAGAGCCAGCAGCACGCAGGCCAGGGCGAAGGCGGGCCAGCCGGCGCTCCAGCCCACGGCCCACAGCCACAGCCCCGCTCCCACCGGCAGCAGGGCCAGGCCGGGCAGCAGCGGCAGCAGGGAGCCGGGAATCGCCAGCAGCTGGATCAGCAGCGCGATCCACCAGATCAGGTCCAGCCCCATCAGCCCGCCCATCGCAGCGCTCCCCTCACGGCCGCCGCCGGGCGATGCGCAGCCGGGCGCTGCGGCTGCGGGGGTTGGCCTCGGCCTCCGCCTCGCCGGCCTGGATCGCCCTGCGGGTGACCCGCTCCAGCCGCTCGTCGCTGAGAAAGGCCGTCTTCACGCGCCGGTCCTCGAGGGAATGAAAGCTGATGATCGCCAGCAGGCCACCGGGCACCAGCCAGTCTGGGGCCAGCGCCAGCAGGCGATCGAGGGCCCCCAGCTCGTCATTGACGGCGATGCGCAGAGCCTGGAAGGTGCGGGTGGCCGGGTGGATGCGGCCCCGCCGGGCCGCCGGCGGGTAGCAGCCGGCCACCAGCCAGGCCAGCTCGGCGGTGTCGCGCGGCCGGCCCCGATCGCCCCAGGGGCCCTGCTCCTTGATCCGACGGGCGATGCGCCGTGAGAGCCGCTCCTCGCCGTGGCCGTAGATCAGATCGGCCAGCGCCGTCTCCTCGAGCCGGTCGATCAGCTCCCCGGCGGTCTCGCCGCACCCGGGGTTCATGCGCATGTCGAGCGGGCCGGCCAGCCGGAAGCTGAAGCCCCGCTCCGCCACATCCAGCTGGGGGCTGCTCACCCCCAGGTCGGCCAGCACCGCCAGCGCCGGCTCGGCGGGGGTGTGGTCGGCGAAGTTGGTGGCCACGATCGTGGCGCGATCACCGAAAGGGGCCAGACGCACGGCGGCGGCGGCGCGGGCGGTCGGGTCCTGATCCAGCCCCACCACGCGCAGGCCCGGATGGGCCTGCAGCAGCAGCCCGCTGTGGCCGCCGCCGCCGAGGGTGCAGTCGATCAGCACGCCGCCGGTGGGACGCTCCGCCAGCAGCTCGGCCAGCGGCGCCAGGCCGGCCAGCAGCGGCTCGACCAGCACGGGCACATGGTCGAAGACCCCTGCAGGGGTGGCGGCTTGGGTGGTGGCATCGGCCATGGAGCCATCCTCAACCCGAGCCCGCACCGCGACGGTAGAATCGGTTTGCTTTTCTACCCTGGGGTCCATGGGCATGAACATCAAGGACCCCGAGGTCCACGCCATGGCCCGGGAGCTGGCGGCTCGTCGCTCCACCACGGTGACCGACGCCGTGCGCCAGGCCCTGCGGGCCGAGCTGGAGCGCTCAGGCCCAGACCCCACTGAACAGGAGGTCAGCGCCAGGAAAGCGGCGCTGCTGGACCTGCTCCAGCGTTACAAGCGGCTGCGGTGGCCCGACCAGCGCAGCAGCGCCGAGCTCCAGGCCGAGCTCTACGACGACGACGGCCTGCCGGTGTGACGGCGATGGTGATCGACAGCTCGGCCCTGCTGGCGATCCTCAAGGTGGAACCGGAGGCCCTCGCATTCGTGGACTGTCTCGGGCAACCTGTCGCCAAGCGGATCTCCACAGCCACCCTGCTGGAGACGCGGATCGTGGTGGAGCGGCAACTCGGCGAGGCGGGCCAGGCCGAGCTGGATCTGTTGCTGAGCCGGGCTGACATCACCCCCATGGCGCTGGAGGACCTGCACGTGCACTGGGCCCTTGCGGGCTGGCGGCGCTACGGCAAGGGGCGCCGCCCTGCGGGGCTCAACCTGGGCGACTGCTTCAGCTATGGCCTGGCCAAGGCCCTCAACGCCCCGCTCTTGTTCAAGGGCGCCGACTTCGCCGCCACGGACGTTGCGCCGGCCCTGCCTACCTAAGATCGGCACCAACGCCTGACCCCCTCGGCACCCATGACGCAGCTGGAGACGCGCACGGAGCCGATGGTGGTGAACTTCGGGCCCCATCACCCCTCGATGCACGGGGTGCTGCGGCTGGTGGTCACCCTCGACGGCGAGGACGTGGTGGACTGCGAGCCGGTGATCGGCTACCTGCACCGCGGCATGGAGAAGATCGCCGAGAACCGCACGAACGTGATGTTCGTGCCCTACGTGAGCCGCATGGACTACGCGGCCGGAATGTTCTACGAGGCGATCGTGGTCAACGCCCCGGAGCGGCTGGCCGATGTGCCGGTGCCGAAGCGCGCCAGCTACATCCGCGTGCTGATGCTGGAGCTCAACCGCATCGCCAACCACCTGCTCTGGCTGGGCCCCTTCCTGGCGGACGTGGGTGCCCAGACGCCCTTCTTCTACATCTTCCGCGAGCGGGAGATGATCTACGACCTGTGGGAGGCGGCCACCGGTCAGCGCCTGATCAACAACAACTACTTCCGCATCGGCGGGGTGGCGGCCGACCTTCCCTACGGCTGGCTGGAGAAATGCCTCGACTTCTGCGACTGGTTCGGCCCCAAGATCGATGAATACGAGAAGCTGATCACCAACAACCCGATCTTCCGCCGCCGGATCGAGGGGCTGGGCACCATCACCCGCGATCAGGCGATCAACTGGAGCCTCTCGGGCCCGATGCTGCGCGCCTCCGGCGTGCCCTGGGACCTGCGCAAGGTGGACCACTACGAGTGCTACGACGACTTCGACTGGGATGTGGCCTGGGACAGGGAGGGCGACTGCTACGCCCGCTACCGGGTGCGCATTCAGGAGATGCGCGAGTCGCTGAAGATCCTCAAGCAGGCCTGCCGGATGATCCCCGGCGGCCCCACCGAGAATCTGGAAGCCCGCCGCATGGCCGAGGGCAAGGGCAGCGAATTCGCCGGCTTCGACTATCAGTACGTGGCCAAGAAGGTGGCCCCCACCTTCAAGATTCCCGAGGGAGAGCTCTACACCCGCCTGGAATCCGGCAAGGGCGAGATCGGTGTGTTCATCCAGGGCAACAACGACGTCACCCCCTGGCGCTTCAAGATCCGCGCCGCTGATCAGAACAACCTGCAGATCCTGCCCCACATCCTCAAGGGGCACAAGGTGGCCGACATCATGGCGATCCTCGGCTCGATCGACGTGATCATGGGATCTGTGGATCGATGAAGCCCCTGGGCAGAAGTTCAGGCGGGCCCTGGAACACCCACGACCGCTGAACCGCTTCCTGCGCCGGCTCCAGCACGCGGGCTACCTGCTGCCAGCGGCCCTCACGGGCTACCTCTGGCTCAAGGGCGCCCACCCGGCCCTGCCGGGCTGGCCCTGCCCACTGCGGGCTCTCACCGGCGTGCCCTGTCCCACCTGCTTCCTCACCCGGGCCACCAGCCTGGCCCTGCGCGGCGACCTGAGCGGTTCGCTGCACTGGCACGGCTTCGGGCCGTTGGCGGCGGCGACCCTCGTGGGCTGGTCGGTGCTGGCGGTGCGGCAGCGGCGACTGGTGCCCAGGCAGCTGCCGGCCTGGCCGCTGGCGGCGGCGGCCGTGGGCCTGGTGGGCTACTGGGGCCTGCGGCTGGTTCTGCGACAGACCCTGGGCTGGGCCACCTTCCCCGAGCTTTAACGCAGCAGGCCGTAGTGGTAGGCGGCGTTCTGCAGGAAAAAGCCGCTCACCGGCACCGCCAGCAGAGCCCCGGCGCCGCAGGTGCACACCGACACCACCAGCACCACCAGCCAGGTGAGGATCTCGATGCCCACGAACGTGCGCCCCCGGGGGGTGCCGTAGCAGGCGGCGAAGGCAGCGGTGAAGCAGTCCTGGATCGGGCGCTCGCCGGTGAAGATCAGATTCACGTACACCGGGGTCACCAGGGCCACGGCGAGGCCGGGCAGCAGGCAGAGCACGAACCCCAGCACGGTGGCCAGGGCGAACAGCACCCCGGCGAGCAGATAGCGCCAGGGGCGGGCAAGGAGCACCGCGAAGGCCTCCCGCACGGTGATCACCGCACCGGTGGAGTAGTGGAGCGCGGGCACCGCCGTGAACAGCACCCCCACCAGGCTGGAGAGCAGCGAGAAGGGCAGCTGCCCCAGCTGGCCGAACAGGGAGGCGGCGGCGGTGGCCTCCTCGCCGGCGGTCTCCCAGCCCGAGAAGCCCAGCGTGCCAAAGGCGATCAGCACATACACCGCCGCGCCCAGGACGCTGATCACGGCGGTGGTGACCCACACCAGCAGCATCGTGGGCACATGGGCCAGAAAGGCCTCCCAGCTGCGGCTGATGCTGGGTGATTCGTAGGCGGCTGGGGCTGCCAAAGGAGAATTGACGATGTCCAGGCATGGTGCCAGAGGTGGGAGCATGGCGCCCATGGATCCCTCCAGCTGGCTGCTGCTCGCCCGCACGGTGCGCTTCGGCGACACCGACGCCGCCGGGGTCCTGCACTTTCCCCGGTTGCTGCACTGGTGCCACGAGGCCTACGAGCAGAGCCTGGAGCGCTTCGGCATCGCCGCCGCCGAGTTGTTTCCCACCGCCGCGGCCGGCTCCGGCACGCCGGTGCCCGCCGTGGCCCTGCCGGTTGTGCACTGCCAGGCTGACTACCGCGCGCCGCTGGTGTGCGGCGATCCCCTGCTGATCCGGCTGGAGCCCCGGCGCCTCGATCCCGGATGCTTCGAGCTGCACTACACCTTCCACTGCGGCGAACGGGAGGCGGCCCGGGCCCTCAGCCGCCACCTGGCCATCGAGGCCGCCAGCCGCCGACGCTGCCCGCTACCGGATCCGATCAACCGCTGGCTGGAGGCCTCAGGCCTGGGGCAGGGCGTTCAGCCGCTCTGAGGGCGGGCCAGCCCTGGCGGCGCCGGACGACATAGAACACCGCCGCCAGCTGCAGGGGAAGCAGAGCAGCTATCACAGCCGCCAGAGGCAGCTGCAGGCCCTCAGCCGGATGGGCCTCCATCAGCCCGGCGGTCAGCACCGCAGCCCCCAGCAGCACCAATACAGGCAGCCGGGGGTTGCGAATCCGGGCAACCAGTTCAGAACCAGGACTTCTCGGCATCGAGATAGGTGGCCTCGAACTCGTCGTTGGTCTTGGTGAGATAGATGATTCCCTCGATCAGGCCGATCACGCCCATCACGAAACTGGCGACACCACAGGTGACCAGACCGCCAGCGAGAGACACCACCAGCATGATGACCGCCGGCTTGGTGTAGCCGAGAATGAACTTGTGCACCCCGAAGGCACCGAGGAAGATGCCGGTGAGGCCCGCCGCCAGCTTCTTGTTGCTGATTTCACTCTCACTGAAGGTGCTCATCGGCGCGGTCGCTGACATCGGCGTGCCCCGCTTCTAGCGCCATCAGCCAGCGCTGCCAACGGGCCCGTTGCCATTTGCCCAGCGGCGATGGCGCCAGCTCCGGGCACAGCAGCCAGCGGCAGGGCCGCTCCGCCGGAGCCCAGTCGGCGCAGATGCGCTGCAGCCGCTGCAGCAGCGCCGCCCCCTGCTGAGCCGCACGGGGACGCACCAGGGCCACCAGCCGCTGGCCCCACTCGCGATCCGCCACCGCCAGCAGCAGCACGGCCTGCAGGGGCAGGTCCGCCGCCGCCGCCGCCTTCGTGAGACGCTGCTCCAGTTGCTCAGGGAAGACGGTTTCACCGCCGCTGTGGATGGCGCCATCGAGCCGGCCCAGCAGCTCCAGACCATCCGTCCCCAGCCGGCCGGCGTCGCCGCTGCGCCACCAGCCGTCGCCATCCCGCGGCAGCGGGCGCAGCTGCCCCGCCTCCAGCCAGCCGGGGGCGAGCCGCCCGCAGCGGAGCTCCAGGGCAGCCTCGGGCCCCGCACAGCGCAGTTCCACGCCGCTCAGGGACGGGCCGCAGCCGTCCACGCCGGCGAGAAATCGCGCCGGCGGCAGGGCCGTGACCATGGCGGCGGTCTCGGTGGCGCCGTAGCAGGGGGCCAGCGGCAGGACCGCGGCCCGGGCCCGGGCGGCCAGCTCCGCCGGCAGCGGCGCACCGCCCACCCAGATCACGCTCAGGCGCCGCAACCAGTCCTCGCCGGCCGGTTCCGCCATCAGGCGCCGCAGCTGGGTGGGCACCAGCGACAGCAGCACCGGCCGGCCCCGGGGGAGGGGGACAGCCTGGACCAGCAGCGCCGGCTGGCGCATCCAGACCGGCTCCAGCCGCCGGTGCCGCGCCCCCCACTGGCGGGCCCGCAACCAGGGCAGCAGACCGCTCACGTGATGCAGCGGCAGGGGGTTGAGGTGCAGACAGGCGGCCGGATCCAGCCCCAGGCCCTCCAGCCAGCGGCCGGTGGATGCGGCCGACACCTGCAGATGACCGAGGGGCAGCAGGCACCAGCGCCGGCCGGCGCCACCGCCGCCGCGGCTGCCGCCGCTGCCCAGCACCACCCCCGGTCCCCACTGACGCTCCAGGTCCGCCGTGCCTCCGGGTCCGAGCGCCGCCGCCAGGGCGGCCTGCTCCTGGGGCTCCGGGGCGGCCAGCCCCACGATGCATCCCTGCCGCCAGGCACGGGCCAGGTGAGCCGTGTTGAGCACCGTCTGACTCATGGATCAGCCTGCCCGGACCCCTGGCCGCCCACCTGTCCGGCCGCACGCCACACCTGCTGCGGATCGTCGCTGCCCAACTCCCCCGCGGCCTGCCAGCCCGGCGCCAGGCCGGGGGCGGCCGGGGTGGGGCCCTCGGCCTGCAGCGCCGCCAGGTGGTGCAGCCAGCGGCGGCCGATGCCGGTCTCGAAGGCGGTGCTCAGCACCCGATGCGGCGTGCCCCGCTCCAGGGCCGCCAGCAGCGGCCGGGGGTCACCCTCCTGGCTGGGACGGCGCACCTGCCAGCCGCTCCAGCGCTCGCGCAGCCCCGGGCGGCAGCGCAGGGATTCGTCCAGCGCCACGGGCAGGCTCGGAAACCGCCGCCGCAGCTCCGCCAGGCCCTCGGCATCAGCCGGATCGAGAGGCTGCTCGATCCACTCCAGCCGCGGCTCATCCTCCAGCCGGGCGGCCCAGGCGGCGGCGGTGGGGCGATCCCAGCCGCCATTGGCATCCAGCCGCAGGCGGGCGGAGGCGGGCAGCAGCTCCAGCAGGTGTTCCAGCACCTCCCGCTCGCACCCGTCGTCGTCGGTGGCCACCTTCCACTTGCAGGTGAACGGCCGCGCGCCTTCACCGGGGGGCATCGGGGTGGCGGCCAGGGCCGCAGCCAGCGCCGCCGCAGCCTCCACGCCGGCCGGCAGCAGCACAGCCGGCGGCGGGGCCGGCAGCCAGCGGCGCCGCGGCAGCCCCTCCAGCTCCGCCAGCGCCGCCCCCAGGGCGAAGCCGAGGGCCGGCGGCAGTGCGGGCAGGGTGCGCTCCAGTTCCGCCCGCTGCCGCACTGCCCCCAGGGCCGTGATCGCCGCGGCCAGAACTCCCACCTCAACCTCCAGCGGTGCCGCCTCACCCCAGCCGAGGGCGC